>NZ_JBBOCA010000001.1:6690339-6994446 GCF_038002225.1 Paenibacillus sp. FSL R7-0204
GCCGCTGATCAGAACGAATACAGCCAGAGCCGCATAACCGGAAGCGATCTTGAAGCCGATGCTTTTTCTGCCGCTGGACAGCTTCGCCTGCTGCTTCTTGCCCGCTTCATTCCTCCCTTTTCCTAACCAATCCTTCAGTCGCTGACCTATCCCCACACCTGTGTGCCCCCTTGAAATTATTCTGGATGTTCCACCATTTTCCATCTAATTACATTTATTTTCATAAAAAAAGCAAAAAAAAATAGGTTATATGTACTATGTCGGCAGCAGACGGTCAAAAATTAACATGTTTCTCTCGATGTAAGGTTTTACCTGCCAGCCGGGGCGGCGGACAGGTAAAGTTGCTACTATATAGGTCTAATCCAGATCGTATATCGAACCGACCTTCAGCCCGTACAGCTCATTGTAGATTTTCTCGGCAAAGGCGTCGGTCATTCCGGCAATATAATCCGTCACCATATGCTCCCAAGTCCAAATCGGTCTGGCTGACTTCTGGTCCTTCTCGAACCGCTGCAGCCAGTCCGAAGGGATAATACTCCGGGATGTCTCGGGATCAAGGAATGCCTCCCACAGCCGCCGCAGTATCCACTCGCTCCGTTTCTGGAGGCGCTGTACGCGCAAATCGCGGATCATCGTTACCCAGGCGAAGCTTTTGAGCACACTGACGGTCCGCAGCATGTCCTCATCCTCCTTGCCTTCCTTAATGAAGGTAACCTTCTTCCAGTCCCCGTCCCCGATCACGCCGAGGCTGGCGACGAAGGTACTGACCCAATAGGCTTTGACTTCGCGCCGGGTGCGGGAATAGTCATTCTCACAGGTAGGCATCTTCTCTTTCCAGACCCGAAGGAAGGAATTCAGTACCTCCTCCACCTTGAAACGGATCGCGGACTTGTTCCAGCCGGACCAGAAGGTATCCTCTAGCGTGGTGATCTTCTCGACAATCAGCCGCTGAATATAGTCGTCTTGCAGGAAATGCTCATGTACCTCAATCTTACCGGCCTTGATGCCGTCCTCCAGATCATGCGCCGAATAAGCAATATCGTCACACAGGTCCATCAGCTGTGCTTCCAGCGTCTTTTTGCCTGCCGGAATTCCCCACTGGGTGCGGATCTCGTGGATATACTCCCATTCGTGCAGATACATTCCCTTCTTCAGCACCGTTCCGGGAAAAGGATATTTGTTAATCCCCAGCAGCACCGCATCCGAGAGGTTCAGGCCGTCGATATTCTCGCGCTTCTCCAGGAACATAATCAGGCGGAAGTTGTGGGCGTTCCCTTCAAAATGCTCATATTTGCGCTTCATGCTCTCATGAATCGTCTGCTGCTGAACGGGTCCTGCGCCGGACTTAGCTACCGCCTCCACCGTCTTGCGGGTAACCAGCTTCTCCAGTAGGCTGTCCAGTACCTCTTCTCCCTTATGCCCGAACGGGGGATGTCCGAAGTCATGGGCAATTGCCGCACATTCGACTACCTCGGGATCAATGACCAGACCCGGATTCTCCGCGGCTCCGGTCTCTACTTCCGGGTAAGAACGCAGCAGACTCTTGGCCGCTTCCCGGGCAATCTGCGCCACCTCCAGCGAGTGGGTCAGGCGCGTCCGGTAGTAATCCCCGGTTCCGGCTCCGAACACCTGTGATTTGCCCTGCAGCCGCCGGAAGGTCGGCGAATGGATCAGACGAGAATAGTCGCGTTCATATGCGGCTCTGGAGGTCTCCAGCTTCGTGATTTCGGGATATTGTCTATGCTCTCTTTGTTCAATCAGTGTCATCTCCGCTGCTCCTATTCCTTGATCTGTATTTAGTAACTTATTATAAGTCATTTCCGCCGGAACTTTCACTCTAAAATACAAATCGCCCCGCGGGCTGCTATAAATGCATAGCATCCAAGGGGGATAGAGCATTCTAAGACTTAAGCAGCAGGAAACGCTTATAAAAACAAGTGTGGAGTGAATCTGAGAGCCATGAGAACAGTCACCCGAATGACCGCCGCAGTTCTTGCAGCGCTGGCGCTGATGCATTGCCCTTCCGATCTGGCCCTGGGCAGTCCGAACAAGGCAAAAAACCGCTACTACTATGAGGAGCGCGGCGATATGATCTGGGAAGTGCGCACCAGCCAGAAGGTGATTGCGCTGACCTTCGATGACGGCCCGGACCCCCTGGAGACGGACAGCATTCTGGAGGTGCTGCATGAGTATCAAGCGAAATGCACGTTTTTTGCGATTGGCAAGCGGATCGCCGCATATCCCGATGTCGCCAGACGTGTGATTAATGAAGGACATGAGCTGGCGAACCATACCTATAACCATGTCTATTTCAAAAGGCCGATCTCCGGGAAGCAGATTCAGGAGGAACTCGCGCTGACGGAGCAGGAAATTATGAAGATATCCGGCAGACACAGCAGCCTGTTCAGACCGCCGGGCGGAATGTATGACGAGACCCTGATCGATGTATCCAACAACATGGGCCTTAAGCCCGTACTGTGGTCCTGGCATCAGGACACCCGAGACTGGAACCGCCCCGGCGTCTGGAACATCTCAAGCCGGGTGATCCGCAATGCCAAGAGCGGCGATATTGTCCTGTTCCACGACCATGTCCACGGGCCGTCGCAGACGAAGGAAGCGCTGAAGATTATTCTGCCTGAGCTGAAGAAGCAGGGCTTCCGGTTCGTGACCGTCTCGGAGCTGATTGCCTTATCTGATGTGCAGCAGGCGAAGACGGACCGGCACATGACCTATTAAGGGCCTTCCCCGGATTGCACAGGTTCACAAAATAAGGTAGTCTTGAGCATAATAAGGCTATCCTAATATGGCTATTTGTGAATCTGCCGCAGTCCATCCCCCAGGAGGGTACAATACATGACCGAGAATACTTCCTATACAACCGAGGAAATCGCCCGGCTGCTCAAAATCTCCAAGCTCAAGGTCTATGATCTCATTAAAAAGGGCGAGCTGCCCTCTTACCGTGTCGGCAAGCAAATGCGCGTTGATCTCTCCGATCTGGAGAAATACAAGCAGAATTCCCGCAACAGCGGGGCCTATGCGAATCTGTTGCCCGGAGGCGGGCTGACCGAAGCTGCACTGCCGCAGGCCCAGCCAGCGCAGCAGACGGGCCTCCCGTTCGCCGCGCCTTATCAGGCCTTCGCCTCGCCGCCGCCGCACAGCATGAAGAGCAGCGGTGTAAATGTAGTCATTACCGGGCAGGATATGTCGCTTGATATTCTGGCGACCCATCTGGAGCGGACCCTGCCGTCCACCCGCCCGCTCCGTTCCTATGCTGGCAGTCTGGACAGCCTCATTGCCATGTATCAGGGCGAATCAGATATTGTAAGCACCCACCTGCTGGACGGTGACAGCGGTGAATATAACCTGCCTTATATCCGCAAGCTGCTCGTAGGCTTCTCCTATATAGTGGTGCATCTGCTTACTCGCAGCGCAGGCTTCTATGTGCAGAAGGGCAATCCGCTGGGCATCCGCAGCTGGGGGGACCTGCGGCAGGACGGAGTGACGCTGATCAACCGTGAGCGCGGCTCCGGCGCGCGGGTGCTGCTGGATGAACAGCTGCGCCTGCATGGAATTCCGTCATCCGGCTTGAACGGATACACTAATGAAGAGAACAGTCATCTGGCAGTAGCCAGCCTGGTGGCGAGAGGCGGGGCGGATGTGGGCATCGGCACCGAGAAAGCCGCCAAAATCATTGACGGCATCGACTTCATTCCCCTGATCCGTGAGCGTTACGATCTGGTCATGGTGAAGAAGCCGGAGAATGAAGCCTGGATTAACGCGATTCTGGATATCCTTCGCTCGGAGGCGTTCCGCAGTGAGCTAAGCTCGATTCACAGCTATGACCTGAGCGCGACGGGGGATATTATTTACGAGACTTGAAAGAATCTGCTATTGTTCCGGCCGAACGAGGAGGTACGCATGATATCCACAATACCGCAGACAGCATTCAGGCTGGAGCGCTTATTTTTTTCAAGCGTTCACAGCTATTACGGAAGATTTGCAGAGGGGGAGTCTTTGCCCCGAAGAATCCTTCACCACCATGCCTTGTGTTATGTTACAGAAGGTAAAGGGCAGTTTATCCTAAATGGGCGGCTGCTCACGGCGAATAAAGGAGACTTCTTTTTGTTGTTACCCGAAACTTCGGTGGAAGGCAAAGCGCTGACGACAGAACCCCTGCGTTATATGATCATTTTCTTCTCCTGTATCCAGCTTCGTAAGGATCACAGGCACCAGAAGCTCCACCCTCCGGAATTTCCAGTTAGCGGGAAGCTTGAAGCTTCCGGCCATCCACAGGCTGCAGAGATCACCCGCCAAATGACCTCCTTTCACCGTACACGTGACCCGGAGGATATCATGCACGCCAAATACCGGCTGCAGCGGCTGCTCGCGTTGCTGCTTCAACCCAGTATTCGTATTGTGCAGGACAAGGCTGTAGGGATGGACATTGTGCTTGCCTACATGAAGAATAACTACAACCAAGAGCTTAAAGTTGGGCAACTGGCTCTAATGGCAGGCTTAAGCACCAATCATTTTATCAGAGCGTTCAAGCAGCTTACAGAAAAGACTCCTATGACTTATTTAATGGAGGAGCGGATAAAAAAGGCCAAGCAACTGCTCTTCTCTTCTGAACGGGTCAAGCAGATCGCCAAGGAAGTGGGCTATAAGGACGAGCATTATTTTAGCCGGGTGTTCAAAAAATCGGAAGGCGTGGCACCGGCCAGCTACCTCAAAAATAATCATATCCGTATTGCTGTTCTCTACTATGGTCTGGATGATTACCTGATGACACTTGGACTAACGCCAGTGGCTGCGCTGTCTTACCGGGAGCGGGTGTCAAGAAATCACAGCCTCCCCCACTCCGGTATACTGGAGCAAGACATAGTCCGCCTGAACGGTTCCCGGTTGAATTACGAGGAGCTGGCACGGGTGAGGCCTGATCTGATTATTGGGAGCGACCGCCTGTTACCAGGCGAGTTGCTGGAGTCCATCGCACCCACGGTTGTCCTTGAGCATACCGATAATGTGGAGCAGCAGTTGTCCCGGTTGTCCCGTATTCTGGGCAAAGAGCAGCAGGCTGACGACTGGATGAACCGCTACGCAGAGCAGAAGCGCCTCCTTAGATCACGGCTGGAAGCACAGAATGTACTGCCCACGGTTTCTTTTATCAGAGTCAGCTCTGAATTCTACCGCCTGTACGGTGCCTCCAATCAGACAGGAACTCTGCTATACCAAGATCTTGGACTACGCCCGCCCCTCTCAACCCCTGAGCAGACAGGAGCAGTGGATTTCGAGATTCATGAGCTTCCCCGGTATAACCCGGGAACCATCTTTTTGGCTGCGGACCCTACCTTGGAATCGAGACAACGACTGGAAGCACTGCTCTCGTCCAGAGAATGGTCTTCACTGGATGCAGTGAAGCACTCCCGGGTATTCGATGCCGGAGATCTGTTGTTCAAAACACTCGGACCCTCAGGCAGAAAGTGGGCCATGTCGTATGTTGCATCCCGGATTGGCAGGCGGGACGATAGAATGATCCATGCCAACACAGGGTTATAATCCATTGAAAAATATGTATCGTTCTCCTATCATAATGATAATGATTATTATTATCTATTACATAAAGGAGACGAGAAATAAATGAATCGAATGAAATCCATCCAGGTCATGCTCCTTGCCGTTCTGCTGCTGGTACTGGCCGCTTGCAGCAATACAGCGGGACAACCGGCCTCCGGAGAGCAGAGTCCCGCCGCTTCCCAAACCAGGGATCAGGCGGCTGCAGAACCGGGCACACGCACGATTACCCACCTTAAGGGAGAAGCTGTGATTCCGGCCAAAATCGAAAAAATCGTTGTTCTCTCGGCAGAGTACATAGATCACCTGTTGACTATCGGAGAGAAGCCCTCCGGTGTGAACACCGAGGTCCGGTACGGAGGAGAGTATCTTCCCTATATGGCTGACAAGCTGCAGGGGGTACAAACTGTAGGTTCGGCGGATAATCCCAACCTTGAGGCCATTACCTTGCTTGATCCGGATGTGATTCTTATTGAGAGCCGGACGGCCGAGAATAAGTATGAGCAACTGAACAAAATCGCCCCTACCCTTGTTCTTGGAAATGAATGGCTTGATTATGGCGACGATACTTCCTTTTGGACCAAGGATCTGCTAACCATTGCGGAGATGTATGACAAGACGGACCTGGCGAAGGAAAAAATTGCTGAACTGGAACAGAAAACGGTCCAGGCCAGTGAGAAAATCAAAGCGCTGGACAACAAAAAACTTGCCTACCTCCGTGTACGTGAGAAGACGCTCCAGGTGTACGCACAACAAGGTCATCCAACCAATGCACTCCTTTACCAGGATCTCGGATTTGAACCCGCCGCACTTACACCGTCAGAGCAGAGAGCAGATCTATCTTTGGAGAAAATACCAGGGCTGGGAGCAGACTTTATCGTCCTTGAGGTGGATTCCAATGCCCGCGATTTCCTGGACAACATGCAGGCCAGCGCACTCTGGAAGAACATCCCTGCCGTACAGGGAGGAAAGGTTCATGAGACCGATTCCTTCTGGCTCTTTAAGGGCTGGGGAGTGATCGGCCGGGGTGAAATTATTGATGAAATCATGGCATGGCTAGAGCAATGAGTGAGGTTATACCTTTTAGCAGCCAGTGGATACAAGATTTCATGCAGCAGCATTTTGCCGTGACTGTCGCAGAGGACAGGAATAATTCTTTTCCATACAGTACAGAAGATCTATTGGACGAAGCAAAGCTTCCGTTAATTATCAGGCAGCAATCACTCCAGCTTGGGGAGCCTGGAGGAATTGTGGTCGGAACTTTGTTTGCCAAAAGGTACTCGGTGTTGATCATGGGACTGGCCGCCTCCATCACTCTCTTCGATACCCCGCTCTCTCTGCTGCCCGGCGCTTTACGGTTCAAGCTAACGGATGCAGGAATGATGCATTATGAAGCGGAGACGACAGCCACGGACAAATTGCCTGTTAATCCTTCGGAAGTACGCCAAGCCTGCCTTTCCGATTATATGGAGCACCTGCTGGCACATTTACGGCAGGTGCTCCAGGCTGTATCAGAGTATACGGGAGCCAAGGAGAAAGTCATGTGGTCGCTGATTGCGCATAATTTGCATAACCTGTATGGACAGCTGCATACGGATAGGGGAATCTGGGACTCTGAGGATCGGGGCCGGATCATCAGCCAGGATTATAATACCCTGCTTCAGCCGGAGAAGCCGGATGAAGTATCCATGCGGTTCCGGCGGTATGAGCATCCGAAGCTGCGTGGCCGTTCATTCTATCTGCGCAGGCATTGCTGCCTGGCCCACCGGATCAGAATCGGGCCTGATGCCGGAGAGTATTGCAGCACTTGCCCCAAGCTATCACCGGAAGAGCGATGGCGTATATTGGATACCTGAGCAACGCCCATCCCCGGTTCAGGATGGGCGTTGCTCATTTCTGCTCTGCTATTCTTTGGGACTACGATTGACAATAACATCCCGGTTATAGCTGCCTCCGGCAAACGCAATGCCTTCCGGCTCCGTCTTGCGGGGCAGCAGCGCCTCGGAGATAATATTGCCGGTATGATCGAGATAGCATCTGACATCGATACTCTTATGGTAGAGGCAAATGTCATCCATCCGGTCCTCCATCACGATACGCAGTGCGGTAGCCTCCTGCACGGAGAGTAGTTCCCCATGCTGCCTTACCGGGAGCCGTTCTGCATGCATCTGCGGCTTCGCTGCCCCGAACGGAACCGCCAGGTTGACGATGGCTGCACTGCCGGTTAGGGTAAGGGAACGCTTCATGACCGGACTCTCGTGATAGTGGCCCTGCTTGAAGATCAGGCCCTGCTCCAGCGTCAGCCGGTCCTCCGCCAGCCCGGAGGGCAGCGGCTTCAGCAGCAGATTAGTCCCCTTAAGTTGGGAGACAACATCCCCGCTGAGAGAATCGTAGGCCGCTGCACCCGGCGGCAGGTGGAAGTACTGCTCATAGCGGTGCTGCCCTTTGGCTTGGAACAGATCCACGATCAGCCAATAGCTGTTCTTGATGAACAGCACCTTGCGGGAGTGAACCACCGGATCTTCGTACCGGGTATATCCGTACTGGCTTGCAAAGGTGTAGTCATATGCTTCATTGAACTGGGTGTCCCAGATTCTGCAGCTCGCCGTAGGCGGTGTATTCCAGTGGAAGCTGCGGACATGCTGGTCCTGCCCGTCGACAACCACAGTGTTATGGGCACGGGTTGAGACTGTATATTTACGTTCCTTGTTCCACTCAAACAAGCCCATACCCGAATCCGCCAGCAGCTCGCGTCCTCCGGCGTAGAGCACCAGACTGAGCGCATCGGAATGCGCATGCCCGCCGATCCCAACACCTGCCCGCATCGCCATATACATATCGTTAGGGCTCCAGCCCTGGCGCGAGGTCACATAACCGCCTGCCGGGAAGCAGGCTGCCGTCTCCGCAGGCTCTACGGCCTTCAGCTGATCATACTCCACCGCCGCCTCCGGCCCCACTCTCCACAGCAGGGAGAACGGCAGCCGCTCATGGCCCAATGCCTTGAAGTCCCCCCGCTGGTACAGGTAAGCACCCAGGCTCATGACATTTCGCAGCTCGCTGAGCACCTGAACATCGGTATCGCCGAACTTGACCAGTTGCCCGTCCGGTGCCAGCAGATGCATCGTGACGACATACATTTTCTCCAGCGTCTCCCGGTATTCTCCGTCATCGATGCCGAGCTTCTGATACAGAACCACCAGTTCATACAGCTCACGCATGACGATCAGGTGGTAATTCGGGCTGCCCTCGAACTGTACCCCGTCGGGGTAGACGTTCTCAAGGATGTATCCCGGCAGCTTACGCCCGGCGTATTCCAGCCATCCGGCGGAATCCTTCAGCTCCGGCAGAAGCAGCGCCGTCTGAGTCAGCCCCCGGAGCTGCATGCAGACATGATTCCCGCCGCTGGCATGGTATTTACGGACGTACTCCCCGTGCTGCTGGAAGGACTGAATCAGCTTCAGCTTCACCTCAGGCTCGAAGGCCGGGGAGCCGAAGAAGGTAATGAAGGCTTCCGGCAGCATGAACATCCGTACACCGGCCGAGAGGGGGTCCCAGGTCGAATGCTCCGCCCGGAACGTACCATCCACCGGCATAGGGTTATCGTCAATGAAATGGCTGATCATATCATTGAAGCATCTGGCGTATCTGTCATCCCCGGTCAGCGCATAGGCTCTGGACAGTCGCTTCACGTAGACGAACCGGGTCAGATGCAGCTGATACTGCGAGCTGTCGAACAGCCAGCTGTTCCAGTCATAGCTTCCGTGCCGGAAGAGCACTCTTTTCCCTTTGAACAGGGGAATATCCCCCTCCACAATCCGGTCCGCCTCGGCAATATCCTGCTGTGCCTCTTCCTCCCCGCTGTAATGGCTGGCGGCGTACGCCCGAAGCTTGGGAACATCCTTCACCTCAAAGTAATATCTCCCGTTGTTACCCGCTGCAATGACCTCTAAGTAAGCATCCCTTGCACGGGGGACATCCCCTATGTCCAGCTTAGCAGCTACACCGGCAAGCTCCGGTCTGGTCAAGTCCAGCCTCGTGCTTAAGAATTCCCCGGCAGTCAGCTGCGGCTTCGTGTATGCGGGATTGTCCCGTAGATCTTTATATCCCATAGTCAATTCTATCATCACCTTTATATTCGCGGATCTCTCCGCCTAAAGTCTATTCCTTAATTGAACCAAGCATGGCACCCTTGGCAAAATACTTTTGCAGGAACGGGTACACCATGACTATAGGCAGCATCGCCAGCAGAATGGCCGCATTCTGGACATTGGGTCCAAGGTTGGCCGCAAGCGAAGCATCTACCGCTGCCTCTGCCGAGATATTGGAGGCGCTGATTGCCACCATCTGCCGCAGGAGCGGTTGAATCGGCCAGCGCGAGGTATCATTCAGATAGATGACCGCCGAGAAGAACTCATTCCAGAACTGCACCATGAAGAACAGGGTGAAGGTGGCGATAATCGGTTTGGACAGCGGCAGCACGATCGAGTAGAGAATTCTGAATTCCCCGGCCCCGTCAATTCTGGCTGCTTCGTCCAGACTCTCGGGCAGGCTCTGGAAGAAGGAGCGGATGACCATAATATTGAAGGCACTGGAGGCTGCCGGAAGCACTACCGCCCAGTAAGAATCGATCAGACCCAGATTTTTGACGACCAGATAGTTCGGAATCATGCCCCCGTGAAAGATCATCGTGAAGAAAATAACCAGCAGCATGATCCGGCGGCCGGGCAGAAATTTCTTCGACAGGGCATAGGCCAGTGTAATGGAGACAAACAGGCTGAGCACCGTGCCCATCGCCGTGATAATTACAGAGTTCTTGACGGAGGTCAGGAACGTATTCGCATTCAGCAGATAGCTGTAGGCGTCCAGTGTCCAGTGCTTGGGCCAGATGAAGAAATTCCCGGCCATCGAATCTCCCGGCGGACTGAACGAGACCGCAATAATATACAGAAAAGGCAGAATAACCAGCAAGCTGATTAAGCAAATGATGACTACAATAATGGTATCAAACCAGGTTGCCTTAAGCTTCATAACCTCTCCACTCCTGTTCTAGTTCTAGAATATGCCTTCCTCACCCAGCAGCTTCGCCGCATAATTGGCCCCGAGGACCAGGATCAGACTGGCAACGGATTTGAACATGCCTACGGTAATCGCGAAGCTGTAATTGAATTGCTCCAGACCGACATGGTAGACGAACAGATCGAAGACATTGGAGACATCCAGGTTAAGGCTATTGGTCATCAGGAAGATCTGCATGAAGTTGGAGTCCATAGAGGAGCCCAGACGGAGCAGCAGCAGAATCACAATCGTACCCTTGATGCCGGGGAGCGTGATATGCCAGATGCTCTGCAGGCGGCTTGCTCCATCCACCTTGGCTGCTTCATACTGCTCAGGGTTAATCCCCGCCAGTGCCGCCAGGAAGATAATCGTACCCCAGCCCGCATCCTTCCAGATGGACTGGAAGATAACTAGCGGCCGGAACCATTCGTTGCTTACCAGGAAATTTGCACTGCCGTCGAACCACTGGCCGAGGTAATGGTTAATGACCCCCGAAGGCCCGAAGAAGGAAATCGTAATCCCGTAAATCACGACCCAGGAGAGAAAATGGGGCAGATACACGATGGTCTGCGAGACACGCTTGAACACCTTGAGCCGCACTTCATTCAGAAGCAGCGAGAGAAAGATAGTGAAAGGAAAATAAATGATCAGATTCAGCAGACTGATCAGCAGCGTATTTTTCAGCAACATATAGAAATCGGAGGTTCCGAAAAACTGTCTGAAATTATCCAGCCCCACCCAGGGACTGTCCATCATGCCCTTGAACGGGCTGTATTCCTTGAAGGCCAGAATGAGTCCTGTCATCGGGATATAATGAAAGGTGAGAAAGTAGAGAATACCCGGTGCTGCCAGTAAATAAAAGGGCCATAGCTGATGAAACCGTTTGGGGCGTAAAGCTCTCTGCACGGGCTAAACCTCCTTATCCGATTGGGCAAGTGGAGAGGGAAAAGCCCCCCTCCTTTGCCTCTGTGTATTGTGTTGTATTACTTCGTGGAATGCTCTGCTTTATACTGGTCCAGCAGTTCCTTGGTGATCTGCACCCCCGGACCCTCAGTCCAGGCATCAATTTCCTTCTGCACATCCTCCCAGGCTCCCTCGCCCAGCACATACTTCGTCATGACCGCACTCATTTTCTTATAGCTGTCCGGATTCTTGCTGGCGTACTGTGAGTTGTAGCTGAGGAACGGATTCTCCACGCCGATCTTGCTGATCGTATCTAGAGTCGCCTTTTGCAGCGCCAGGATGTCCGGCTCCTTGGAGTTGGCGTATACATATGGATCTGCGCGGTTCTCCAGGATGAAATTATTCGGCTTATCCAGCTCATACTGCTTCTTCTGCTCCTCGGTCTGCACCGCAACCCCATTCTTGAAATCGCTGGAATGGATGCCGGTGACTCCCGCTTTGGAGAATGCTACATTCTCTTCGGAGGCCGTGAAATCCAGGAAGTCTACAATCTGCTGCACCTTATCCTCCGGCACGGAGCTTGGAACCGCCCACAGTCCATAGTACCCGGAGAGTACAGAAGCGCCCTTCTGTCCGTTCGCGCCTTCAAGCACATCGACAATCGCGATTTCGGCCTTCGGGTCCGTCTGCTTCAGCTTCTCTACGTTGGTCTCCACAATATCACTGACATTCCCGACAAAAGCACCTGCTGTACCGGCCAGGAACTTACTCCGCGCCTGCCCCTGGTTCTTCAGTACCGGCGCATCCTTGTCGATCAGTCCCTTGCTCCACGAATCTCTCAGCCACTCCAGGAATGCCTTGTATTCAGGCGTCTGGAAATCACGGACCACGTTGTCGCCGTCCAGCTTCCACACATTAGGAATGCCAAAGGCATACTGGAGCGGGAGGACACCCGAGAACGGCCCGGGGCTGTTCACACCGTCTGAACCGTAGATCGTGAACGGAATGGTTTTGCCGCCGCCCGCCGGGTCCTTCTCCTTGAACACCGCAAGCGCATTCGTCAGCTCATCCATGCTCTTCGGAACCGGCAGATTATATTTATCCAGCCAGTCCTTGCGGATCAGGATATTGGCTTCGCCTCCGCCGTACAGACCGCGCGGCCGGGGAATCCCGTAGGATTTGCCGTCGATCTTGGCACCGTTCCAGACCACCTCATCAATCTGGCTGATATTCTTGGTCTTCGTAAGGTAAGGTGTCAGGTCATGAAAAGCGCCCATCTTCACCAGGTTGTTGAATTTATCGTCCTTCCCGCCGTCCATCAGCAGCAGGTCATAGGAATCTCCGGCGGATACTGCTACTGAGAGCTTATCCGTATAGGCTTCGGATGGTACGAAGGTTACGTTCAGGTCTACATTGCCGCGCTTCTCCAGATCCTCCAGTGCCTTGTTGTTCGTCATCTCCGGCGGATTGCCGAACAGAATCGTCATGGCCTTGATGCTGGCTGGCTTGCTAGCCGCGCCGCTTGGTGCGCCGCCTTCCGGTGCCGCTGTGCTGCCTGCCGCTGAATTTTTATCTCCGCCGCAGCCCGCCAGTGTAGTTAAGGCTAACGCCGCTGTAGCCATAAGCGGTACAAGCTTTCTCTTGTAACTCATTGTCATCCCCCATTTGCTTGTATTGGTTGCGTTTACATCGTCCTTACACTTTGGATTATAGAAGACGCCGGAGCTTAAGAACATGCCGGATTCCAGCCAAAGTGTCACCATTTTTAAGATTTGCCGGGCCGCAGGTATCTCCATGTCCGCCAATGTACTATAATCTGTTTAGGATAGCCTGCCCGGTATCCGAAGTCCAAAACCCTTAACGGATGTGACTCTATGAATTCACCCTTTTTCAGCTTTTTGCGGCGGAGCTTCTATATTAAGATGATTGTGGTCATGTTCGCCATCTCGGTGGTTCCGCTGATTGTGCTGTCCTTCATCTCTGTAAGCGTATCCAGCACGACGGTGGAGCAGCAGGTGAACCGCCTTAATGCCCAGCTCGTTAATCAGGTCGTGGACCGGATTGAATTAACCATGACCCGGCTGCGGGAGCTCAGCGAGCAATACTCGCGGATCTCGTCCATTCAGAGCGCGTTGGTCTCGCCTTCGGCCCAATATTTTGAAGAGGTGGTCCGCAAAAAGGATCTCATCTCCGTGCTCAGCGGCGCCTCCGCCATCATCGGGAATGTGGAGGGTCTGCAGGTCTATTCCGCCGTCACCGGAGAAGTCCTCTCCTCTACGGAAGCCCCAGCCATGCTGGAGGAGTCCCCATACGGGCCGCTGATTGAAGCGTATCTGGCTTCGGGACGGCCGAATCTTTTTCTGGACAAGCACTCGATGCCTGAACTGGCTATCCTTAATTCGTCTACCTATTATATCTCACGCGTTCCCTTCGACTTATATAAGGACCTGAAGGGCGTGCTGCTGATCTCCATGAACAACAGCCAATACCAGCAGCAGATCGAGAATATTCAGCTTGGGAGCGAGGGCTCCATCTCCCTGCTGACAGAAGACGGCCTATCCATTGCCACGACCAGCAAGCTGGAGAAGCAGGCGGATACGCAGCGGGTACAGGAGATTCTGAAGCTCTGGAAGGAGCTGAAGCGCCCCGATCAGTTCGCGGCAGGCTCCTCAATTGTCTCTGTCAAGCAGACCTCCACCTACGACAAGTGGATCGTACTCTCGGAGATTCCGTCCAAGGAGCTTACAGCCAGTGCCGAGATTATCCGCCGGACGGTCACTTATTTTCTGCTGATACTGGCCTGTCTGGGGGCGCTCTGTGTGGTCGGCTTCGGGTATCAGCTCTACCGGCCTCTACAGGCTGTGAAGCGGCAGGTCGATGCTCTGAAAAAAGGCAATTTCGAGGCCAGGGTCACCCATTTCGAGAGTAATGAGATCGGGGATCTGGGCCGGATGCTCAATACCATGGCTGTCCGCATTCAGGATCTGCTGGCAGACCTGCATGATTCGGAGGATCTGAAGCGCAAGCTGGAGATCCGGGCGCTGCAATCGCAGATCAATCCCCATTTCATGTACAATACCCTTAATACGATCCGTATGTTCGCCATGATGAAGGATTATGAGAAGATCAACTCCCTGATGGGACGGCTGGTGGCCTTGCTGCGGTATTCGATGGAGAATTTCGAGCAGACGGTGCAGCTCCAGCAGGAGCTGGATTATCTGGCGGATTATGTCGGGCTGCTGAATATGCGCTACAAATGCCAGATTCATCTGGAGACTGAGATTGAGGAGCCGCTGCGGGGCATGATGATTCCGAAGCTGGGTCTGCAGCCGCTGATTGAGAACTCCGTCTTCCACGGCATTCTCCCGCGCAAGGCACCGGAAGGTCATATCCGTGTGCGCGTATACAGAAGTCCCGGCGGGAGCCATATTATTGTACAAGTGGAGGACGACGGAACCGGTCTGGAAGAGGCTGAACTGAGGAAGCTCCAGCTCCATCTCCAGCAGGAGGAGTCTGCCGAGAACATCGGACTGCAAAATGTATGGATGCGCATGAAGCTGCTGTTCGGGGCGGAGACACAGATCCTGCTCACCAGCGCTCCGGGCGAAGGCTTGACCATCCGCATGCTGCTGCCGTCCGGGAACGTTCTGATTAAGGAGGAACATCATGAATCACTATAGAGTTGTCCTTGTGGAGGACGAGATTCCGGCAAGAACGGTCTTCCGGCATTTCATTGAAGAGCGCGCTGACCTGTTCACCCTTGTCGGCGAAGCTGAGGATGGCCGGGACGGGCTGGAGCTGTTCCTGAAGCATAAGCCGGAGCTGATTGTTACCGATATTACAATGCCGGGCATGAACGGGCTGGAGATGCTGCGCGAGATTGAACGGAGCGGGGTCCGTGCGCCGCAGATCATTATCCTGACCTGCCATCAGGACTTCCACTATGCCCAGCAGGCCATTCATCTGAAGGCAGCCTCCTATCTGATTAAGGATGACTGTCTCTCTGATCCGGGCCTGTTGACCCGGACGATGGAGGAGCTGGCGGTTCTGGCGGATTCACGCGTCGAGACCAGGGACAATTATCTGCAATTGGAGCAGCAGGTTCGCCTGAGCGAAGTGGAGATCGAGCAGAGCCTGTTCCTGGAAATGCTGCGCAGCCCGGCGGCGGAAGCCAAGTGGCTGCGCAGTCTTGCGGACTCGCAGCTTCCGCTTCACGGCCAGGGCTTCATGACCCTGCTGGTGGAGCTGGACCGCAACTCCCTGCGCTTCCCGATCGACCAGCTGGAGGAGCTGAAGCTATGGCAGTTCGCCGGGGTGAACGTGCTGAAGGAGCTGCTCGGCAGCATAGGCCCTCATAAGGTTATTGCCTTAGACAAAGGGCGATTCCTAGCTCTGTATACTGACAGCTTGAAGACGGAGAGACCCCGCTTCCTGGAGCAGGTGCTGGAGTCCCTGGCCGCGAATCTCCGGATGAGCTGCATCGCCCTGCTGTGCAGCTTCGACCAGGGGCTGGAGGACCGGCCGGAGGCGTTGAAGCGGCTGGCCTCGGCCCCGTATCCGTTCTTTTACCGCTGCAATGAGCTTATCGGTATCGGGGAGTGGGGGCAGCTCTCCAGCTTCCAGCGGATTCCCGAGCCGCAGAGCCGCTTCTGGAGCAAGGTGCTGAAGAAAGCGCTGCTGGAGCCGCATCTCAGCACGGCGGCTCTGGAGCAGGAGCGCCAGTCCCTGCACCGTCAGGCCATGGAGCAAGCCTGGGACCCGGAGCAGATCAAGTCCCTGTACCTGAGAGTCTTCCTGGATATGAGCCATAACGTAATTGGGGCGGAAGGCGGGGCGGACCTCGAAGCGGAGCTGCGTGTACAAATCGAGCTCTGCCAGACGTTCAACTCCGTACATGAGATCACCTGCGATTATTTCCGCAAGCTTCAGCAGCTTCAGGAGGGCGGCCGCAAGATCGATGCCTCCATCACACGTATCATTCAACAGATGCGCGAAGATCTCAGCTATCCCTACAAGCTGGAGGAGCTGGCGGCTTCGATCAATTACAGCGTGCCCTACTTCAGCTCCATGTTCAAGAAGGCCGTCGGTGAGAGCTTTGTCCAATACCTGACCCGCCTGCGGATCGAACAGGCCAAGCTGCTGCTGCTCACCACCGACCACAAGACCTTCGAAATCTCCGAATCCATCGGGTTCGAGAATTACCGGTCCTTCAACCGGATCTTCAAGAAGGAGACCGGCGTCTCCCCCTCCGATTACCGCCGGCAGGGGACACAAAGTATATAGATACAGGAACTAAACCGCGAGAACAGCATGGATACTCTTCAGCCGATTGTGGTCGGTTTTTCGATTACATTTGCTCCACGCGCCCGCGCAACGCCGAATGTGGTCGGTTTTTCGATTACATTTTGCCTACGCGCCTGCGCAACGCCGAATGTGGTCGGTTTACCGCAAAAAGCCCCCGCCTTCACCGGAAATTCCGGTGAGGACGGGGGCTGCCCTTGTTAACCTAAGCCGTCAAGTGCGGCGGTTCACAAACATCAACATGAGTGCGGAGATGATAATGATCGAGCCGACCCACATCCAAGCCAGCGTCATATTGCCTCCGTCCACTGCTACATAGATCGCAGTAGGCACGGTCTGGGTGCGGCCCGGAATATTGCCCGCCACCATAATCGTTGCTCCGAACTCGCCCAGTCCGCGGGCGAAGCCGAGGACATATCCGGCGGCCAGCGAACGGCCGGCCAGCGGGAGGGTGACATAACGCAGCACCTGAAGCTCGCTGGCTCCCTGCGCACGCGCAGCATCCTCAAGGTCCTTCTCTACCCCCTCGAAGCCTGCCTTGACCGTGCGGTATACCAGCGGAAAAGCTACTACCACTGCGGCAATTACCGCTGCCCCCCAGGTGAACAGAATCGTCTGCTCTGTGAACTGTTCATACAGCCTGCCGATCCAGCTCCGCCGTCCGAGGACCACCAGCAGGACGAAGCCGACCACAGTCGGCGGCAGCACCAGCGGCAGCAGCAGGACCGTTTCGACCAGGCTGTGTCCGAAGAACCGGCGTCCCGCCATCTTCCGGGCAGCCAGTGTGGCCAGTAGGAACACGATCACACTGGTTAATACCGCAATCTTGATGGACAGCCAGACTGGGGCGAAAAAGTCGGTCCAATTGATCTCCATCTCTCTTTCACCCCATCGATTTGATCGTTATTTATTGAGCCAATTGAAAGCCGTAGCCGGTGAAGACGGAGCTGGCAGCAGTTGTCTGTACATAGCTGTAGAACGCTTCGGCCTCGGCCTGATGCTTCGAATCCTTAACAATGCCCACCGGATAGTTAATCGCCTTGTGTACATGGCCGCCCACCGTCAGGGCGATCTTCACCTTCTTCGAGGTTAACGCATCCGTCTTGTAGACGAACCCGGCATCTGCATTGCCTGTCTCCACATAAGACAGCACCTGGCGGACATCCTTAGCGAAGACCAGCTTGCTTTGCAGCGTATCCCATACCTTCTTCGCGGTCAAGGACTGCTGAGCGTATTGTCCGGCTGGTACCGATTCCGGCTGGCCTACGGCTACCTTTTTGAAGGCTGGAGCGGTAAGGTCAGTAATGGTTGTAAGCTTCGTATTCGAATCGGAAGGCACAACGACGACCAACTGATTCTTCAGCAGCGCCTTGTGGTCTGCAATCAGCCCTTGATCCACCAGCGCGTTCATCTGCTTATCGCCTGCCGAGAAGAACAAGTCGGCCGGTGCCCCCTGCTCAATCTGCTTCTGTAGCGTACCTGAGGCGCCATAATTGAACACCAGCTTAATCTCAGGATGCTGCTTCTCATACTGCACCGCGATCTTGTCCAGACTATCCTGCAGACTCGCTGCTGCGGAGACAATAAGCTCCGTCTTCTTCACTGCCGCCTCAACATCTCCTGCTGAACCCGCCGACACGCCCGCCACCATAAGCAGCACCAATAATCCCGCTAACCACTTTCTCAGCACACTCCATACCTCCCAATTACTATTCTTTATTTTGATCATATTCTAGCAACTTAAATCGAATTATACAATGCATTTGATTATGTTTGTATATGTTTAGTTATATTTAGTATTGAAATCAGGGATAACCCTAGTGCGCACGCTAAAAAACCCCGCCCTATGTATAGGGAAGAGGCCTGTTCTAGAGCTATTCGCAATAATCTTCTCACAAGTTCCTGTTATTCGACCTTGAAGGCAACCTTGAAGCTTCCCTTGGTATCTTCACCCTTGATTTCAATCCGGTATTTCCCGTCCTTATCGGCTTTCACCTTTTCAGTACCGGTTTCATTGGTTCCCAGTTCAGTAAGCACCTGATTATCCGGTCCGTATAACTTCATGGACAGCCGGCCCTCTTCCACCTTGGATTTATAATCGATGCTGATCGTTTCGCCGCTTTTCATACTCAGCTTCTTCTCCTCTTTACCCGTAAAAAACTTGTAGGAGCCGCTTATTTTACTCTTCGTGCTGGACCCGACATACATTATTTTCTTATCGCAGGAAGTTAGCAGCACCGACGCCATGATGATTAAGATCCCCAGTGTCTTCCATTTTTTGTTCATGTTCTTAACACTCCCCTGTTTAGATTAGATGGCCGCAGTGCGGACAACGGATATCCTGATTGCCTGCATCAGATGCAGCGTGAATGTGATGCTGTTTTCTCGCCAGAAGATACAGGATCAGACCGATGAAGTTCGGAATATAGATGACCGCAGTCATCCACAGCCAGGCATTCATCCGGCGCCGCGAGGCATCCTTGTAAATGAATACCGCAATTAGCACATTGAGGCTCAGGAACAGCAGGGCCAGCAGACTTATCACAATAAGCCAGGTCAGATTCTCCTCTACAAATTCGCCCATATACGGACCTATGCTGTATCCTAGCGCAATACAGCTGGCCAGAACGATTGCGGTCATCCCCCCAAAAACGAACTTCTCAACGGTGAAGTGAACTTTCATGAGATCCTCCCCCGCTTCCCATAGTACGGTACAATAGTAACGTTCCGGCAATCATTGGGGACAGGATGAACAGCAGCCCCATGCTGATCTTCCACTGCAAAACAGCCGGACCGGCCAGGAAATACAAGCCCAGCACCATGAATACCAGCCATTGCAGGGCCATTAAAATGAAAAGTACACCCATGGTCCTGCGCCCTTGTATCCGCTGAATCGTATTAGAGACAAGCTCTGGAGATGGCGTAAAAGGCAGCTTGAAATATTCCGTCAGCAGCCGGTCTTCGTCTCTGGGCTCCTTCATTTAGTTCATCTCCTTCATTAGCTTGTGCAGCAGCTTCTTACCATGATTCAATCGGGATTTGACAGTTCCGAGGGGAACTCCCAGCACCTCCGCTATGCCCTCATAGCTGAACTCCTCATAGTAATACAGCACGAGAGGGGCAAGGTAACGTTTGGGCAGACTCCGCAGGCATTCCTCCAGGAACCGGTGCTCCTCATGCCGCAGCAGATCCTCTTCTGCCAGTGGAGCCGGGTCTCTAATATGAATAAACTCCGAATCCGAGGACAACCAGGTCCAAAGGGCATACATGCTTTTCCACTTCCGGTAGTGGTCACGGTACATGTTGAATGCCACCTGGAACAGCCAAGGCTTAAAGGGACGCTCCGCATCATACTTCTCCAGCTTGCGGAGCACACGTACCCATACCTCCTGGAACAAATCCTCCGCATCCTGCCGGTTCAAGGTAAGATGGCGGCAGAACCGGTATAAATCATCCCTATACCTGACAATGAGAAGCTCAAGATGCTCTTGTTGACCGGACTTGCATCCTTCAACGAGCTGTTTGTCGGTCATCATCTGTTCCCCGCCGCCCTTTCAACCTACATTACGAAGTGTTTTGGATATTGTTCGGAAATTCACAAAGTTATTTTGGGAAAAGTAGGGCTTCTGTTCACAGAACAGTAACCTTCCATCAAAATAAGGACTGTCCCAAGCAGCCATTTCATGGCTTGGGGACAGCCCTTGCTAATACCTTATACTCAGATTCAGTTCTTCATCCGCGGGTCCAGCACATCCCGCAGGCCGTCGCCCATCAGGTTGAAGCCGAGGACGGTCAGCATGATGGACAGGCCCGGGAAGACTACGGTCCAGGGGGCCTTCTGGATAAACTGCCGGGAATCGGAGAGCATCTTGCCCCACTCCGGGTCCGGCGGCTGGGCGCCCAGTCCAAGGAAGCCCAGGGCAGCGGCTTCAATGATGGCTGTAGCGATGCCAAGGGTGCCTTGGACAATGATCGGCGTCAGGCTGTTCGGCAGAATATGGCTGAACAGAATCCGCCCGTTTTTCATCCCGATCGCCCTGGCCGCCGTAATGTACTCCTCGGACTTCAGGCTCAGCACCTTGGCCCGGACTAGCCGCCCATAAGTCGGAATGTTGACGATGGCAATCGCGTAGAGCGCATTCTGCAAGGAAGGCCCCAGAATAGCTACAATAGCGATGGCCAGCAGAATACTCGGAAAAGCCAGCAAAATGTCAAACAGACGGGAGATCATCATGTCCATCCATTTGCCGTAGTATCCGGCGAGTATGCCCAGTGCGGTGCCGACAATGATCGAGCCGATTACGGAGAAAAATCCTACCCAGAGTGAAATCCGTGCCCCGTAGATCACCCGGGTGAACAGATCCCGTCCCAGATCATCCGTACCGAACCAGTGCTCCGCCGACGGCGGCTTCAGGCGGTTCACCAATTGTTGAGCCTTGAAATCATACGGGGCAATCCACGGAGCGAGCAGCGCAATCAGTACAAAGAACAGGATAATGCCAAGCCCGGCCATAGCCGTCTTGTTCTTGCGGAAGGCCTTCCACGCATCACGCCAGGGGCCGGAGGCTTGATCCGCCGGAGCCTTAAGAGGCGAAGCCTTCAGTGCTGCTTGTCCCATAGCTGCTCCCCCTCACTTGTAATTGATGCGCGGATCGATAGCGGCATACAGCAGATCCACCAGCAGATTGATGACCACAAAGATAAAAGCAATAATCAGAATCCCCGTCTGAATCACCGGATAATCCCGCGAACTGATCGCTTCAAAGATATAACGCCCTACCCCGGGCCAGGCGAAAATCGTCTCGGTCAGCACCGCCCCTCCGAGCAGCGCCCCCGTCTGCAGGCCGATTACCGTCAACACCGGAATGAGTGCATTCTTCAGCGCATGCTTATAGACCACGAAGAACTGCGACATACCCTTAGCCTTGGCTGTACGGATATAATCGGAATTCATCACCTCCAGCATACTGGAGCGGGTCATCCGGGCAATGATCGCCATCGGAATCGTACCAAGTGCAATACTAGGCAGAATGAGATGCTTAATGACCGTCCACAGCTGGTCCCACCGCCCGGCCAGAATCGTATCCAGCAAGTACAGGTTGGTTATCGTCTCCACCGGATTGCGCTGGTCCATCCTGCCGATGGACGGCAGCCAATGGAGCTTCAGGGCGAAGAGCAGCTGCTCCATCAGCCCCAGCCAGAAGATCGGCATCGATACCCCAATGAGCGCGATGATCATAGCCGTATAGTCGAACCAGGAATTCTGCCTCCAGGCGCTGAGGATACCGGCGTTCACTCCGACGAAGGTTGCGAACAGCATACTGGCAGCTGTCAGCTCCAGCGTAGCGGCCAGATACGGTACGATTTCCTTGGCAATCGGCGTTTTGGTGCGGATTGAAGTCCCCAGGTCCCCCTGCACCAAATCACCCATGTAGTTAAAATATTGCTGCAGCCAGGGCTTGTCGAGGCCAAGCTGGTTACGCAGCGCCTGCTTGGATTGCTCTGTCGCCTTCTGGCCGAGAATGGTCTCGGCCGGATCCCCCGGAATCGCATGGATAATCGAGAAGACGATCAGGGTCATGCCGATCAGCACCGGGAACAGCACCATCACACGTTTTATGAGGTAAGAGTTCAATTCCGTTCACCTTCCAAAGGTGTATTTATTCAAAATAAATCTCACTGTAATACTCTGTACCTGTCGGTCCGGGAACGAAGCCCTTCAGATTGGCCTTGCCGGCCAGCAGCGGTGTGGTATGAACCAGCGGAATCCATGGCGCATCGGCTTTGATAATCTCCTGAGCCTGCTTGTACAGCTCGGTGCGTTTGCCCTGGTCTGTCTCCTTCTGGGCGCCGGTCAGGAGCGTATGCAATTCTTCATTCACATAAAAGGCACGGTTATTGCCGGGAATAGCATCCTTGTCCAGCAGGGTGTACAGGAAGTTATCCGGGTCGCCGTTGTCGCCGGTCCAGCCGAGCATGAAGATATCATCCTTCTCCCCAGCCTTGGTATCATCGAGATAAGTGGCCCATTCCGGGGACTCGATGACGGTCTTGACCCCGATCTTCTCCCACTCCGCTTGAATCGCTTCGGCTACCTTCTTGCCGTCAGGCATATAAGGACGGGATACAGGCATCGCGTACAGGGTTACCGGATCAGGCAGTCCGTCAGGATAACCCGCTTCGGCCAGCAATGCTTTGGCTTTGTCCAGATCATACTCATAATCCTTCACACTGTCGTTATAACCCCACAGGGAAGGGGGCATAGGATTGACCGCAGCCTGGGCCTGGCCGGCGAAGAATGCATCGATAATCTCCTGCTTGTTGACCGCATGGCTGAGCGCCTGCCTTACCTTCACATTGTCGAACGGCTTCTTCTTGAAGTTGAAGCCGAGGTACGCCACATTGAACGGCGGACG
The DNA here is from genome assembly GCF_038002225.1 of Paenibacillus sp. FSL R7-0204. Lineage (NCBI taxonomy): Bacteria > Bacillati > Bacillota > Bacilli > Caryophanales > Paenibacillaceae > Paenibacillus > Paenibacillus sp. FSL R7-0204. The sequence continues at coordinate 6,713,586 of NZ_JBBOCA010000001.1, forward strand.
CTCAATCTTGGTCAGAGCACTGCTATTCTCCAGCGCGGACAAGTCATCCGGGCTCAGGTCTTCCATCAGGTCGATCTCCCCGTTTTGCAGCGCCGTGAAGCGAGCTGAGTTGTCCGGGATCGAGCGCACGATGACTTTGTTCAGCTTGGGAAGCCCTTCCTTCCAGTAGGCGATATTCTTATCCAGCGTGATGGAATCATTGCGCTTCCACTCCTTGAACACGAACGGGCCTGTCCCTACCGGCTCATTCTTGAAATTCTCCTTCTTCTCCTTGACCGCAGCAGGACTGGCAATCCCGAAGGTGGTCATGGCGATATTCTGCAGGAACGGCGCCTGCGGCTGGTTCAGTACAAATTGAACGGTCGACTCGTCCACCGCTTTCACTTCCTTGATCACCCGCGACCCGTCCGGGCCGAACATGGAGTCATAGTAGTCGAAGGAATCACCTTCGAATTTGTATTCACTGGCCGGATCACTCCAGCGCTGGAAATTGAACACAACTGCCTCGGCGTTGAAATCGGTTCCGTCATGAAACTTCACGCCGGGATGCAGCTTGAAGGTGTAGCTCAGCCCGTCCGGCGTTACTTCCCAGCTATCGGCAAGTGAGGCCTGGACTTCAGAGGTGCCCGGCTTATATTCGAGCAGCGAATCAAAGACCTGATGGGCAATCTTCAACGACTCCCCGTCCGTCACAATCGCCGGGTCCAGGGAAGCCGAGTCGCCCCCGCGCCCCAGAATCAAGGTGTCCTGCGCTGTCCCGGAGGTCTCAGGTGAGCTTGCCGGAGCATTCGTTGCCGCCGTATTCCCTCCGGTATTTCCTGTGTTGCCCGTGTTGCCTGTGTTGTTCCCTCCACCGCAGCCGCTGAGCGCGAGCCCCGCGCCAAGCATCAGTACCAATGCGAGATTACCCCATTTCTTCATCTCCAGAAAGCTCCCTTCTTTCATTGAAATATCAAAGTGTTTATATAGAGCGGTGCAGTAGCACAGCTATAAACCAAGGTTCTTCTGTATATGGCTCTAAGATGCAAGCAGATCAGGCAAGCGGTGTATTGGCTTCTTCATCATAAAGATGGCAGGCAGTGAAGTGGCCGGCTTCTGTCTCCAGCAGCGGAGGTCTGGTCACCCGGCACCGCTCCATCACGCGCGGACAACGCGTGTTAAATGCACATCCGACTGGTGCATTGGCCGGACTCGGTACCTCCCCCTGCAGAATGATCCGCTCCTTGCGGATATCGGGATCAGGTTCAGGAACCGCAGAGAGCAGAGCCTGCGTATAAGGATGCTGTGGCCGGGCATAGAGTGTATGCTTGTCCGTAATTTCGACAATCCGCCCCAGGTACATTACCGCTACCCGGTCGCAGATATGCTTCACCACACTAAGATCATGGGCGATAAATATGTAGGTTAAGCCGAATTCCTGCTGCAAATCCTGCATCAGGTTGATGACCTGGGACTGGATCGATACATCCAGCGCAGAGACGGGCTCATCCGCGATAATCAGCTTCGGATGGAGTGCCAGCGCTCTGGCAATGCCAATCCGCTGGCGTTGTCCGCCCGAGAACTGGTGAGGGTAACGCTGCAGATGTGCCCTGGACAATCCGACTACATCCGCCAGCCGCTCCACCTCTGCCTTACGCTGCCTGGCATCGCAGGTAGCGTGTACAATCATCGGCTCTTCGAGAATACGCTGCACAGTATGACGCGGGTCCAGGGAGGAGAACGGGTCCTGGAAGACAATCTGCATCTCCCGGCGCTGCCGCCGCATCTCTTCCGCAGACAGCTTCGTAAGCTCCTGCCCTCCGAACCAGATCTCACCCGCTGTCGGCTCAATCAGCCGGAGCAGCGCGCGGCCGGTGGTCGATTTGCCGCAGCCGCTCTCCCCTACCAGACCGAAGGTCTCGCCCTTGCTCACAGCGAAGGAGATATCATCCACAGCCTTAACACTGCCGCGGTCCCGGCTGAAGAAGCCCTTGTTCAGCGGATAATACTTCCGGAGTCCCTTGACCTCAAGCAGGCTCTCACTCATACCGCATCCTCCTGTGGACTGTCATGCAGCCAGCATCTGCAGCTGTGCTGTTCCTCTTGCCGTGTCAGCGCAGGAAGGCTCTGCATGCAGAGCTCCATGACCTCCTGGCAGCGCGGTGCGAACCGGCAGCCCTGCATATCTGTGCTGAGAACCGGCACATTACCTGGAATGGAGTAGAGACGTTCCTTAACTTCATCCATCCGGGGGACCGAAGCAATCAGTCCTCTCGTATACGGATGCAGCGGATTTTTGAAAATATCATGAACACTGCCTTCCTCCACTACCTTACCTGCATACATCACAGCCACACGGTGGCACATCTCAGCCACTACGCCAAGATCATGGGTAATCAGCATGACAGCAGTGCCTTGCTCCTCATTTAACTGACGGATCAGCTCCAGAATCTGGGCCTGAATCGTTACATCCAGCGCGGTTGTCGGCTCATCGGCAATCAGCAGCTCCGGGCTGCAGGAGATCGACATGGCAATCATGACCCGCTGGCGCATGCCTCCCGAGAGCTGATGCGGGTACTCGTCGATGATCGCTTCCGGCCGGGGAATTCCAACCTTGCGCAGCATATCTACCGCATGCTCCCGGGCCTCTTTCTTGGAGAGGCCGCGGTGCAGGCGTACTGTCTCCATAATCTGCTGTCCAACTGTGAATAAGGGATTCAGCGAGGTCATCGGCTCCTGAAAGATCATGGAGACCGAATCTCCCCGGATCTTGCGCATATCCTTCTCCTTCAGCGGGACAATATCACGGCCTTTCAGCAGAATACGTCCGTCTACAATTCTTCCTGGGGGGCTTGGGACCAGCTTCAGGATAGACAGGGAGGTGACGCTCTTGCCGCAGCCCGATTCCCCCACTACGCCCAGAATCTCGCCCGGATTAATGTAGAGATCAACACCATCCACTGCCGGAACCTCACCGCGGTCCGTTAGAAAGTGGGTATGCAGGTTTTCAATGCTCAGAATCGGCTGGATCAAGTCTCTCCCTCTTTTCTGTTAAAAATTGAACAAAGGTCAAATGACTAGTCAGGAAAACTATTTAAAAAGTTAGATATATTAACCAATACCTAACATAATAAGTAATCTAATTAACTTTAAATACATATTACTGTTATTTAATGTATAACTTTACTATGGATATCCTATCTAGGCAAGGGAAATTTGTGCATATAACTAACCCTATGAATTTTATATGAATATATCAGAGCATAAAAATCCGGGGAAAATATACCTATCGTTATTTGTACAGCGACAGCCACTTCTCCAACTGATGCTTCAGCACATCCCGGTAGTACAGCGGCTCCATAATCTCAGCCTCTTCCTTGTATTTCATAATCCAATGGACGAAGCCGATGTCCTGCTCCACAGCGACCTTGAAATGCAGGCTGCGGTTCTGGCGGTCCACCTTGCTCGGCTTCACAAACATTTCCTCCTGCTTCAGCCGTTCCATCATCCGCTGCGAGAATTTGACTCTGAATTCAACCTGCAGGCTGTCCTGCTCCAGGGACCACTTCTGCTCCATGAAGGACTGCAGATCGAACTGATCTTTGGAGAACCACCTGTCCAGCAGATTCACACTGGAGAAGCCGTTAATATGAAAGGTCCGGATGATCCCGAAGCGGTGACAGAAGCCTATCAGGTGAAAACGATTCTCTAGCGGGACCAGGCAATAGGGATCAATTCGGATACCTTTTTCTTCGTAGGCATTCTCACTATAGTCGGCCTGTATGCTTCTCTGCTTCATCACGGCATCCAGAATGTCGGTCAGAAAGAGGGGCTGGTCTCCATGAGCTCTGCTATTTTCCGTCCGGTTTGGTCCGGCTTCCTTTTTCGTACGCTCCATTGTTTCTTCCCTTTCTGCCTTTTGCTTATAATCTGCCGCCATCACTTTCTCGTATGCGTCTTCAAAGCCCGGGGGCAGCAAAGGTTTGATCTCCGCCATAATACTGCGCAACTGTGAAAAAGCCTCTTCTTCCTCTTCTGACCAATCCAAGGGGTACAGTGCGAAATTCCCGATAAAAGCATACCCCTTGCCGTGTCCCATATGAGTAATGGGGATATGCATGGCACTGAGCGCATCCATATCCCGATAAATCGTTCTCTCGCTGTTGCCGCATCGTTCCGCCAGCTCACGGGCCAGAATTCCCGGTTTGGCTTGAACTAGCGTAATGATGCGCATCAGCCGGATCAATCGGTCTGTCATATTCAGTTCTCCTTGACTTATGGTAAAATAGACCCATTATTTTTAAATAAACTAGTTATATATATCTATAACCAAGGATGTAATAACCGAGATAAGAAAATATAATAGAACTATTTTACTATGTTACCACATTTAGATATTACGCATTTCTTTATCTGCTACGCCGGTTGCGATTCTATATTTGAGCCCTATGTATGGGTAATTCCTATTCTATCTACGCAGCTTCCCTGCAATTATCTCATTCCGGTCCTGCTTAGCGGCAGATTCTCCACCTCCAGTCTTTTATACAGCGCTTCCGCTTCTCTGAGCAGCTGCATATCCCCGGAGCGGGCAGACATCAGGAGTAGTTGATCGGCCTGCCTGCGAAGAATCTCCGAGGGTACTTCCGGCTTGTTCTTCATCCGGGCCTCCTGGGCTTCCGCGATTAGCGCCTCTGTCTGCAGCAGCGCCAGATGCTTCGCCACATGGAAGCAGGAGCTGGCCCCCAGCAGGTCGGTACGATGGGAATATTCGATTCCCAGCTTCTTGAGCGGCAGCTCGCGGATACGCTCCACCGTAGGCTGCTTGTATTGCCATTGCAGCCAGAGGGCTTCATGTATGCCTGCAGGCATACCCGCCATCATGAATTCCAGAGCGATGTACCTGCGCTGCCCGGAATGGATTTTGCCCAGCTTCAGGAGCAGTGACCTCCCCTCTCCTTCTTCTGCACTACACCCGTAACATCCTGTTACCTTGACATGACTTTCGAGCCAGACACGCAGCTCAATATCCCGGGCTACCATCTTGCGGCTCTTCTTGCGGAAATCCTCCCCTTGTACCGCTCCCTTCCACTCCACGAGCAGCACTATTTTCTTGGCACCGCCTGCCAAAATACGCTCCTGGCTCCATGTAAACAACGTCTGAATACTTGCTTGCATATTTCCACCTCTTTCTTAATTTGGGTCTTCTATTAATGTACCAATATTGGCGGACAACTCCTTGTCATGGAATGTATGTTCGGTCCTATAATATCGACAAAAAAAGAGCCAACCTCCCCCTAAAGGGGATTGCCTCTTTGCGAAAGACTATCCTTTTGTCAAAATATGACGAACAAAGTTTTACGCATTACATCAATCTGACCCGTCTGCCCGCCTTCTCATGCCGGAAGAACAGCCCAAGGGCCCAGGTTGCACACAGCAATGCGAAGAGGAAGAACAGGAGTGACCACACCGGGGCCGGTAAAATGGTTAATCTGGACAGATTCGCTGCATCCCCTGCACGGGAAGGTGTAACGATGGAAGCATAGACCAGGAATAAGGTCCCCATTACGGACTCCTCCAGGGTCAGGAACGCAAGAAACAGGTAGTATACCTTGCTGACCTTCGGCCAGAGGAACAGCATCGCAGCATTCAGCAGAATGAAGCCGCTCAGCCAGATCATCCCGAAGCCGCCCCGCACATATAGTACAAGCATAATTAGTGCGACCAGGCTGGCCAGAACAAGCCCCCATTCCCGCTTATCTCTACTATAGAAATAGAAGAGCAGCAACGCGAACAGTGAAGCCAGAGGATACCCCGCCAGCGACACCAGGATCGCCTTGCCTCCGGCAGCAATCGCCGAATAGGTCACACCGCTGTGATCAGAATACAGCTCAATGCGCAGCACATTGCCGGAGAGCAGCAGAGTCATCAGCGCGTGGCCGAATTCATGGAACATGGTATCCAGATTACGGAATAAGGAGGAGAACGGAATAAACCGGGTCAACAGGGCGGAGCCCGCCAGGAACAACAGTGTTTTGAGCCATCTATTCATTGAATACAGCCCCTTTCCGTTCACAGTATACGTTAATTTGCAGCGACACTCAATATTATGGAAACCATCCCTGCCTTAACACTGTATTACCTCTTGGTTCTCTCCATAGACACAAAGGGTAATTATGCCTACAGCCGCCCGGGTTGTTCAAACAGCAAGCAGCTATGATAAAATAGGAGGACAATTAGCTCTAACAGGTGGTGATCAGTTGATGACAAGACGGGTAACAGGAGTGATGCTGAGGCTGCTGGGTTCTTCCCTGCTTATGCTTGGCCTTACTCTCACTTGGCCTGCCCCCGAGGCCAAGGCCAATTATCTGAATGATATATACAATGGAATACAGAGCTTCTCGGAGCTTCCCGGAGAAGTCACCAAGCTGCAGGAGAGTTACCAGAAGACTGCAGAAGAGCTTCAGCAGACGAAGGAGGATCTCGGTGAAGCCAAGGAGCAGCTGACGGACAGCCTGCAGCAAATGCAGACGTATCAGTCCCAGAATGCTGCCCTGCAGGAGCAGAACCGCCAGCTCAGCCAGGTCGTGGACGAACTGAAGAATGACCGCACGGCGAGAGAGAACTACTTCAACCGGATCAAGGTGACGGTCATCTCCGGGATTGCTCTTCTGCTGGGCTACTTCCTGCTGATCCGGGTGCTGCGCTTCACGATGCGGTACCGCTCCAGAAGAAGCGACCGGCTGCGTTAAGGAGGATGAAGAATGAACATTGACATTCAGGATGAAGGCGACAGCGGCAGCGGACAGGCGGTTGCTTTTACCGTTCAGGAGAACGAGGAGGTCCATGTGCTGCATCCGCAGCAGATCATTGCTTACCAGGGCCCTTCGGCGGGACGGGCCGACCGGTTCATGGATGTGAAGGGCATGTACCGCAAGCGCAAGCTGATCCGGGCGGATCTGACCGGCCCTTGCCGGTTCACAGCCGCGCTGCCGCCCGGCTACCGGGTCAAGACCATCCAGCTCGACAGCAAAAGCGATCTGCTCTACGACTTCAGGCATCTCTTCTTCTACAGCAAGGGAGTCACGATGCAGACGAGAGTGCTAAGCATGAAGAATATGCTGATTACCCGGGATATCGTCAAGGTCAAATTCTCCGGCCGCGGCAGCATCGGCATTCTCACGGAGGGCACGGTCTGCGAAGCCGAGCTGCATCCCTTCGATCCGCTGTATGTCGATGCCGGGAGCATTATCGCTTATCCCGAGAATGCCAAGCTTGAGCTGACGGTCTACGGCAACCATCTCGCCAGCCAGCATATGAGCTATCACTGGAAAATGACCGGCCACGGGCCTGTGCTGTTCCAGGCCGGACGCCAGAGCAGACGCTTCGAGCGCGACAATAATGAAGACGGCATTATCAAGCGATTCCTGCGGGAGGCCCTGCCCTTCGGCGGTGTATTTATTAAGTAAGTGGAAACGGCATTGCCGTCCTTTGAAAGGAAGGTACCGTTTCAGCGAGAAATAGAAGGATAAGTTATTGTGTGCAACATATAAATTCTTATATTTTAAGCAAAGAGCGCCCGCATGTGTAACGCGGGCGCTCTTCTATATGTCCTATGCCGGAATTACGAAAGTGGAAACGGCATTGCCGTCCTTTGAAAGGACGGTACCGTTTCAGCGAGAAATAGAAGGATAACGTATAGCGTGAAACCAATACGTTCTTATATTTCCAGGTAAGCGTTCAGCATCCAGGAAGTCTTCTCTACACTTGTCCGGATTCCGATCAGCAGATCAGCGGTAGGCTGGTCGCTGACCTCCTCTGCGCTAGTAATGCCCTGCTTCAGCTCTTCAGCTACGGCAGCGAAGTCTTGAACCAGCTGTGCCACCATTTCCTTGGCGCTCTCACCGCTGGCAGCTTCCTTCAGGCTGGAGAGCTTCAGGTACTCTGCCATAGTAGATGCAGGGCGTCCGCCGATGGCGAGCAGCCGCTCAGCCAGCTCATCCACATAACCCGCAGCTTCGTTGTACAGCTCTTCGAATTTCTCATGCAGCGTGAAGAATTGGGTTCCGCTGACATACCAGTGATAATGATGCAGCTTCACTCCCAGCAACGTCCAGTTTGCGGTCTGACGGTTCAGGACAGCATGCAGTGCAGTGTGGCTATTAACTTGTGTACTCATTCAAAAAACCTCCCGGAGTGTGTATTTTACAACCTATTGTATTTAGACTCGTTCTAAATCTATATACAATTTAACATACTTTTTACCGTATTGCAATCTAATGTCCTGCTTCCTTGATGTATTGCACATTCTAGCATTCCTCCGGGAGCCTATCCTATAATTTGAATCACAATTGACGCAAATGCACATGGATTGACATAAATCACTCGAACCGGAAGAAAAGCTTACACCCTTCTGTAGGATGTCCCTTACACCAAATGGATATCCGTCTCTGCCGCCCGTCCCAGGCCGCTGCGGAAGATGGCGCGCATTTCCTCCCGCTTGCTCTTGGGACTAAGCACATATACCGTATCTCCAGGTTCAATTACCGTGCTGCCATGCGGCGTCACGATGGTCTTGTTCCGGATAATAGCCGTGAACAGAATATCGTCCGGCAGGCCGATCTCTGCAATCTGCATGCCGGATATCGCCATCTGCCGGTCGATTCCGATATGATTGAATTCGGAATCGGTCTTCCCGAGCGCGACCAGCTCCATTAATGAAGGCTGGGATGCATGCTCCCGGCCCACCAGCCTCAGCCGCGAGGCCAGAGGTGAAATCGTTGTCCCCTGAATCACTGCCGAGGTCAGGACAACGAAGAATACGACATTGAAGAACAGCCTGCCATGCGGCAGCCCCGCGAGCAGCGGGTAGGTCGCCAGGACAATCGGGACGGCTCCCCTGAGCCCGGCCCAGGAGATCAGTGTCTTTTCACGGAAGGAGAACCGGGACACGAGCAGGCTGAGGAATACGCCAAGCGGTCTTGCTAGGGCCATCAGGATGACAGACAGCAGCAGCCCTTGCCAGGCCACAGCCGCCAGCTCCTGCGGGAAGACCAGCATCCCGAGCAGAATGAACATGGCAATCTGCATCATCCAGGCAAAGCCATGATTGAAGTTCATAATGGTGCGGTGGTACATCAGCTCGGAATTCCCCAGCATCAGCCCCATGACATAGACGGCAAGCAGTCCGCTGCTGTGTATCATGGCCGAGACCCCGTAAGTCAGAACTGCGAAGCCAACTGCCATGACCGGATACAGCCCGGTGGAGTCCAGATTAATCCGGTTAATCAGGTACACTGCCAGCTTGCCGATGATGATCCCGACCAGCAGCCCTACTCCCATCTCCCAGAAGAACGACAGCACCAGGCTCCAGACTGCGGTATCCGGGTGCTGCACCCATTCAATCAGCGACACGGTAAGGAATACAGCCATCGGATCATTGCTGCCGGATTCGGCTTCAAGCGTAGAGGTTAGCCGTTTATCGATATTTTTGCCGCCCAGTACGGAGAATACCACCGCCGCATCTGTGGAGCCGACAATGGCTCCGAACAGGAAGCTCTCCGCCCAGGGTACACCAAGTAAGAATTTGGCAAAAATACCAACGATCACCGTAGTCAGCAGCACTCCGAGTGTAGCCAGCGATAACGCCGGCTTCAGGATCGGGCGAATATCCTTCATGCTCGTCTGCATACCGCCCTCAAACAGAATCACCACCAGGGCAAAAATGCCGGCAATCTGCGTGAGCGAAGCATTGTTGAAATAGATAAAATGGCTGAGCACCATGCCGGCTGCAATAAACAGAACCAGAGCAGGCATGCCAAAACGGGTGGAGAATTTGGTGGAGAGCACGGCGATCAGCAGCAAAGCCGCCAGCAGCAAGATGATTTGATCTGCAAGATGAGTCATGAACCGGTTCACACCTTCCCCGGAGCCGGGTATCCGCCTTAGCCCCATGTATTTTATAGTAATGTTTATGATTCCTTGGATCAGAAAAAAACCCCGGTGGGCTGAATTCCACGGAGGTTATTATGCCGTCCTTTATTCTCTTGAATACACCTGCAGCTCCTGAATGGACCAATAGTTGCCGCCGGAGCCTGTCTGGGTAATCTTGATATGCCGGGCCTTGACCGGGGCAAACGTAATCTTGGTATTCCCCAGCTGGCCTTTGCCCGCTGCGACCTGTCTCCAGCTCTTGGCATCATCCGATACCTGCACAATGTAGCCTCGCGGATAATCATATGGTGATAAAGGATAATCCATATCTATAGCTTCTACCGTATGTTCTGCGCCCAGATCAATCTGGAAGTACTCCCCCGAAGCCTGATGCTTGACCGTATCCCAGCGGGTCCGCCGGTCTCCGTCAATGGCACCTGCCGGATTGGAAGCCTCCTTACTCACACTGGACGTCACCTTCCAGCCTGCCCGGTCCAGCGGGACAAGTCCGGTTGCTGTAATCTGTGTCTTCTCTGACATCATGCCAGAGCCAGACACTCTTACAGCATAAGTATAAAGTGTGCCTTCCTTCAGCTTGCTGTCGTTGTACTCCGTTCCCTTCACTGCTGTAGCGATGACCTTCAGCTTCTCGTCCGGGCCGTCCGCCCGGAGCACTTCGTAGCTTGCTCCGGGGGCTTCCAGCCAGTTCAGATGCATCGATAATCCCTTGACAGCAGTCGCCTTCAGGCCCTGCGGCGCCGTATCCGCTACCTCGGAGGAAGGCTCCAGAATGTACTGCACGCCTTCTCCCGGAGCCAGCGTCTCCGTGAATTCCAGCTCCGGCGAAGCGGCTCTGCCTGTTACATAACTGCGGGCCTCCTCGTAAGTATCGCCCTTGCCGAACCGTTCTCCTTCATACTCCGTTTTCTTCGGCATAGTGACCTTGACCTTAACGGTCTGCTCGGTCTTCTCGAAATTGACGAAGTTCACCAGCACCTTGTTGGATGTTGCCTTACTGCCCGCCAGCGGCTCAATCGTGGAGGTGTCCACTGCTCTTACGTAGACCAGCTTATCCTTCAGTTCCTCCTTATTGCTGATCTGATAGGTCAGCGGAGCGCCGTGTGTGGCATAAGCCAGATCCAGCCTGCGCATGATACTGACGCGGGATTCTTCGCCTTCCTTCGTGTAGTAGATCTCTGTAGTGGCAGGATCGTGATCCTCCAGATTGAAGCCGTATTTAAACAGGCTGAAATTTTTGAAGAAGGCAGCATGCTGCACGAACATTTCGGCATAGCCGATATGTGCCCGCATAATCCGGTCAAACACCGCCGAGGTCCGCTCCTTGGCCCCGTATTGATAGGCGTCCACATGAGAGTCCGAGGTGCCGAACTCGGTAGCGAGCATTTTTTTGCTAAGGCCGTCTACCGATCCCCCGAAGGTCTTCAGGTTCTCCGTGAAGCTCCCGCCCTGCCCGAAAATATAGGAATCGCCATAAGAATGGCCATTCGTCAGATCCGTTACCGCCTCAAGCTCATCGCGCTGCTTAGGGTCGCGTTCCCAGCCGTCCGGGTCTCCGCACTGCTTCACCGGCCCCTTCTGGTTGCCGCACGATTCTTCACTGTAGCCCGGCCAATAGGCCCATCCGGGTGCAACCGTCTGCAGATGGGGCGCGATCGTCTTCCCCTTGCTGTTCAGCCACTCGGCTATAGCCAGATTGACCGCTTTGGAACGGTTGAACAGGCCCGGTTCGTTATCCACCTCGTAATACTGGAAGTACGGGCTGTACTTCTGGAAATAATCCGTCAGCTTCTTCTCCGCATCCCCCGGCAGCGTTCCGTCCGCCTTCAGCTTGATATCGCCTGTATACAGATAGAGCGCTACGGCCTGCATATTGTAATCCTTCAGGACCTTGTAGTACTCCTCCATCTTCTCACAGGAACGTCCCACATCACTGGCACAGCTGGTCCGCATGATATTGCCGCTGTAGGCTACGCCCAGCCACTTCATAATATAAGGCAGATGGGTAACCGCCCCTTCGTCAAAATAAAACTGCTTGTTGTTCACCACCGTCCCGGTCAGCGTATAGCTGCCGTGAATCGGCTCCTTTATCGGAGACTTCAGCGCCTCCAGACTGAGATTATCCCATGTCCACCAGTTGTACTTATCCTCAGCCTCTGAGGAATAGATTCCCCTGGCTGTCCGCAGCGTCAGCTCGTTGGTGCCGCTGATTAGCTGCTCTTTGGGAATGTACAGCTCATAGCTTTTGCGGAAGTCGTATTTGCTGCCGGTTCCGGCAATCCCGGCGATCTGAATAATCCCTGAGAGCTGACGGTTGGAGAACACGCTCATCTGGGGAACGGATTTGTAAGCATCGATAATGCTTACGCGAAATAAGACCCCGTGCTCTGGGATCTTATCCAGCTCATACTGAATCCGCAGCTCCGGGTTGGTCTCCCCGTGCAGGCCGGAGGGCAATGACTTCAGCTCTGCCGACCTGGCAGTGGTTGAGGCTATGCTTAGCGTCTTCTTCACCCCGCTTGACCCTGCCGCCTTGAACTCACCGGCAGAGCCGTCATGCTTGCCAAGCTTCCATAGAACAGTTCCTTCCGGCATCTCAGGACCGGCATCCTTGGCCGCCGACAAGGAAGACAGATCCACATCCGCTTCACCGTCTTTCGTCCCGTAGTCTCCGAAGACAGAGACGGACAACAGAATCAAGATGATCAGTGCTGCAAATTTTAGTAGTCTGTGGAGATATTTACCGGGTTTCTTTTGAACTCTAGTCCTCATTCCCTTGTCCTCGCTTTCTTCCGGAATTCTATGCTGTACCGGGATAACGTCACGCTTCTTCTGCTGCGAGGCTTCCTTAAGGAAGCGTCAGCGCACTCTGGGGAATAATCATCTGCTTCTGGCTCTGGCTTCTCCACATCAGACTGACGCTGGCATCCCCGCGGTTCTCGTAATATTCTACCTTGATGGCGTAAGGGGTATTTGCGGAAAGTGTGATGCTGCCCTCCTTGCCCGCGCTGCTCTGATTCTTCCAGCTGTCGATCAGGAGCTTGCCGCCGATCCATACGCGGATGCCGTCATCCGAAGAAGCGGTGAACGTATACTTTTCACTGTAGAGCGGCTTAAGGGACCCGGTCCAGCGTACCGAGAATTCATCCTTGGGCAGGCCGGAGGCCGGTGAATTGCCATGCCAGTTGAATTGAATGGTGCTGTCATTACGGGTAAGCAGCGGTGTGCCGGACAGGTCCATATTGCCATAATACTGGCCTCTCAGGCCGTTCCTTGAGCTTGCAGCCGCCGCATGGGTTTTGGCACCCGCCGCGAGCTTATAATCCTCCCGTGATACCGTGTATTTATGATTCATGAAGCTTTGGATTTTCACAGGCGGGTTATTCTCAACCAGCATCTTGCCCCATGTCATCGTATATACCCATTTGCTTTGTTTTTGAGACATGATGACAGGGTCTGGAAGCTCTCCGCTCTCCCCGATTCCGATCGGTTTGCCGCCCGCAAGCTTCAGGAGGCTGTCATAATAAGACTGCTTGAAATCATTGTCATAAATATCGGCGGCCAGAATATCCACCTTGGCGGTGCCGGGAAAATAGGCGGCATACGGCTCAGACGACTTGTTGGGAGCATTTGGATTCCATACCCACAGCAGATTATTCAGCTTATGCGTATTCACCATGCGGCTATAGACCAGGTCCCAGAGCTTCGCGAAGTCATCCTTCTGCCCCCACCAGAACCAGCCGCCGTTCATCTCATGATAGGGCCGCCATAGCACCGGAACTCCGGCATCGCGCAGCTCGCCCAGATACTTGGCCACTTCATCCAGCTCGGCAACCAGGGCTTTGTATTGCGGCGTTCCGGGAGTGACATACTGCTTGAATTGACTCTGGCTAAGCGGCTTCTGCACATTGGTCCATACAGGCGCGGTTCCCGGCAGATTCTGATGGAAGGTCATGGCGACAATGCCGCCGCCCTCATGCCACCGGATGGCGCTGTCCACGACAGCCTGACGCTGTCTGGCAATGGTGTCCTTAGACTGGTTGCCTATAGCTCCCAGCTCATAGCCATGCAGAACGGCATAGCGGCCGCTTGTTGTGCGGAGCTTATTATTGAATTCATCTGGGCTCTCCAGGTAATCATGCTGGCCGGATATCATCCCCTTGCCGCTAAGATCACTGAGATAGCTTAACAGTGCGGAAGCCTCCTTAGAGGCCGAAGGATTAATGGGTTTTATGGGAGCGGGGGCGGCAGGTGCCGTAACCTTGGCGGCCGCGGGCAGACTGCGCCCTTCCCCCCATGGAAGTAATGAAAGGATAAGGATTAGAGGAAAAATAGTTGTATATAGCCTGTACTTACGGTAAGTGTTCAATGTAATCTCCTTTCTCCAGCCACGCTTCTTCAGCAGAACCCGGAGGTTACGCCTCCCGGATTGTCTGCCTTTCTATAGCTTAGTAGCCCTGCTGGTAAGCAGGGCCATTAAGAGTGGCTTACAGGATTTATAATTGTAACGTCTTAACCAGTAACAGCGCCAATGATGAACACAGCTGCGGACCTTATGAGCTTAGGAAGCGGACGGGAGGAGCAGCGCGCTTGCCGGTATGGTACCTTTGGCCTGGCTCGGACTCTGCCACATCAGCCGCGCTTTTGCATCGCCTTGATTCTCATAATACTCTACCTGAATATCATACAGCTCGCCTGCAGTCAGGCTGATGCTGCCCATGCGTTCGGTGCCGCTCTGCTTCACCCAGCTGTCAATCACAAGCTCACCGTTCACCCGTACGCGGATACCGTCATCGGAAGTGGTATAGATCTGATAAGTCTCCGTGTACAGCGGCTTCATCTTCCCGCTCCAGCGGACAGAGAAGAAGTCTATGCCGATAGCGGCATCCGGCGAGCCTTGGCGCCAGTTGAAATCAAGCACAGCATCGGTACGCACTACAGCGGGTTCGCCCGATAGCGTCATATTATTGAAGTATTCCGCGTACAATCCATTGGCAGCAGGGGCTTCTACCGGCAGATCCACCGGTGTTGCTGCAGGAGAAGGAACGGGAACAGGAGCCGCTGTTGGTGTTGGCACCGGTGTTGGCGTTGGTGTCGGTGCTGGCGTCAGTATTGGTGCTGGTGTTGGTGTTGGCATTGGTGTCGTTACTGGTGCCGGCGTTGCTGCCTGTGCTGGTGCTACTGTCGCTGCTGGTACCGTGGTCGGTACTGCTGTTGCAGCCGGAGCAGGTAGGGATGTGTTGCCTGCTCTGGAGAAGAGCGCACTTGCAGGTACGGTTCCCTTCACCTGGCTGGGGCTCTGCCACATCAGATGGACATTCGCATCGCCTGCATTCTCGTAATACTCTACCTTGATATCGTACAGTTGCCCGGCAGTCAAGGCTATGCTTCCTGTGCGGGCCGTTCCGCTCTGCTTGACCCAGCTGTCAATGACGGCTGTGCCGTTCACCCACAAGCGGATACCGTCATCCGATGTAGTATAGAACTGATAGGTCTCGCTGTAAGCCGGCTTAATCTGGCCGGTCCAGCGGATCGAGAAGTAATCTACGCCGAGTGCGGCATTAGGAGTACCCTGACGCCAATTGAAGCTGATGACATCATCATTACGTACCATAACCGGTGTCCCCGAGAGCGTCATGTTCTTGAAGTATTCTCCAAGCAATCCATTATGGGCAGGTTTACCCTCCGTATCACCGGAGGTTGGGACCGGCTTCGGCGCAACGGTTGGCGTTACGGTTGGTGTCGGCG
Organism: Paenibacillus sp. FSL R7-0204; assembly: GCF_038002225.1. NCBI lineage: Bacteria > Bacillati > Bacillota > Bacilli > Caryophanales > Paenibacillaceae > Paenibacillus > Paenibacillus sp. FSL R7-0204. The sequence goes on from NZ_JBBOCA010000001.1 coordinate 6,729,261, forward strand.
TTGGTGTTGCCGTCGGTGTTGCTGTAGGCGTCGGCGTTGGTGTTGCCGTCGGTGTTGCTGTAGGCGTCGGTGTTGGTGTAGGCGTTGGTGTTACGGTTGGCTTAGGGGCCGCCACTGGAGCAGTCCAGGCCTTATATTGGTCACGGGTCAGTGTGTAGCTGTCATTCATGAAATTCTTGATCGTAGCCGTGCTGTTATTCTCATAGAGCATTTTGCCCCAGTTCATCATGAACACGTAATTCTGCTGGTTCAGCTTCAGCTTCGAGATATTAGGCATTTCACCGTTCTCGCCGATGCCGATCGGTTTGCCGCCAGCCAGGCTGGTCAGATCATCATGATATTTATTCGAGTAGTCGTTATTATATATATCCGCTGCCAGCACATCCACTCTGTCCGCACCCGGATAAGTCCGTGCATAGGGATCAGAGTTGGCATTCGGCGCATTCGGGTTCCATACCCAAATCAAATTATTTAATTGATGAACGTTTACGAAACGGTCATACATAATATTCCATAGGGCTGAGAAATTATCTTTTTTCCCCCACCAGAACCAGCCGCCGTTCATTTCGTGGTAAGGTCTCCAGAGGATCGGAACCTTAGCATCCCGCAGGCTTTTCAGAGAGACAGCTACTTTATCCAGATCGGTGATCAGCGCATTATACTCTGGCGTTCCGGGGGTAACGTATTTGTTAAATTGCGCCTGGGTGATTGACTTCTGCACATTAGACCATTCGTACTTGGTACCCGGCAGATTCTGGTGGAAGGTCATGGCGACAATGCCGCCCGCTCTGGACCAGTTCGTCGCACTCCAGACGATATTTTTGCGTTGTGCAGCTACTCCGCTCTCACTCTGCCCACCGATTGCTCCAAGCTCATAACCATGTAGTGCTGCGTATTGTCCGCTTGTTCCCTTCAGCTTGTTGCTCAGCTCATCCGGACTCTCGAAATAGTCATGCTGCCCTGTAATGATTCCATTTCCCGAGATATCATACAGATTGTTCAGGAGCTTGACCGCCTCGGCTGAGGCATTAGGGTTCACAGGCGCTCCTGCAGAGGAGGCAGCCTTGACGGTAGAAGGGGCGATTCCCAGTCCCACAGGTACAGCAGATAATACCACGGCCAGCGACAGCACAGCGCAGAGCAAACGAGACTTACGGTAAGTTTTCAAAATATTCTCTTCCTTTCGGTAGCCAGGCTGCCACTCTTGCGAAGGCCCTATAGCTTTGCGTCCCTGTCTTTCGATCAGGTTTGCCATTGTCGTTTTGGAAGGATCAATCCCTCTTACCGTAAATTATCGTCTTTATGCAATTTTTTTGTAGAGCAAACGCGAATTTTTCCGAATAAATAGTTCCGAGTACCCGTTTTGATTCTGTAACAATTGGTTAAATAGATAAGTTAGACCTACGAAATGAACTGATGGAGCGCTATATCCTCCCAGTCCAGGGTAATACGGATATTGTCTTCCTCTACCAGCTCCGACCCCGTCTGCACCTCAATAAACTCCACATCGGTAAGAGCAAGAATGGCATGCTTGGTCCCTTCCGGTATCCGCACCACATCTCCCGCCTTCACCGTATGCATCTTCTCATTGATGACAATGCTGGCTTCACCGCTGACGAAGGTCCAGATTTCACTGCGTTTGTGATGCAGCTGATAGCTTATATTTTTGCCCTCATTGATGAAGATCCGCTTGGTCAGCACCTCGTTGCCTTCTTCATATTTCACATAATCGATTACCTTGTAGTGGCCCCAGCGGCGTTCCTCGTACATCGGTCTTTGTTCAAAAGTCTTCAGCACTTCCTTGATCCGCGGACTCTCGGTCTTGTGCGTCACCAGAATGCCGTCCGGGCTGGCAGCGATAATCAGATCCTTCGCCCCGATCACAGTAATCGGAATATCCAGCTCGTTAATGAGGCAGGTGCCCTCGGAGTCAGCGGTGATAAAACCCTTGCCGACATGGTTGCTGGTCATTTCCTCGGTCAGGGTGTTCCAGGTGCCCAGGTCCTTCCAGAATCCGGCGTACGGCTGCACGACGATGTTCTCTTCTTTCTCCACTACTTCGTAATCGAAGCTGATGGAAGACAGCAGCTTATACTGCTTCTGCAGCTCCTCATAATTAAGCGGAAGCCCTTTGCGCTGCAGGATATCCAGCAGGTAACCCAGACGGAAGGCGAACACCCCGCAGTTCCAGAGAGCGCCCTGGCTGATCAGTTCCTCGGCCTGCACACGGTCCGGCTTCTCCTGGAAGTGGCTGACCTGCAGATAACCATTCGCTCCCGCATCTGCGCCCGTTGGAATAATGTAGCCGTATTTCTCCGACGCATGCTCGGGAACTACGCCAATCAGCGCCAGGTTCGCTCCGCTCACCAGCATGGTGTTCTCCAGCTGCAGCACCGTTTCGAAAAAGGAGGATTCCACGTATGGGTCCACCGGCAGAATCGCTACGGTTTCGCTTGGGGACACCCCCGCGATAGAATACAGATAGGCCGCCGTCAGCGCAATGGCCGGGAAGGTATCCCGCCGCTCCGGCTCCACGATGATCGGCACCTCGCTGCCGAGCTGGCTCTGAATCATCTCCACCTGGCTGCGTCCGGTCGCCAGATAAGAGGACCCTGCCATGCCGTTCTCTTCCAGTTGTCTCCATACCCGTTGTACCATTGATTCCGGTTCACCTGCCGGACTTGCCAGTACCTTCAGAAATTGCTTGGAGCGTGAATCATTGGACAACGGCCAGAGCCGCTTGCCGGAGCCGCCTGATAGAAGTACTAGTTTCATAGTGAACCCTCCATATCGTATTGTTATTGGGTATTTCTTGTTGCGTCTGTGTGGTAAAAACCCGCCTGTTATGAGGGTCGCTGCAAGGAATTTTGGGCTTACGGCCGCTGTTGTCTCCAGATGTTGTTGATTATATTGCTTGCAGCAGATAACATCCGGAGACAAAGGCGGACACTAACGCTCCTACAGCTCCAAAATTCCTCTCCGCTCCATTTCATAACAGGCTTGTGCTTTTATATCCGCTTCGCCCACAGGCGAAGCTCCCGGCTAAAGATCCGATATTGCCGCTTGTTGTAGCGGCAAGGGGGGGCCAGGTGCCGCGCTATGCTTGCGGCAGCAGCAGTTGAAACCCTGGTTGCCGCCAGCCTGCCTTCACGACAGTTGAATCCCTGGTTGCCGCCTACTGTTGCGGCGGAGAAAGATTCAAAAGCTCAAAGACTCTTAAGTGCCGCTTGTTCCAAGGCGTCGCCGCTGACCTAGCGGCTGGAGAAAGCAAGAATTCCAAGACAATGGAATTCAAAACTCTTGTGCCAAGGGCTTGCCGCACAAGTTCGCGGCGGCAGAAGCTGGTTAGTTTAAATACAGGGCACTTGTGCTCTTCATTTACTCCATTCGGCCCGCATCCGATAAATCAAGGGTACTTATACTCTTCATTTCACCACGCAGCCCACTTTCGGCGTGTTCAAGGGGATTTATCCCCTTCATTTCTGCTTCCAGCCAACTTCCGGCGCATTTAATGGGATTTATCCCTCTCATTTCGCCGTCCAGCCCACCTTAGGCGCATTCAATGGGATTTATCCCTCTCTTTCCGCCGTCCAGCCCACTTTCGGCGCATTCAAGGGGATTTATCCCTTTCATTTCACCGCGTAGCCCACTTTAGGCGTATTCAATGGGATTTACCCCTCTCTTTCCGCCGTCCAGCCCACTTTCGGCGCGTTCAAGGGGATTTATCCCCTTCATTTCACCGCGCAGCTGATCCGGCGCGGCGCCTCCAGAAAAGGCTGACTCGCCGTGGATCGCTGCCCTTGACCGCCGGCCTAGACCGCGCCAGCCACGCTGGCGGAGAATCCGCTAAGCCCGCCCATCTGCGGGCGGCCGACAGAGATGTACTCGAGGCCGGTGCCTTCGATCTGCTCTTTGCTATAGACATTGCGGCCGTCGATCAGCACCTGGCGGCGCATGGTTCCCGCAAGCGCGTGCAGATTGATCTCCTTGAACTGGCTCCAGTCGGTCAGCAGGCAGACGGCATCGCTGCCCTCTGCTGCCTCTTCGGCCAGTCCGCACCAGCGGAGCTGCGGATGATCGTATTCCTTGCGGAAGTTCTCGGCGGCGATGGGATCGTACAGCTTCACGATGGCGCCCTCGGCGACCAGCGCCTCGACGATCTCACGGGCCGGGGCCTCGCGGACATCATCGGTATTGGGCTTGAAGGCAAGCCCCCAGATGCCGATAACCGCACCGCGCAGACTGCCGAGCGATTCATGGAGCTTGGAGATAATCATGAAGCGCTGGCCTTTATTGACTTCAACGACAGATTTGAGCAGCTTGAACTCATAATCCACGTTACCGGCAATCTGGATCAGCGCATTGGTGTCCTTCGGGAAGCAGGAGCCGCCATAACCGATACCGGCCTGCAGGAAGGTCGAACCGATTCTCTGGTCCATCCCCATGCCGCCTGCGACTTCGGTGACATCCGCTCCTACCTTTTCGCAAATGTTGGCAATCTCATTAATGAAGGAGATCTTCGTCGCCAGAAAAGCATTCGAGGCATATTTGATCATCTCGGCGCTGCGGATATCCGTGACGAATACATTCTCTGTGAAGCCCTTATGCAGCTCGCGCATGGTCGGCTCAAGTGCCTGATTATCAAGTCCGATCACGATCCGGTCGGGATGAAGCGTGTCGCGGATGGCAGAGCCTTCACGGAGGAATTCAGGCGCAGAGACGATATCGAAGGGATGATTCGTGAGGGAGGAGATCAGCTGGCGGATACGCTCATTGGTGCCAACAGGGACGGTCGACTTGGTCATAATAATCTTATAGCCTTCCATCGCCTGCGCAATCTCGGCAGCCGCTCCTTCGATATATCTCAGGTCGGCTTCGCCGCCCGGCAGAGAGGGTGTACCCACGGCAAGAATGACGATATCGGAGCGGCGGACCGACTCCTGAAGATCGGATGAGAAGCTCAGCCGGCCCTCACGCAGATTCATTTCGATCAGGGCCTCAATGCCCGGCTCATAGATGGGAGATTCCATCCGGTTCAGCTTACTGATTTTCTCCTCATCCTTATCCACACAGATGACATGATTTCCATTTAGGGTAAAGCATACGCCTGATACAAGTCCTACATAGCCGGTACCAATCACTGCGAGTTTCATACTTTCATCCTCCTTTTAGGAAATTGACGTAGGCCTGTTCCACATACTGCTTGAACTGAACCATAAACGCCTGCTCATCGAATTTGCGTGCATGGCCCATAATCTGGTCGATATCCCACGCATAGGACTCCACCTCATCAATGGCCTTAAGCAAATCATCAACTTCCTGGTGCTGGAAAAACACGCCGTTAACGTATGGAATAATCGTGTCCAGCGCTCCCCCGGCCTGATAAGCGATGACCGGTCTTCCAGCAGCATTCGCCTCCAGCGGCGTGATGCCGAAATCCTCTTCCCCCGGGAAAACAAACGCCCGGCACTGGGACATCAGCCCTGTAACTTCCTCATCCTCCAGCCGGCCCAGAAACGATACATTCCCCTTGGCCATGCCTTCCAGACGCTTACGGTCCGGTCCGTCCCCGACAATATACAGCTTAAGCCCGTTACGGTTGAATGCCTCCACCGCCAGATCGATCCGCTTGTAGGAGACCAGCCGCGAGACAATCAGATAATAATCGCCAATGCTCGGAGAGCTGGTGAAGCGGGCCGTATTGATCGGCGGGAAAATCACATCGGAATCCCGGTGGTAATAATTCTGAATCCGCGTCTTCACGACTGAGGAGTTGGCGACGAACTGGTTTACATTTTTGGAGGTGCGCTGATCCCAGTTCTTGAGCCGCTGCATATACACCTTGAGCAGTCTTTTGAACAGCCCGGAATTCGATTGCCGCTCCATGTACGTGTCATAGTCCCAGGCGAAGCGCATCGGCGTATGACAGTAGCACAGATGGAAGGTGGACTCGGGCACCTGAATGCTTTTCATAAAAGCACTGCTGGAGCTAAGAACGATATCATACCCGCTGAAGTCCAAATCGCGGACAGCCATGGGGTAGAGCGGGAGCACCCCTTTGAAGTTACGCTTCACTCCCGGAATCTTCTGCAGCCAGGAGGCCCGGATATCGGCATCTTTGAGGTTATCGGTCAGGCGGCTTCCGTTAAAAACCGTTGTGAAGATCGGAGCCTCCGGGTACATGTGATGAAAAACCTCCACCACCCGTTCCGCCCCGCCCATCTGGATTAAATAATCGTGCGCTATCGCAATTTTCATGTGAATCATCCTCAAAGTTTTATGGAGCAGCATCATTAAGCAGTACACGCATGGCTAGAGACAGATATGATGCAAGCCTTAAGCATTATGGAGCGGGAAGGTCAGGTAACTGCCAGCAGACCTTTGTAGTAAGCGACAATATCCTTGACCGTGTTCTCGATGACAAAATGCTCTTTCACCCGTCTCATTCCATTGTCCGCCATCCGTCTACGCTCTTCGGGATGGTTCAGCATCCAGGTGATGGAGTCTGCAAGTACAGTAGCATCTCCCGGCTGGATCAGCAGTCCTGTCTCACCAGGAACCACGATCTCCACCGGTCCGCCTTCATTGGAGGCAATCACCGGCAGTCCGGCTGCCATGCCTTCGACGATGACCTGGCCGAACGGCTCAGGGGTAATCGACGTATGGATCAACAGATCCGCTTGGTTCATGAGTCCTTGTATATCATCTACATGACCCAGCAGGCTGACATTGGTGATATCCCCCTGCTGCATCTGCGCAATTAATTCCTGCTTGTATTCTTCCTCTCCGAACAGAGCGTCACCGGCCAGCCAGAACTTCACGCGGCTGTCGTGCTTGAAGGCCTTGGCCGCTTCCAGCACAATATGCTGGCCTTTCCAGTGGGCAAGCCGTCCGACCAGCAGGACGTTGAAGTCCTTCTGATCCCGCTTGCCGATCCCTTCTCCGATCGCCTTGGCGAAGGCCGAGTAGACGACCAGCGTCTTCTTCGAGCGCGGCAGCTCCAGCGCATTCAGCGTGGAGTGGGAATTGGCAATGACCCCGTTCGGCAGCAGGCGTGACAGCAGCCGGATCGCCTTGGCGACAACCGGCTTCAGATAAGGCGCCCCGATGTGGTCCCGGATGTGCCAGATCAGCGGCACGCCCGCTTTTTTGGCAGCGACGGCTCCGTAAAAGGCTGATTTCAGGGAATTGGTATGCACACAATCCACCTTCTCTTCCTTCAGCAGCGGAGCCAGCCCCCGGCCATAAGCCAGCAGCTTCATCGCAGCCGCCGGAGCCCCGAGGTTCACCGCATTGCGGCCGCGGCTGCGGATGCTCTCATCCAGCGGGATAATGCGGACGTCGATGCCTTTCTCCCGAAGGCGTTCAGCCAGCGTCCCTTCCTCCGCCAGAATCACCAGCGGTTCAATCTGCTCACCGATGTTGGTGAGGATGTTGAACAGGGCGACCTCGCCTCCGCTCCATTTGGCGGTGTGGTCGATATAAGCGACTTTGATCATCCTACGCTCACACCCTTTCCCAAGGTTTCGAGGAATACAGACTCAATCTTGTCGCCCACATGCTGCCAGGTGTACTTCTCCAGCACGTGATTCCGGCATTCGTCCCGGCCCGGCAGCAGCTTGCGGTTGCTCAGCATATGAATCATGCCTTCCGCCATATCTTCGCTAGCCGCACTCTTGAACAGCAGCTCCGGGCGGAAGCCCTGGAGGATCTCCTTGTTGCCGCCGACCGGCGTAGCCATCACCGGCAGCCCTGAAGCCAAAGCCTCAACGGTGATCAGGCCGAAGCCTTCCAGCGCCTGGGAAGGAACAACGAACATATCTGCTGCCTGATAATAGGAGGCCAACTCATGATCGGGAATGTAGCCGAGCAAGCGGACTTTGTTGCCCAGCCCGTAATCGGCTATTTTCTCTTCCAGCTCTCCGCGCAGCGGGCCCTTGCCCCCGATCAGCAGAATCGCGTTCGGGAACCGCTCCGCCACCTGCTTCCAGGCTTCCAGCAGCTGCAGCAGCCCCATCCGGTTCATCAATCTGCGGACTGTCAGGACCGTTGTTGCGCCTTCCGGCAGATTCAGCGTCCGGCGGACCGCCAGCCGGTTCGGGGCGGGTGTGAACCGCTCGACATTCGCCGCTCCCGGAATGACGGTAATCTTGTGCAGCGGTACGCCGTGCAGTTCGTGCAGCATATTGCGGAAATAATCACTGAGGACGATGAATTTGTCCGCCAGCTTGTAAGCCTTATGTTCTATTGATTTGGCAATCGTTGTTTTGACCTTATGCTTGATGCCTTGACCTTCGATCTTCATCTCTTCGTTCCACGGACCGTGGAAGGTCATAATGACGGGAATTCCCCGCTTCTTCGCTTCAATCGCCGGCCCGATGCCGTAAGGCGCGAAGTGGGTGTAGAGGATATCAATCCGCCCGCTGCCGTCCCCCATCAGGGAGGCCGCCTTGCGCTGGAAGGCATCCTTACGCTTCCAGATCGTCTCCTTCGGATCACCGGCATTGTGGATGATCAGTTCCTTAGGCGTCTCCGGCGTTTCTTGGCTGCAAATCAGGGCATGCACCCGGTTCCGTGAAGAGAGCTGTTCACACACGGATTTGAAATAGGTGTTCAGTCCTCCAGGCTGTAACGAGGGCCAGCTGAGGCCGGTCGTCATAATGTTGAGTCCGTCATTGTACGACATAGCTTCTCTCCCCCTTGTTCTCCTTCTCGGCCTGACCCGCTTCGTTATGCCGGGCCAGCCTGCCTGCGCTGTGCAATTCGTAATGCTTGAAGCCGACCATGAATTCATACATCACCCAGAAGACGGATACTGCGAAGCCCGAGATGCCTTTCTTGAACAGACCATGCAGGAAATACTTCTGCAGGAACCTTGCCGGCGGACGCAGCAGCAGGTGGCTCAGCTTGAACGGCTTGCCACTGGCGAATGCACTCTCTGCTTCCAGATCGGTGTATTTGTTGAACCGGGCGACATGATCGTTGATGCTGCGGAAGCCTTGATGCCACAGCGTTCCGTTCAGCTTCACCGTCCGTTCCTCGGACACCTCGGGCATTTCATGCACCAGAGAGTTGCGGATTCCGTATTCCTTGCGGTTATACAGCCGCACCAGATATTCGCCTTTATCCAGCCATTTGCCGAGGAAGTCGCCAATCCGGTACAGCGAGAACGCCACCGTAACATCGGTCAGTCCCGGCTTGCGCTCCAGGATATCCCGGGCCAGCTCCTCGCTGACCACTTCGTCGGTATCAATCAGGAAGACCCAATCATGGATGGCACGTTCCACTCCGAATTCCCTTTGCTTCGCATAACCGGGCCATGGGTTGACATACACGCGGCATCCCAGGCTCTCGGATAGCCCTACGGTCCCGTCTTTGCTTCCCCCGTCGATTACGACCACCTCGTCGGCGAATAACCGGCAGGACTGAATCGCTTTGGATATCCGAACTTCGTCGTCCTGGGCAATGATGACCGCCGAGATCGGGTAGCTGCCCCGGCCGCCAAGCACGCTTGTTACTGAATCCATGATAGGTATCCTCCTTTGCCTGGTAGGGTCCGGCGTGTGTCGTCGCTGCGAGAAAAGTTTGGGCTTCCGGCCGCTGTTGTTCTCTGATTTCCTTGATTGGACCGCTGATAGCGGGTGAAATCAGAGAACAAAGGCGGACGCTAACGCTCCTACAGCTCCAAATTTTCTCTCCGCTTCTCCAAACACCGTCCCTTGGTTTTTTAAGCAGATAAGGGCTCGCCTCGTGTACTCGGCTCGCCAAAACAACTAGTTACTTAACTGCTACACATCCATAGGTTTCTTGCGAATATACGAATTCATCGTCGTCTTCATCCACTGAAGGTCCTGGGCGTTAATGAGCAGCCGCGGAAGCTTAACCTTCAGGTTGTACCTGATATTGAGAATAATGAACAGGAACCGCAGCACAGCTGATGAGAGCATAGCCACCCCGGCTCCGAACAATCCGAACTTCGGCACCAGCAGGAAGAGCAGCGGAATCACCAGGATCAGGCCGACCCCCTGCAGGATGGATACGAACTTCGGCTTGCCCAGCGCCATGAACACCTGAGCCAGAATCAGCGTCCCGCCGCTGATGGTCACTTCCAGCAGCAGCAGGCGGAACACGGTAAGCGCGGTATTGAAATCCTTGCCGTAGAGCAGCGGGATGACAAAAGGCGCTACCAGCATCAGGAACACTGCGCCAAGCAGAGTACAGGTAGTACTGATCCGGAAAGCCTTGAAGGTAAGGGCGACCGCTTCGTCCTTCGACATCTCGGAGGCCTTCGGGAAGAGCACCACCGTGATCGAATTCGCGAAGAAGTTCACCATACGCGACAGGCTGACCGCTACCGCATAGAGCCCCAGATCTGCCGGTCTCAGTAATCCGGCAATGATGATCTGGTCTATGTATACCGAGAATTGTCCGAGCAGGTCGTTTCCGTAGGAGCCCAGACCATAGGTGAACAATCTTTTGAAATTAAGATAGGAATCCCGGAGCTTGACCTTGTAGGTCCGCAGCAGCAGGATGGTCATCCAGATGAATAGCGGAACCGACGGAACCAGATAGGCCAGTGCAGTTGTATAAGGATTCATGTAGCCGGTCAGGATCAGAATCCCGATGGCTCCCAGTGTCAGCAGCGGCACCAGGTACCGCATCCAGTTGAAGGTCTTGTAATCGCCTCTGAACTGGAAGGCCGCGTTGTTGATCTGCGACACCACAATCAGCGGGCAGAGAATCATCGACCACTGGGCGAAGACCACTACCTCATGACTGAAGGACCCCAGCCAATAAGGCAGCACCAGTATTCCAACTGTCATGGCGATGGTTCCAAACGTCAGTCCGATCAGCAGGGCGATCCGGTACAGTACCCCGGCTTCCTGCGGATTCTTCTTGGCGTTGTAGATCAGCGCCGAGGGAATGCCGAAGCTCATGCTGAAGGCGAGGAACTGCGACCAGTTCACCATCGCTGTCTGCTCCCCCCGGCCTGACGGGCCGAGATAACGGGCGGTCAGTACGCCGGTCAGCATATTGACCAGCAGGATCAGCACGCTGACGAACATCGTTTTGACAGCAGCCGAGCTATTGTCCTTACTCTTCGTGAATCTCCGAAAGGTGGACCATACCCGGTTAGCGGGTAGTGATTTGGCGCTTGACTGCTGCATGCGGTAGTCCCTTCTTTCTGCTTTGAGTGAGCTCCTTGGCGCTGAGGCCAAGTCCGATCAGCATCCAGATCAGATACCCCTTAAGACCGGGAAAGCCGTTATCCGATATCAGGCTGGCTACAGCTCCCATCCACGCCGCCAGCGCCAGTCTGGCGTAAGGCTGAAGTTCATTCCTGCGGGTGACTCTGGCGCCGATCTCCTTGATGACCGCGCCGAGTGCCCCGAAGAAGAACAATGCGCCGAGTACGCCGAAGGTCAGCAGCAGCGCGATGAAGCCGTTATCCATATTGCCGTATTCCCCCAGCTCTCCGCCGTTGCCAAGCTTGGTGCCCTGGCCTACACTGCCGATCCCCTGCCCCACCGGATTGCCTGCCACCATCGGCAGCATGTTGGTCCAGAGGCTGAGGCGTTCATTGTAGGAATGATCCTCCTGCACGGAGGTCAGGGTCTCCATCCGGGCCACCAGCCCCTCTGCTCCAGGGAGCTTCGGAACGATCCAGAACAGCGCGGCTGCCACGAAGGCGAGCTGGAGCAGCGTCTTCCATTTACCCTTGGAGGGAGAGGAAGCGATGTAGACCAGCAGCATCACCAGCAGGACCAGCCATGCGGAGCGGACGAGCGTAGTCAGCAGGCAGACCACTACGAGCAGAACACCGAGCCACCGCAGGGTACCCTGCCATCTTTTCTCCAGAATCATCGGTACCAGAGCGAAGACCAGGAAGGTTGCTGCCGGACCCGGAGAGTTCAGGGTCGAGAAGACCCGGATCTCCAGCGGATAGGGAGTCCCGATAGAGATCATATCGGCATTCCGCATCCAGAAGGCGTCCCAGGGAGGAACGGTCAGATACTGCACGATCCCGTAGATCGCAACCAGCACGGCAATGTTGGCAAAAGCGTACAGCAGCCGGTCGATATCCTTCGGCTTAAACGGCGTGACCGCAAAGAAAGGAATCAGCAGCAGCGGTACGATGTAATTCGCCAGATCGTATACCGAGCCGATGCCATTCTTCGCCAGACCGATCAATGCGCCGTAGGCCAGTGCGACGGAGAACAACAGCATGATCCGGGTAGAGGACTTGCGAATCCGGTGAATTTCCCGCAGCACCGGAATAGCTAAGGTCGCTCCGGTCAGCAGCGGGGCCAGACTGAGCAGGGAGACGGAGTGATACACGCCTTCGTACCAGTCTGCAATCCGCCGCAGCTCCGGGGCAACCGCCCAGATCAGCAGCGTGTACGGGATGAGCATCCGTGTATTCAGCAGGGCCAGCAGCAAGGCCGGAAAGAGGATGCCTGCCAGAATGATGCCCTGCAGGCTATTCGACGCGCTCAGGTTCGCACTGGCGAAGCCGATCGCCAGCGGCAGGGCCAGTGCCGCAGCGCAGATCAAGGTCATCATTACAACCGACTTCACGGCTTGTGCCGATGGAAGATTCAGACTATTCTCATCTCTGCTTAGCATCTTCATTCCCTGCCTCCCGTCTTTCGCCGCTTTCTTCAATCCGTACTGCTGTTCTTCACCTTGCCCCGTTTACGCATCTCCTTGAGCAGCAGCACCAGGAACTGGGCATCGTCGACAAGGTATCTTTTCCATAACCGGCCCGGCTCCTGGCTAAGTCTCCATAGCCACTCCATGCCGGTTCGCTGCATGAAATCCGGTGCCCGCTTCACAGAGCCGGACAGGAAGTCGAAGGTTGCACCTACGCCGATGGAGACCGGCGCCTGATAGGAGGTATAGTGACGGTAGATCCACTTCTCCTGCTTCGGTGCGCCTACCCCTACGAACACGATATCGGGCTGGCTCTCGGTCAGCAGCCGGATAATATGCCGGTTCTCTTCTTCGTTGTGCTCGAAGCCGTAGGAGGGAGAGTAACAGCCCACTACGTTAATGCCCGGGAAGGCGGCCTTCAGATTCTTCGTAGCCTGCTCCGCCACACCCTCGGCAGCACCGAGGAAGAACAACCGGTATTGTCTTTGCTCGAACGCATTGCCCAGGCGGCTGAACAGGTCAGCGCCGGACACCTTTTGCTTCAGCGGCTTACCTAGCATCTTGGACGCCCAGATCAGCGGCATCCCGTCCGCAACTACGGCACCTGCTTCGGAGTACACTTCCCGGAACTCTTTGTCCTTGCGCAGCTTGATCACATGATCGACATTGCAGGTCAGGATGTAAGACTGGTTCCTCTCCTGGATGGTTCTGTCGATATAATCCAGCAGGTCCATGAAATCATAGTTATCGAAATTGACATCGAACATGTTCACTTGGTTCATCGTATCACTTCTTTTTGTGGGGAATCGGCCAGCTGTGAAGATCGGTACAGGCAGTTCAGGTACCAACAGAACGGAATGATGAATTGGACCGTCGACAGCGTGTTATCCGTGAATGAATAGATCAGAAATGCTGCAATAAAGAGCAGATAGTAAGGTTTGACCGCCGGTAAAAGAACTCTGTATACCATAAGAAACACAGCGAGCAAGGACAGCAGCAGCAGGATGGCACCGAAGTATCCCCCATCGTAATAAAAGCGGATATATTCGTTATGCGGAACCACGAACCCTCCGTAGAGCGTTCCGTCATTGGCCACCGTTACGGCTCCGAGCCCCCGTCCAGCCAATGGGGAATCCGCCGCCTTGTTCAGGAAGTACTCCCAGGCCTCCGCCCGTCCGGACAAGTCGATTCCCGTTTCGGTTGTCCGTTCAAAGGAGCGCTTCTTGATGTTGTCCAGCTGCATGTATACTGCCGCGGTAATGACCAGCATCGAGCACAGCAGCGGGATCAGGAATTTCTTCTTGCCCTTCAGAAAAGCGCGGGAGATGTCATAGAAGTAATAGAGCACCATCAGCACCAGGGCGAGAATCGGCCCGCGCGTGCCTGTAATGACCAGAATGAAGAAATTCAGTCCCAGCATGATGTAATTGAACCGGATATACTGCGGACTGCGCTTAATCTCGATGAACGCGATCGCTACTCCCATGAAGGCCAGCATCGCCAGGTGAGGCGGAATGTTCGCCCCCTGCACCCGAACCGCGCCTGTGAACTCAACGGCTACCAGTGAATGTATATTCGCAGCTTGCAGCACCACGCCTATCAGCATGCTGACCAGCGGCAGCAGGGTAATGATCCGGATCTGCTTCTCGGCAACCTCCTTCTTCCAGTTGATCAGCAGAAGCACGAAGGGCAGAGACAATCCGATGAAGGCTTTGACCGCAATCGATGTGCTCATCTCCGGCAGCCAGATGGAGAAGCTGAAGGTGAGCAGAATCAGGGCCAGCATCGCCCATAAGGGAGGGCTGAGCTTGAACCTGAGGCCATTGACCAGGATACACGGCACCAGCAGCATCAGAATAACCAGCTTGTAAAGCGACAGGATCTCAATACCAAACATACTCCCGCTGTACAAGAAGTTAATCGAGACCGCCGTGGTCAGCAGAACGAAATAGCTGATCAGCTCAGGGCGTGATAGGGAGGCAACCAGCAGCAGAATGAAGAATACGGCCGCTACTGCGATGACCGGCTGGAAGATGACGGCTGTTCCGAGGAACAGTGCAGTTACGAGATAGAGCATTCCGTATGGCAGACTATTGATTTTGGTGCCCCACTCAAAATGGGTCATCGCGCGTCCTCCCCTCACCCCGCTGCGGATTCCCTCTTCCGGTTAAGAATCATATGGAGAGTTCCGCGAATACTCTCCAGCCGGCATTTATTCAGCAGCTTCCTTCCCTTACTGCGGGATAGAATCGAATCTGCCAGGATGTAGATCACTTTGGCGCCCGTCTTGCCCAGGAGCAGCAGATGCCCTTTCATTCCTTCACTCTTCATAGCGTTCGATATGCCTTGGCTGTAATACCGCTTCATGATCCAGTCCTCCGTCAGCCGGTTCGCCGGAACGAAATGATCCACGGCCATCTCGGGATGATATAGAATCGAATGCCCTTCCTGCTGCAGCTGGCCGAACAGCCAGGTCTCTTCACCCGATAGCAGCGAATCGCCCTTGCGGCCCAGCTCCAGCGGGAACAGGCTGATATCGAACACCGGCTTGCGCATCGCCATGTTGGCACCGCAAGGGTGAAGCCGCTTCGGGTACTCTTTGATCCGGCTCCCCAGATCGACAATTGTATAGGGAAGCTCGAACGGCTTGATCAGCCAATCCGGACGCTTGCTCTCGAAGATCGGAGCAATCTTACCGCCCATCGCCATCACCTCCGGCTTATCCGCAAAGGTGTTCACAATGGTTGTAATCCAGGTCCGGCAAGGGATCGCATCATCATCCAGGAAAGCGATGAGCTGCGATTTGGAAGCCAGAATTCCTGTATTCCGGGCTGCAGACAGCCCTTGAACCGGCTCCAGCAGATAACGGATATCCATATCGGCACCATAGGTCTCGATGAACCCCTTAATGGCGGCCGCCGTATCATCCGTGGACTGGTTATCCACGACGATGATTTCGGCCTGGTGCAAATTCTCCAGCGGCAGCAGCGAATGAAGAGTCTTCACCAGCAGCGCCGACCGGTTATAGGTGCATATGATAATGGAAATCTCAGGTACAGTTCCGTGTACGAACATCGGCATCACCTAATTTCCATATTTTTAATAAGCATTTTTGGAACCGAGCAGCATCAGGCCGGTCTTGACGATAATCTTCAGATCGAGCATCGTGCTGCGCATGTGGATATACGTGAGATCCAGCTGAACCATCTCGTCGAAGCCGACGCTGTTTCTGGCGTTCACCTGCCAGTAGCCAGTGCAGCCGGGAGTTACCATCAGCCGCTGCTTATCGTATTCCGTATACTGCTCCACCTCTTCAACGAGCGGAGGACGGGGACCCACCAGACTCATATGCCCCATCAGCACGTTCCAGAGCTGCGGCAGTTCATCAATACTGGTCTTGCGCATGAATCTTCCAATCCGCGTAATGCGGGGATCATTCTTGATCTTGAACATCGCGCCGCTTACTTCGTTATAGGCCATGAGACTCTCCTTCAGCTCCTCGGCATTAGAGACCATGGATCTGAACTTGTACATGGGGAACAGCTTCTCGTCCTTGCCAACCCGCATTTGGCGGAAGAACACCTTGCCCTTCGGATCTTCCAGCTTAATCAGGACAGCCACCACTGCGAAGAGCGGGAGCAGGAACAGCAGCCCCAGGGCAGAGAACAAGATGTCGATGATCCGCTTCATGACCAGATAGGATTCCATTCCCTTGCTTTCTTCACCCGAATGCAGCATGTAAAGTTTCGGCAGGACGGCCTCATAGTCTTCCGGCAGTTTTTGCATGCTCATCTCTCCTCATTTTTCGTAAAGGTTTATGCAGCCTTACTTTTTGACTCCGGCTTGTGTCGCTCGCTTTCAGTGAACCGTCTCAGCTGCTGAGCGTGGTCTGTCCCGCTTTATTCAGCCATTCCGCCATAGCATCCATGACCTGATAACGCAGGTCCTCGCTCTCCAGTGCAAATTCCAGTGTGGTCAAAATATAACCCAGCCGTTCGCCGACATCATATCTGGTACCGTCGAAGTTATAAGCGTAGACACGTTCGCTCTGGTTCAGCTTCTGAATGGCATCCGTCAGCTGAATCTCACCGCCCGCGCCCTTCTCCTGAAGATCAAGATACTTGAAGATCTTAGGGGTAAAGACATAGCGGCCCATGATTGCCAGATTGGAAGGCGCTGTTCCAAGCGGAGGCTTCTCTACGAAATTGTTCACCCGGTAGAGCTTCCCGTCCTGCATATCCGGCTCGATAATCCCGTAGCGGTTCGTGAATTCATCCGGGATGACCTGTACCCCGATCACCGAGTTCTGGGTCTCCTCATACTGGTCGATCAGCTGCTTCAGGCAAGGGACCTGTCCGGTTACAATATCATCGCCGAGCATAACGCCGAACGGCTCATCGCCGATGAACCGTCTGGCACACCATACGGCATGGCCGAGACCCTTGGGTTCCTTTTGCCGGATGTAGTGAATTTCCACCTTGGAGGACCGCTGCACCTCTTTGAGCAGTTCCAGCTTACCGTCCTCCAGCAGCCGCGATTCAAGCTCAAAGGCGTTGTCGAAATGATCCTCGATCGCCCGCTTTCCCTTACCGGTTACAATGATGATGTCTTCAATCCCGGAGGCAATGGCCTCCTCCACGATATACTGGATCGTCGGTTTGTTGATAATAGGCAGCATTTCCTTGGGCATTGCCTTGGTCGCCGGAAGGAAACGTGTGCCTAACCCGGCCGCCGGGATAATTACCTTTTTTACCTTTTTCATCACACATACCTCCCAATAGTTTCGTTCACATTGCTGCTGTCGTGTTCTACTTGGTCTGGTTCATTGCTATTCCGAGAATCCTTACACCTGTCTGTTCCATGAGACCCTTCAGCTTGCGGAGCGCTTCGCGCTTCGTCCGGCCGTGTCTGGCGACAATGACCACTCCGTCCGAGAGCGGAGCCAGAATCCGTGCATCGCTGTAATCGACCGCCTGCGGCGAATCCAGCAGAATCAGATCGAAGCTTGCCTTCAGCTCTGTAAGCAGCCCGGACATCTTCTCGCTGCCGAGCAGATCCGGCGGACTGACCGTACTCACTCCGGCAGGGATGACCGCAAGATTCGCCAAGCTGCCGTATACCAGAACGTCCTTGGCTTCCTCGTAGCCGCTTAAGTAAGCTGCCAGCCCTTGGCTGCCTTCCACATCGAAGACGCTATGCAGGCCGGGCTTCCGCAGGTTACAATCCACCACCGCCACCTTCTTGCCGTCCTGTACGAAGGATACAGCCAGATTGGAGAGAATGGTGGTCTTGCCTTCGCCGCTCTCTGCTGAAGTGAAGAGCAGCACCTGACCGCCTGGCCCCTTCAGTAAGCCGAGCTGGCGGATATACGTGCGCAGTGAGCGGAAGGATTCGGAGACATGCGATGACGGGTTTATGTCCGCGATTAGACTTCTATTCAGCCGTAACATATTTGCCCTCCCCTACTCTTGCCTTATCTTTATTCGTGGTGCCGAAATCGCGTTTGCGGATGGCCGGAATACTGGCAATAACCGGAAGGCCAAGCTCGAATTCCGCTTCCTTCTCGTTTCTCAGCGTACCGTTCAGCGTCTCCATCAGCAGGATAATCCCGACCGCCGCCATCAGTGACACCACGAAGCTAATCAGAAGATTCATGGTCACCCCGCCGTTGACCGGCAGAGGCTGGGCTGCAGGATCAGCCGGAGTCAGGAATGTTACATTATCCAGGTTCATCAGTGCCGGCAGGCTGCGGATGAAGGTCTGCGAAACCGCGTTTACAATCGTAGCTGCGGTGCCGTAATCCTTATCCTCCACGGTCAGATTAATCACCTGGCTTTTCTCCGAGGATTTGATCTGCAGCTTGGCAGCCAGTTGGCCCGCCGTCAGACCGAACTCGGGGTGCTCCGCGATCACACTCTTCATAATGGTCGGCGACTTCATGATTTCCTTATAGCTCTCGATGAGGTTAAGACTGAAGTTCAGTGCGTTGAGATTATTGCTCTCGGGGACATTCACAACGTTGTTGACCAGTAGCTGTCCAGAGGCGGAGTAGACGGGTGCAACGAAGTTTTTACTGACGTAGAAGGTGGTGGCGCAGGAGATCAGTACAAATACCATGATTAACCATAATTTTTTCTTTATCAGGTTAATGTAATCCAGAATCGTCTTTTCCACAGTAACCCTCCTTCCGCTTGTGTTCGTTTTGAAAGCAATCATGAAAGTTTCAGATGTCTTGCTTTTATTCTAACAATGCGCAGGATTTATCACATGCCCCCTAGCATCACTTTACACTTCACTTTCGAGTAACTGTGTTTGGTCCGCCAGAGGGGGTGGATGGTATACTATAGTACCATATCTATGGAAAATGCTAACACCCCCGGTGACACAACATCACCTAACCGGGGGAAGGATGCTGGTGCACCTTCGTGTCAGCACTCCGCGCCAGCCCATTGTGTACTGTTTTTCACATACATTCGGCCCGTGTACCTCACAGCCGCCCATTGTGTTCGGTTTGATTTCCCGGAACGCAAAAAAACACGGACAGTATTGTCCGTGCTCCGTTCCCCCCAACGTTTGGGCGGAAATCTTTAATCGTATGACATCTCATATTTGGTAAGTCCGACAGCATTAGCGTATAAGGCCGCCTGTGTCCGGTCCGCCACCTGAAGCTTCGCCAGAATCTGGCTGACATGCTTCTTGACAGTGAATTCGCTGATGAACAGGCGTGAGGCAATCTCACGGTTGCAGGCCCCCTGTCCCAGCTCGATCAGAACTTCCTTCTCTTTGGGTGTAAGCTCATCGGTCGGACTGTTTCCGCTCATCCGCATCTTGTCTTCCATCAGCCCGGGATCGTAATACTTCCTGCCCTTATGAACCAGTTGAATTGCGAACAGCAATTCCTCAGGCAGAGCCTCCTTCAATACATAACCGTCTACCAGCACTTCCTCCGCCTTCAGGAAATCTTCCCGGCTGGCTGAGGACGTTAGCAGGATGAACTTGCATGAGAATCCGCGCACGCGTGCTTCCTTGATAATATCCAGGCCCGATTCATCGGCAAGCTTCAGATCAATCAGCACAAGATCAGGCTGTATCTCCTCAATCACGAGAAGAGCTTCTTGGCCATTCGTTGCTTCGCCGGCAAACTGCAGATTGGACTGCATCGATATCACAGATGCCAATCCTCTTCTCACCAAAGGGTGATCATCAACAATGACGATTTTCACTTGAACGACCTCCTGCCTAAAGTTTATGCATTTTTCAGTTCAGCCACACCGACAGGTATAGAGATTAAAATTCTGGTTCCAGCGTTCTCACTGCTGCTTAACTGGAAATCGCCTCCAAGGGACTGTGCCAGATATTGCATATTCTTCATTCCCAGTCCGCCTGAGTGATCCTCGGATTCAGCCCAGATCAGATCGGCATCGAAACCGACGCCATCGTCGACAATTGATAGTCTAATCCATTTCGGCTTAAGCGACAGTTCTACATCCACCCGGCTGGCAGCGCCATGTCTTATAGCGTTGCCGGTCGCTTCGGAGATAATCCGGAAGAGCGCCTTGTGGTAAGGATAAGGGAGACTGAAATCATCCCCCGTTATTTTCAGTTCAATCTCAACATCGTTAAGCCGGGAGAGGCTCTTCAGATGCGAGCGCACCATCCCAAGCCAGCTCGGGCCGCCGCTCTTCTTGGAGCTGAGGCTGTAGATAGTAATCCGCAGCTCCTTGGCCACCTTGGTGGCTGAATCATGGATAAGCTCAATCTGCTCCTCCAGCTCCCGCTCAGACATTTTACGCCAAGTCTGCTTCAGGGAATGGGTCGCATAGACGATGCCGAAAAGACTCTGGGATACACTATCGTGCATCTCATCGGCTATCCGGTTCTGCTCGTTCGTGATGATCAGCCGATTCTCGATCACGCCCAGCTCGTGGCGCTCAAGAATAATCGCACTCAGCTCCGACAAGAACATCAGCTGCTGGATGTACCATCTGCGGCCCTCCAGCCCTTCCGACGCTTCCAGCTTCACTCCGATCATCCCCACGAACCGGGTGCTCATTCTTACCGGCATCAGCAGGAAGTCGCCGATTCCCGGCATACTCTTGAATACCGGTTCACGCTGCAGCTTCCATTCATGCTCATGCTTCTCCAGCTCCATGAACAGAAAGCGCTCCTCCTCATGCTGCCATCCTGTCTGGCGGCTCTGCGGAGCAGGCTCCCCGCTTTTTTTGGCGAACCAGAACAGAGCCTTCTCCAGCTTGGTAAGCTTGACCACATAGTCGGTAATGACTTGGCCAATATTCATGAAGTCATGCTGGCTTGATGTTTCCACGATGTGATAAAGCGATTTGATATGCTCCATGGTATCGTTGGTCCGCGCGTTCGCTTCCTCCCGCTGCCGCTTTATCCCCTTAAGCATCTGCATAACTATAACCGCGAGAGCCAGGGCTAGAAACAGGTTATCATTGGCAAGCATTATTTCAGCAACCGCAGGATCGGGAGAACCGGAATCCATATAGCCCGATGCTGCCACCATGGCAATATAGCCCACGATCAGACTCCAGGCAAAATAAAAAGAGAGCGCGCCCGCCGCAAACAGCACCGGATTAAGTACATATAGCTTAAAAGGACTATCGTATCCTCCAGTAAATAACATCAACACCGCAATGAGTGCCGTCTCCATACTGATCATTAGCATGAGAGGACGGGCTCTTGCATGGAACCTCCGGTAATAGTACGGGAATAGTTGGGCAAATAAGAATAGCACGATGATTAGTAGGGATTTGTATATTACGGAAGGTCCCGCAGGAACCATGAGGTACATAAACGATGTGAGGGACAAAGAAAAGATTCTAAAAAAGGCGATAGTACGATCTTCTGCTGTTAATTTAATGTTCATCCCACCACCCTATTCTCCAGTTTGTGGAAAATTCGAGTTTATTCTAAGCTATGTTTAAAAGCATCATACATGAGAAAAATCACAATAACAAGTTTCGATTTCTAATGATAGCGTTTACTTTGAAAATAAAATGGGTATAATTATTCTTTTTTCATGAAAAATTAACCAACCCTATCCATCTTCTCAAATGATAGCGTATACAATATTATCCAATTCCGCTCCGGGCATGACAAAGAGCCTCTCCCTCCAGGGACAGGCTCTTCAAAAGACGGGATCTCTTCAGTTATCCGGTGAGTTCACCCGGCACAGTCTATTCAGTCGATGCTGGAACTGCCTGCTCCAGCTTGGCCTCATTACATATACAAATTTGATAGCGCTGTTCGCCAACGATATGATACCCGGTGGACAGAATACGCAAGGTATGATTAGGTCCTACCACCTTATGGAGACTGCGGCAACTGATGCAGTAATACTCTCTCAATAGTCTCATCTCCGGCATAGTCTAGAAGAACTATTCTAGAACTGCTAATATTATCTAGAGCATAGCACTGTTTTTTTCTGTATGTCAACAAAAATCTGCAAAATACGACATTATCCCAAGCTCACTTTGAGGAAATAAGTAGAAATATGTCGTTTTTTTTAGTCATATATGATTGCGGCAGGTCTGCGGAGAGAGGCCCATATATTTTTTGAATAGCCTTGAAAAATAAAAACTATCCTTATAATGAAGCATTCCCGCTATCTCCTGCACCTGCAGCGAGGTACTCAGCAGCAAATGCTTGGCCTCAGCCATCTTCAGCCGGTGGATATATTCATGCAGGGGGTACCCGCTGCTCCGCCGCACGGTACGACGGAGTGTAGACATGGAGAGGTGCAGGTCTTCGGCTATGCGCGGCAGATCCGGCTTCTCATAGATACAGGCATTTAGCGCCTCCCGGATCAGCGGCATAGCTTCCTGCTGCCACGGGCGGCGGCTGCCCTGGAGCTGCAGCGAGCATTCCAGCAGCATCTCCTCCAGCAGCAGCGCAGCGCGGTCCGCATCACCGGGAACATCCCCAGTCATATACGCCAGAACCTCTTCAAAAGACGCTTCCAGCCCTTCCGCCTTATCCCCCCGGGTTACCTCTCCACCCGCAATCATTCCGGCTTCCAGCCATTCTGTAACACGGCTTCCGCTGAAATTAATATAGTATTCATCCCAATACCCGCCAGGCGGCGGTCCGAAGCTATAGCTGCAGCCGGGTCTGAAAAAAAACAGGCTTCCCTCGCGGACCTGCTGCTCTGCTCCTCCGTTCTCCGTATAAGTTCCGCCTCCTGCGACTATATATACAAGGGCCCAGTGTTCAAAGGTGACCCCCGAACGAAACAGCGTTCTTCCCGGCAGATGGCCGGCTTGCCCGACACGTATCGATTTCAGACGCAGCCTGGCGGCCTCCACCTTCGGATCAATAATTCTTACTGGATACGGGCTGATCATATAATCCATGAGCTTGGGCATACACTGCATTCCTCCATGTGTTCAGGAGTGATATGTTGATAATGAAGATGATCATATTCTACATGAATAAGAGGTGTCCACGCTATGTCTGATGTTGTTCACTTACAGCTTTTTCCCCGGCCGCAAAAGATCACGGTATCTGCAGGACAGTTCCACCTATCTTCCCGGGGCAGCATTGTGCTGGCCGGTGAGGGCCAGTTGTCCGCCCTTCCTGCAGCCCGCAGGCTTCAAAAGACCGCTTCCGAGGTGGTCCGTCTCAATCTGCCTCTGTCCATAGGGCAGCGGTCTGCCACAGTTCCGGGTTGTACTTTCCGCTATAACGCCCTGCTTGCAGAAGGAGCCTACGAGCTGCACATTAACGAAAAAGGTCTACTTGCCGCTTACGGTTCTCCGCAAGGCGCTTATTATGCAGCAGCAACGCTGAAGCAGCTCCTGCAGCAATGCGGCCGGACACTGCCTTATCTTCATATCTGCGATCAGCCTGATTTCGCGGCCAGAGGACTGATGCTTGATATCAGCCGCAACAAAATCCCCACGCTGGATACCCTGTACCGGATCATTGATCTCATGGCTGACCTCAAGCTGAATCAGCTGCAGCTATATATAGAAGGAGCTCCTTTTGCTTATGAGTCCTTCCCGCAGGTATGGGAGCTGGAAACTCCGCTCACCGGCGATGAAATTCTGCTGCTGGATGTCTATTGCCGCGAGCGGTACATTGAGCTGGTGCCCAATCAAAATAGCTTCGGCCATATGGAGGGATGGTTGACCCGGCCGGAGTTCAACCACCTGGCAGAGATTCCCGCAGGCTTCATGCTCCCGGATCATATGTATGATAGCGATTTATACCCGGAAGGATTGTTCATGCATCCCGGCACCTTCCATACGGAAGACCCAGAGGTACTGCAGCTTCTGGGCACGATGTACGATGACCTCCTTCCCTACTTCAGCTCGGAGATGTTCAATGTCGGTTGCGATGAGACCTATGAACTGGGACTTGGCGCAAGTCAGGCGCTGGCGGAGTCTTCCGGCAAAGGCGAGCTATACCTCTCCTTCCTGCAGAAGATTCACGGGCTGGTCAAGCAGCGCGGCAAAACCATGCAATTCTGGGGCGATATCATCATCCAGCATCCCGAGCTGATCCCACGGCTGCCGAAGGATATCATCGCCATGGAGTGGGGGTACAGCGCGGCGCATCCGTTTGAAGCGGATACCCGCAAATTCAAGGAAGCTGGCATCCCGTTCTATGTCTGTCCGGGAACCAGCTCCTGGAACTCGCTCACCGGGCGAACTGACAACATGCTCGCCAATCTGCGCAGTGCTGCGGTACATGGCAAGAGAAACGGCGCCATCGGCTACCTGATTACCGACTGGGGCGATTTCGGCCATTGGCAGCATCTGCCGGTCAGCTATGCCGGATTCGCCTACGGGGCAGCGTTAGCCTGGAATGTAGAGGGGAATCTGGAGGCGGATGTGGCGCATTATCTGAACACGGCGATCTTCCAAGACCGCTCGGGAACCATCGGGCAATTGCTGCTTGATCTGGGCAACTACTATAAGCTGGAGTCGGGCACGGTCCGCCCTAATGATACAGAGATGTCCATGCTGCTGCGCAGCCATCTGGAGCATGTGCAGTTGGCTGTGAAACTGCCTCTAGAGCAGCTTGACCAGCTGGAGCAATACATTCTTGACCTCGAAGCCAGGCTGGAGCAGCCGGTTCTGGAATGCAGCGATGCCGGGCTGGTCATAGAAGAGGTGCGTAGCGGTATCCACTTCGTGAAGCATGCCGTGCAGCTTACCCGGCTCAAGCACCAGCTCGCGTCAGCCGATCCGAAGCTTGAGGCAGCGCAGGTTCAGGTGCTGATCCATGAGCTGGATCTGCTGCTGCACCAGTACCGCCAGCTATGGACCCGGCGCAACCGGCCGGGCGGCCTGGAGCGCAGTGTCTCGAAGCTGGTGCGTCTGCGCGGGGAATACACCGCACTTGCCGCCAAGCTGGACGCAGCGGCAGTTCGGTAGACTACATTACGGAAGAATATAATAGAACATACAAAAGAAACCTCTCCTTTGAAATGGTGTGTGGATACTCCATTTCACCAAAGGGTGGTTTCTTTTTGTGATTTAGAAAGATTTTGAAGAATCTTTTTGCGCTTAAACAGCGGAGCGAACGGAACGACCCGCGTAAAAGCGGCAGCGTTAGCCCAATGTATGCTGTTTTCCGCATACATTCAGCCTTGAGGCGGTGAAATCAGGTATACTCCTGCTCCACCCGGTGATCCTGCGCCGCATCAGCAATAAAGTTAGGATTGAAATAGGACCATTGCAGGATTATAATATGATCAAATAACCACTTTTTACCTAATATTTTAAATAAAATACATAATTGACAGGAGATAAGTCTATGGATTGGCTTCATGCTTATGAGGACGAGCTCCGTGTGGTCTTTGAGGAGAACCGCAGGGTGATCTCTGCGTTTCCAGAGCCGCTTAACGCCCGCGGCCTGTCGTATCTCAATCAGTTCAACGTGTTCCACCCGGACAGCCACAAGAATTACATCTGTTACCTGCTGCCCTTCTGGCTCCAGGACCCTTGTGGCCTGAGTCCTGAACTGGCCCGCAGGATGTCCGCCGGCAACATCTTCCTCATGCTCTACTTCTTCCTCCAGGATGATCTGATGGATAGCCCGGAGGCCTCGGCTGCACAAGCGCTGCCGCTTGCCAATCTGCTCTATGTGGAGTTTCTGGCTACCTACCTTCCGCTGTTCCCGGCGGACTCTCCCTTCTGGCCCTGCTTCAGCCGTTACATCAGCGAGTGGGCAGACAGCGTAAGCGGTGAAGCCGGCAGCGATTACTTCCTGAATGACCGCATCCGCATCTCCCATAAGGCCAGCCCGCTTAAGCTCAGCAGTACGGCCGCGCTGCTACTCTCCGGTCAGTCCTCCTCTATTCCCGAGGCCGAAGAAATGATCCACACTGTGCTGTTGACCCTGCAGATGCTTGACGACTACGAAGATTGGGAGCAGGATCTGGAGGACAACAGCTATAACTGCCTGTTGTCACTCGTCCGCTCCAGTACCGGAATGGACGCAGGAGAACCGCTGACCGAAACAGCAGTGAAGGACTTCATATATGTAGCAGGCGGACTTACGGGATATGCAGCAACGGCCCAAGCCAACCATCTGATGCTGGAGGAGACAAGCTTACAGCTGCCCTTGCTGGTATCCTTCCATCTCGTGCTCGTGCAGAACCTGCAGCAGATCGCCGCGGCCATTGAAGCACAGAAGCAATTGCTGCTGGGCGGAGGGCTTGATTACTGGCTATCTTCGCACTCGAATCTCTCATAATTTATGCAAATAGCAATAGAATTATAGAATGGCCTATGCTATACTAAAAAGGCAATTATAACCATTTTGAAAGGGTGATTGTATTGTCAGTAGGAGTTCTTAAGAATCAGGTGATTCAGAAGGCGTGGGAAGATCCGGCTTTCAAACAAAGACTGCTTGCAGATCCGAAGGCAGCGCTCCAGGAAGCGCTGGGCATCAACCTTCCTGACAACATTACACTGAAGACCGTAGAGGAAGGCTCGAATGAATTCTACCTGGTCATTCCCCCAAGCCCTTCTTCTGATGTAATGAAGACACGTATCACCCCAATGGGGACCTGGTAGCATATTCAAGTCAACCTATTATCGGGAGTCGGAATCGTCCGGCCCTTCTGCACGCGGCAGAAGGGTGATGGACTCGGTTCCGGCTCCTTTTTTGCTCATAAAACGGATTTCGCCCTCCATCGCTTCAATAATACGGAAGGTAACCATCAGCCCGAGCCCCGTGCCCTTCGTCTTATTGGAAGAGAAATACGGCTCGCCCAGACGGCTAAGCACAGCCGGTTCCATGCCTGCCCCGTTATCCTTAATATGAATATGCACCTTATCCCCCCGGCTGTAGGCCAGCAGATGAATCGTGCCTTCCTCCCCCAGGGATTCAATGCTGTTCTTGATGATATTAATCATCGCCTGCTTGAACTTCGAGGAATTCCCTTTGACCCGCAGGCCTTCTTCCACCTCCAGAATCATTTTGCCCCCGTTCAAATGGCATAAAGGCAGCAGGATGCTCTGGATATGCATGAACTCTTCATTTACATAGAGCAGGGAGACCTGTTCAAATTCCGGCTTGGCAAAGGTCAGAAAATCAGTAATAATACTCGCCGCCCGATCCAGCTCGCTTAGCGCCATGGACAGGTATTTCTGCTCATCCCCGCTCGACTTCTCACTGAGCAGCTGGAGGAACCCCCGGGTCACCTGGAGCGGGTTACGCACCTCATGGGCTACCGATGCTGCCAGCTCGCTGATAATCTCCATTTTCTCCGAACGCTGTAATTCGTTGTTGAACAGCTCCAGCTCCTGCGAATACTTCACCACTTGGCTGTGGTTCTGCGCCAGCCGCCGCCCCAGAATCACTATCAGCGAGAGAATGAACACAACCAGCGCCCATTTCCAGTAGAAGAGATCATAATTCCCGCGTCTGAAATAATACCACAGCAGCTCCAAAATCCCGGTAAGGGCAGCCGTACCGAAGCCGCATGCGAAGATGATCGCATCCTTGTTGCGCTTCAGGGAGAACACAATTACGCAGCCGATCAGCAGAATGAATTGAAGAATCATAATAATGCCGACAATGTTGGTGGAGATGAAGTAGTAGAATTTCAGATACCGGCCCCCGGAGAGTGCATTTATAATGAGGAGGACACAGCAGAATAAGGAATAGGCCATCTGGAATTTGCGGAACCTGCGGATGATGCCGTATTTGCCCGCGCCGAATATTTTCTCAAACAGAAAGGTCAGTGCGGGTAACAGGGACAACAACGCCACATCGAACAAAAATACACTGAGCCCGCCCAAATAGCTATAGAAGGTATACGTGAAGGAAGAGTAGGTTACAGATAACACACCGGTAGAGGCAATGACAATGGACAGCGAAGCTGCTACGGGGAAATACTCCTTGTTCAGGAAAAATGCGCATACAAACAGCACCGCCGCCACGAAGATAAAAGCGCCGCCCAGAATCACATCTATAAGTCCGTTTTTGATATAGTCCTTGATTAGAAGACTGTGCTCACCGAGCATCACCTGCTCTTTGATTCCGATCCGGTCCTGGAGCGTCTGCGTCCAGATATAGAGCGTCTTTCCGTTATCCCGCATATCCAGAGGCACAAGCAAGGAATAATTATCCATAATGAAGCCGCGGTCTCCTTCAAAAACCAGCCGGTCCTCCACATACACCTTCACATGCAGCGCATAAATCGTCTGAATATAGACGGAGGGGGACACGTAATGATAGGAGGGCAAAGTAATCTTGGTCCAGGCGGAGGATACCCCGGTAGGCTTGCGCGGCATCTCCGCCTTCGCCTCCACATCGATCCACCCCTGGTCATCCTTTACAGGAGCCTGGAGTCCGCCATCATCCGGCCCCTCCTGCCACTTCATCTGCCAATGTCTGATCTCACTGGCGGGGGAGGGGCTTTGCGCGGACACCAGGAGACTTCCGCAGGCTAGGCAAAGCAGAAACAATACTAACGCTGTATGTAAACTTTTGACCATCAAAGACATGCAAGCACCTCAGAGGAAAGTTTTAGAAGCAAAGTTCTGTAGTGTTAATATTTCGCCCCTTGCTCTGCCCATCCCTTCAAAAAAACGGAATAAACAAAAAAAATTTCTAATTCATACTGGAGGCCGGCAATTTAATAAGCACCTCAGTTCCTTCGCCCTTGCGGCTGTGGAACTCAATCGTGCCGTTCATCGCTTCAATAATACGGAAGGTGACCATGAGGCCGAGCCCCGTCCCCTTGGTCTTATTCGAGTAATACGGCTCGCCCAGACGGGCCAGTTCGCTAACCTTCATTCCCACGCCGTTATCCTTCACGCTGATGATTACCCAGTTGCCTGTCCTCCAGGCTGTTACGACAATCTCCCCCTCCTCCTGCAGTGATTCAATGCTGTTCTTGATCAGATTAATGAAGGCCTGCTTGAATTTGGCCGGGCTGCCCGTCACTTGAAGCTCCTGCTGCAGACGCAGCTCTATCGAACCGCCCTGCAGATTAGCCAGCGGCAGCAGGATTCCCGACACATGCTTCAGCTCCCCCGAGACTTCGAATACATCCACGATATCCACGCCCGGCTTCGCAAAGGTAAGGAAATCGGTAATGATCACCGAGGCCCGGTCCAGCTCTCCCACAGCCATCTTCAGATACTCCTTCTCCTTGTTGCCGGAGCGCTCCCCCAGAATCTGCAGGAACCCGCGTGTGACCTGGAGCGGATTACGCACCTCATGGGCTACCGAGGCGGCCAGCTCACTGATAATCTCCATTTTCTCCGAACGCTGCAGCTCATTATTGAACTTCTCCAGCTCCCTGGCGTATTCCAGCGCCTTCTCATGGCTTCCCGCAAACCGTTTCCCCAGAATAGCAATCAGGGAAAGAATGAATACCACCATGCCCCATTTCCACCAGTACAGATGATACCTCTCCATTGAAATGAAGTAACGCAGCAGCTCCGCTACGGAGACCAAGGCAAATACTGAGAAGCCGCCAGTGAACAGAATGGCATCTGAATTGCCCCTGCGGGCATAAGAAAACGCCAAGAACAGCAGGTAGATAAGCTGGGCCATCATTAGTACACCGGTTGCGTTAATAGTCAGAATAGAATACAGCGCATCCAGCCGGAAGGACACCGCGGCATTCAGAATAAGCGCTGCGGTACAGAACAGAGAATAGGCCAGCTGAAATTTACGCACCCGGGTAGTGAATCCCCGCTTGCCCGGTCCGAATAGCTGCTCAAAATAAAGCGTGAACGCCGGCATAATGGTGAACAGGGCCAAATCGAAGCTGATCTGCCTCAGACGATCCCCCCGACTTAGAATCAGGGTCAGAAACGGGGAGTACGTCAGCAGCAGCACTCCAAAGGACAGGATGACAAGGGCCAGAAAGAAACCGCTGTAGAAAAATTCGGGCTTAAGGAACAGCAGGCAGATCAATAACGCTCCGGCCATGAAGATCATGGCGGCTCCGAGTACAACGTCCACCAGATCCTGCTTCACATAAAAGGACAGCAGCTGATTATAGCTGCCAACCCTTATGTCCCCCTCGATTCCAAACTCCCCGCTGCCTGCATTCCACAGATAGAGCGGCTTTGCACTGTCTTGTGCCGGGAGCGGAATCAGCACCTTGTTGCCGCTATATTCCACATCCCCGCTGGAATCGTAGATTAGCCGGTTGTCTATATATGCTTTCAGGTTGTCGCCAAATACTCTATCGATCAGAATAGCGGGAGCTGCTCCCGCAGGGGGCAAGGTAATCCGCATCCAGGCGGAAGCGGTACCAGGTGGCGAAAGGGGTCTGGCCTCCCTGGCCCGTACCCATGTCCATCCGGCGGCTGGCCCTGCCATTACAGCTTCTATGCCGCTATTCCCGGCCGTTTCCCACTTCAGCTCCCAGGCCGGAATTTCCGCTTCGGTATGTGTATCCCATTCTATGGCGATCCCCGCCGGAATGATGGTTATTACAAGCAGCAGCATAATAAAGACTGCGGCTGTTTTGGTTGATGCTAACTTCATTGTGGCACCTCAGTGAATCCTTAGTTGTATTTATATAGTCCATATGATTCTTATTTTCGACAACGTTTGCACAATACCTGCCATCAGACTGCAAATAACCTCGAAACGGCCCGTTTAATCCATCTATTCCGGTTATTCTGCCGGAGAAATGACTATATTAATCAGACGGCCAACCTGGATGCCGGACAGATTCGCCGCCGCTTAAAAGGGTATAGTTTACTATAAGATGAAGTAGACCTACAACAAGGGAAAAGGGAGCTGATTGACGATGGGTAATGAATTCAATAAGACGGAAGCCGACTTTGCATATGAGCGCTATACCAAAATGGGCGGTGTCTCCCCGGAGCAGGATATCCCGCTGGAAGAATTGCGCCCGCTTGGCACGATTACTGAGCCAAGCCCCAGTGAGGAAACCGCTGGCGCCGGGAACCGCCCGCTGGAATCTGCACTGGCTAGTCATGACCCTGCTCACTTCACACCGATCGATTTCGACGGTGTAGTGGATGACGGCTCTGATCCGGCGCTTGAGAGCGATCCTATTCTTGCAGCCGATATCGGCCTGAATGTGCCGGACGCCGGGCTTGGTCCGCGCGCAGACCGTCCCGCTCCTGCTTCCGCCACCCCCGGTCCGCAGCGGGATGAGCTGCTGGAGTCGGATGCTATATACACGGCCGGCGCAGCCGGATTGACCGGCAGCGTCATTGATTATGCGGATACGGAGGAAGAGGGGACAGGAGAAGCGGAGGAAGCCGCTCCGCTGGAGGATGTCCCGGATGCGGATGAGCTGGTTCCCGGAAGCAGCGTTGACCCGGTCTCCCCGGACCCTGATGCCATGCCCGGTACCGATGTGCTGAATGGCTCTAACGGTGACGAGTAGATACGGCTAAGCGTCCCTGAAGGAGCGTACACCCACGCTCCAGGTTCATATTGACTTTTGGAGACAATCGGCTTACGATAGTTTCATTCAATTGCGGCGATGGAGTTCGCCATAACCGCCCTTCGGGGCTAATGACTCCTACCAGTGGTTAACTACGCTGGTAGGAGTCTGTTTTGATTTCAGGGTAGTATTGATCTCGGGTCGGGAGGCATTAGCCATAATGAAGAGGACGTATGAACGGTGGGCAGAGCTTGCAGCGCGCCAGAGCCAGCTTGCGCTCTGGAGTACATTCGTGAAATGGGTGATCCTGGGGGGAATGGTCGGGCTGCTGGCAGGAAGTGCCTCGGCCTTGTTCCTGGCCAGTCTGAACGCAGTCACCCAGATAAGGCTGGAGCATGCCTGGCTGCTGTTCCTGCTTCCGGCGGGAGGCGCGCTCGTCAGTGGAATGTATATGCGTTACGGCAAGAGCAGCAGCAAGGGTAATAATCTGATTCTGGAGCAGATCCGCCAGGGCAACGAAGCGATTCCGCTGCGCATGGCACCGCTGGTCCTTGGCGGGACGCTGATTACCCATCTCTTCGGCGGGTCAGCCGGACGCGAAGGCACGGCTGTGCAGATGGGCGGCAGTCTGGCAGACAGCCTCGGCCGCTGGCTCAGAATCAGTCCGCTGGACCGCCGAATCCTGCTGATGTGTGGCATCAGCGGCGGCTTCGGCTCCATCTTCGGCACCCCGCTGGCCGGTACGGTATTCGGCCTGGAGGTAATCGCCATCGGACTGATCAGCCATAAGGCGCTGCTGCCCTGTTTTGCCGCCAGCTTCACCGGCGATCTGGTAGCCTCCCGCTTGTGGGGCGTTCACCATATCCACTATCAGGTGGATCTCTTCCCCGCTATGGATGCACTGGTGCTGGTCAAGGTTATATTCGCCTCCATCCTCTTCGGCCTGTGCAGCCTGCTGTTCAGTGAGCTTACCCATTATCTGAAGCGGACCTTCACCGCCATTATCCGTAATCCTATGCTCAAAAGCGCCGCCGGCGGGCTGATCATTATCGCCCTGGTCTACATAGCCGGTTCCCGGGACTATCTGGGGCTGGGCCTTCCGCTGATCAGCAGCTCCTTCGAAGACGGCGTATCGCCTTTCGCTTTTCTATGGAAGCTGATCTTCACCGCGTTCACTCTGGGGACCGGCTTCCAGGGCGGCGAAGTAACGCCGCTATTCGCGATTGGAGCTTCCCTGGGGAGCAGCCTGGCCGGAGTGCTTCATCTATATGGGCCTTTTCTGGCTTCACTTGGCTTCATCGCTGTCTTCTGCGGAGCAACCAATACACCGCTCGCCTGCTTCATAATGGGCATCGAGCTGTTCGGCTCCGGCGGAGCGGTCTATATGTTCATCGCCTGCGTCATCAGCTATCTATTCTCCGGGCACAGCGGAATCTACAGTTCCCAGCTCATCGGTATCTCCAAAAGCGCCTTACTGCCGGTTCCCGAAGGAACGACACTCGCTTCCGCCAAGGAGCAGCCCGCACCAAAGTAACGGAATCCGGCAGGTCGCAGAAGCAGGCTTTGCCAGAAGCAGGACAAAGAAGGTATGATACAGAGGTGAATGCACCAGATTATTCAAAAGGAGAGATACTGAAGTGAAGTCTATCACAAGAAAACCCGTCATCCTGCTTGCGGTGATGTGCCTGATGCTCGTCATTCTGGCGGGCTGCGGCAACAAGCCAGTGAATAATAATGCCGCCGGTAATGGTAACAGCAGTACCGGGGCAGGCAGTGAGGCCACAGCAGCACCGCAGGAGAGCACCGCTGCTACAGAAGGCGTGCCTTCAGCCACAGCCAGTCATCCGGTGGTTACGATTGAGATGGATAACGGTGCTGTAATTAAGGCTGAGCTGTACCCCGAGGTTGCCCCCAATACGGTCAACAACTTCATTTCATTGATCAATAAGGGCTTCTACGACGGAACCATCTTCCACAGGGTCATTCCAGGCTTCATGATCCAGGGCGGGGACCCGGATGGCACAGGAATGGGCGGACCGGACTACAGCATTGCCGGAGAATTCAATAATAACGGCTTCACCAATAATCTGTTGCATACAGAAGGCGTGCTGTCCATGGCAAGAAGCCAGGATATGAACTCTGCCGGCTCCCAGTTCTTCATTATGGCCGCAGCTTATCCAAGCCTTGACGGCGATTACGCTGCCTTTGGCAAGGTTACTGAAGGACTCGAAGCGGTCCAGGCCATCGTCAGTCTGCCGCGTGGCAAGAATGACCGTCCGGATCAGCCGCCGGTAATGAAGAAGGTCACCGTTGATACCCTTGGCGTTACTTATCCCGAGCCGCAGAAAGCTCAATAAACAACCTGCAAGCCGGCCTCGCTTCAAGAATCTACACAGAAGAGCCATTCCCCATTACCGGAGGATGGCTCTTCTTCGCATCTTGCGTATACTCGAAGCATGCAGCTTCTTATTGGAAGTGGGTGTGCTTCGTTCTCCACTGCTCAAGCTTAATGACCACCCAGAAGCCGTAGATCCCGAGCGTAATCACTGTCAGCAGGAACCACTTAATCCATTGTCCAAATAGGCTGACGGCTGTACCATCGAACCGCAGGCGCTGCCCTCCCACCACGGTATGCTCGACCTTCCAGCGGTAGAGCATTACTACTGACCAGGGATAGCAGATACCGAAGGTACAGACCGTAACAAGCCAGCCAGCGAGGCACCACCCAATGTACTCAATAAGCTTCCCGTCAAAATAAGATTCCCTGCTTCCATAATTCATCGCTGCCGTATTCATGTGCAGTGCTCCCATGGGTCTCCGCCTTTCATTCATGCAAAATTATTCCTGGTTCTATTTTCCTTATTATCCATGGTGAGCACCACTACATATCTCACAATTCTAACTGGAAATGGATAAAAAGTAGAATAAAGTCGAATTTACTCGTCTGGGGGCTTATCTTCGGCTAAGGGCATGCTGTCCGTTCAGCAGGAAGGTGCTGCGGCTGTTGCGCAGCAAGGATATCCGTTCTTCTGCAAGCTGATCCGCAGCCGCGTAGGCCGGAATCCCCTTCAGGCGGGAGATCTCCAGCACACGGGTGATGCTGTCATAGATTCGGGCTATCTGCTTATACGCCCGTTCCTTGTGGTAACCGTTCAATTCATCGGCGATATTAATAACGCCCCCGGCGTTAATCACATAATCCGGAGCGTAGACAATCCCCATCTTGTGCAGTTCGTCCCCGTGACGCGGCTCCTTGAGCTGATTATTGGCAGCTCCTGCAATCACCTTGGCTCTAAGCCGCGGCAGTGACTCATCATTAATGGTGGCACCAAGTGCACATGGCGCATAGATATCACAATCTGCTCCAATAATATCGCCCGGGTCTACGGCGGTTGCGCCATAAGCCTCTACAGCCCGGTTCACTGCCTCTCGATGAATATCTGCAACCAGCAGGCGTGCGCCTTCTTCATGCAGATATTTGCATAGTGTAAAGGATACATTGCCGACACCCTGCACAGCGATGGTTCGGCCTGCCAGGGAATCACTACCGAAAGCAGCCTTCGCTGCGGCCCTCATCCCTTGATATACGCCGAAGGCTGTGGCCGGTGAGGGGTTGCCGGACGACCCATAGGAAGCCGATATACCAGTAACGAAGTCGGTCTCCTGATGGATAATATCCATATCCTCTTCCGTCGTGCCTACATCCTCTGCTGTAATGTAACGGCCGTTCAAGCCTTGTATGTATCTGCCGAAGGCGCGGAACATCGCCTCGTTCTTGTCTGTGTGCGGATCACCGATAATGACCGTCTTGCCGCCGCCCAGATTCAGTCCGGCCACCGCATTCTTATAGGTCATGCCTTTAGCCAGACGAAGGGCGTCAACTAGCGCCTCCTCCTCCGTTGCATAGGTCCACATTCTCGTTCCGCCAAGCGCCGGTCCCAGCGTGGTGTCATGAATTGCAATAATCGCCTTAAGCCCCGATGCCTTATCCTGACAAAACAATACTTCCTCGTAATCCTCCCGCTCCATCGCCGCAAACAATTCCATCCGCTTCATTTCTCCTGTCTTTTCTTATGTACATGTTACGTTTCATAACAAAGCTAGTCGTTCTGGAACGTATTGTCAAGTTCATTTGTCCCATTTTCACCTATTTTCATAAAAGCGCATGAAGCAGCAGACCCCGAACCTCACGCCAATTGTTAGCACATGTGGTGGAGTCTGTGAAGGGATCAGGCCCAGTATTGATCTGGCCGATATTCGATTTCGGATTGTACGGCTATCGTTAAGCGTCTGGAGTCTGCATCATAGGTTACTGGCTGATCTCCAACGTAGTACCAATGCTTGATGACCGGCCCGTCCGCAGGCTCCTCGAAGCGGAAAACATTAAGCTCCGCCTTCAGCTCCACCACCGCAGCGCCTTTATCTGCCGCAACATTCGTCAGGGTGATCAAGGTCAGCCCGCCCGGCTCATCGAAGGTATACCCTACTCCCTCCATGCTGTTCACAAGCATGCGCCCGGTTACCGAATGCTTCACCAGCACTCTTTCCTGTTCTGCCATTCGCGTTCCTCCTTCATGTCTGAATCCCGCCGCTCATTAAGGCAGATCAATCACCATGACCAGTATATGCTCATCCGCCTTCAGCTCCAGCTGCGCTATGTCCTCGATTCTAGCCGAATCGCCCGGCTTCAGCACATCCTCCCCGTTCAGGGTAAGCTGTCCTTCGACCAGATACACAAAGCTGCGCCGCCCCGGCTCCTGACGGAAATCCAGTTGCCCTCCCGACTCGGCCTTCCCCAGATAAATCGTCATATCCTGGGCAATACCGACAATCTCCTCCGACGCTTCGGCCGCTACTACCGGAAGCAGGCGTCCTTCAAGCTTGGCCGGATCGAAGCGTCCGGTTGCATAGGAGGGAGCCGTCCCCCGGGCCTTGGGCATGAACCATAGCTGAAGCAGGCGGACCGGCTCACTGTTCGAAGGGTTATGCTCCGTATGAATCGCACCGGTCCCGGCCGACATCCGCTGGATGCCGCCGAAGGACGTCTGCGCGACATTACCGAGGTTGTCCTCATGACGAAGCACGCCGGACAGCACAATCGAGACAATCTCCATATCACTGTGCGGGTGGGCGCCGAAGCCTTTTCCCGGAGCGATCGTATCATCGTTACAGACGCGCATCGGCCCAAAGGCCGTGTTGTCGGGATCATAGAAATCCCCGAAGGAGAAGACATGACTGCCCTTCAGCCAGCCGTGATCGAACTGGTGCGCAGACGCAGCAGGGTAGATTTTAATCAATGGAACCGCCTCCTGTGCATATTATGAAGTGGTCGAGATCTGCAATTCAGAAACGATGAACCATTTCTTGGACGCAGCATCCTTGAAATACACCTGGATCATATAGTTCCCCTTGTCGGTAACCTTATAATTATACGCTGCCGATTTGAACCAGAAGCTGTCCTTCTTCTCTGTAATCGGCTGGTTATCCACAACATCTGTCTTGCCTGCCGGGTCTGTAATAGTGATCTTCAGATCGGAGATATCTGTTTTGAGATCATCCACCTGCACCAGGGCAGAGAAGGTATTGCTGGTGTCCATTCGAACTTTGCCGAAAATCTTGCCCTGCTCATCCAGCAGCACCGTGTTCACATTAGGCTTGTAGATCTTGACCGTCCCGGCTGAGTCGTCCACAGATACAATCGCCTGCATATTCTCTGAAAGCTGTTCCACAGGCACATAGACCCCGCCATCCGAGGATAGTGCAGACTGCTTAAGCAGCATATTATTCACATAGAATGAGAGATCTGTTTTGCCGGCAGCAGCATACAGCAGGCCTCCTCCCGAGACCATCATCAGGCACATTGTTGAAATCGCCAGCTTGCGCATCTTCCCCATTATTCCCGTCCCCCTCTATAATGTCCTATGCTGTTTATACCCTTCAGGCGTCAAGGAGTTGCTGTGAATTGTAAAATAAAACCGGCTGCACTTTTTTCCTGAGGAAAAGGCACAGCCGGTCACGGGACAACCTTCTTGCTCCGGGTGCACCCGGAAGCAGCAATTACAGCTTGGCGATCGTCTCGGTAAGAACTGGAACAATCTGTGATTTACGGGACACTACACCCTTCAGCACAGCCTTGTTATCATCCAGCTTCACATTGTAAGCCTGCTCTACAGCGCCTGCTACGCGGCCCAGGGCGAGACCCACGGAATCGTTGTTCAGGATATCGGTAACCACGAACAGGAACAGATCAAGTCCCTTGTCATCAATAATCGCGGTAAGCGCTGCTTCCAGCTCCGGTTGCTTGGACAGGACATCATTCACGTCCACAGCGTTAACCTGGGCAATCTCCACTTTATATTCACCCATCTTAAATTCCTTGGCATCCAGAGAGATCAGCTGGGCAATGCTCTTGTCGCTCAGGTCTGCACCGGCTTTGAGCATGTCCAGGCCATAGCTCTCAGCATCTACTCCGGCAATAGCCGCCAGCTCACGCGCAGCAGCCACATCCTGCTCCGTGCAGGTCGGTGATTTGAACAGCAAGGAATCGGAAATGATAGCGGACAGCATCAGACCGGCGATGTTCTTAGGAATGGCCACGCCATTCTCTTTGTACAGCTTGTTCAGAATGGTAGCTGTACAGCCGACCGGCTCAGCCCGGTAATACAGCGGATAGGCGGTCTCGAAGTTCGCAATCCGGTGATGATCAATCACCTCAACCACACGGACCTGATCGATATCATTCGCACTTTGCTGGCGTTCATTATGGTCAACCAGAATCACTTGCTCAGCTTCTGCAGCAACGTTCTCCACCAGACGCGGCGCTTCTACCCCAAAGTGGTCGAGGGCGAACTGAGTCTCTCCGCTGATGTCTCCAAGACGAACCGGCTCGGCATCCCAGCCCAATTCCTTCTTCAGTGCCGCATAAGCAATGGCTGAGCAGATCGTATCTGTATCCGGGTTTTTGTGACCAAAGATCAAAGTTTTTGTCATTTCCAATCTCCTTACTATGTTTTTGTGAGAATAATATACCATACATTGATAGAGACCTGCCAGAGACCCGTAAATATCCGGCTGGAATTAACTATTAGTATGCTCCTGACCTGCCTGTACAGGTTGCCCCCGCTTCGTCTTCGGCAGCGCCTCAGGCACATCCTCCCCGGAGAGCGGCTCGTTATCCGAGAACAGATCCGGGTTCTCTCTGAGCATGCCGCTCAGGATACGCGTAGTCTCTACCGTGCCGCAGAGCAAAACCGCGGCATCGCCGAAGCTGCCCCTCCGCATCGCCCCGCCGTCTTCCAGCACAGATTCCACCTTCCAGAAATGCTGCGACCAGGACAGTCCGCAGTGTCTGCGCGAAGGCACCGCAATCTCCTCTCCTGCCGGCGTCACGGTATAGAGCGCCTCATGCCCGTCCGTCATCCGGCCGGGAATATCCACCCACTCTTCTATGCCGTGAATGAACGTATTCCTCCGCAGATCCACACCGAGCAGCATAATCTCCGCTCCCCGGTCCAGCAGCTTGCCGTAGACCGATCCGCGCGCACAAGGCGTATCCCAGCGTTCATCTCCGGCTGTGAACACCGCCGCATCCCTGCCTAGCGCCGCTACCGAATGTGTGGGATGCCAGGAACGGATCACGTTCGGCCGCTTGCGGAACAGCTCCGGCAGAATCCCCACGCAGACGGGCGACTCCAGCACCGAGAAGCGCGGATTCTGCCCGTCGATATAAGACCAGGTATGGGTGGGCAGGACCAGCAGCCCCTCCTTCATATATTCTGAGAGAACATCCAGTACGGTATCCGCTCCCCCTTCCACTTCACCGATGCTTTTGAACGAGGAATGGACCAGCAGTGTCCCCTGCGGATTGATTCCCATCCTCTCCAGCTGCTTCATCAGACTTGTTCTGGTGTGCATGATTAACCCCGCTTTCCTGAATAATAAATACCGTCCTTGAAATACATCTTGAAATACACCCTGAAATACATCTTGCAAAATCACTCATTTACTATTAAAATTATAGTAACTTAATATTAATAAGTAATTTCTTTATATAACAATCCAAGTTATATAAGAAACACTAAAGAAATTAACAAAAAGCAAAAAGAAGCGGAGGGGAAATTTGGAACTGTAGGAGCGGAAGCGACCGCCTGAAAGCTTTCCGCAGGAAAGCTCGCTTCGGAAGCATATGCTGTATTTGGATTTCTACCGCGAAGAGCGGTTCTAATCAGGAAATCCTAATACAACAGCGGCCGGAAGTCCAAATGTTCACCACAGTGACGACCTAGCTTCGAGTTCAACTCTTAAGTGTGTCTTATATAACAACCAAACTTCAGGAGGTATTCCCATGAGTTTAACACTAAAAGGGCTTCACCATGTATCCGCCATTACCGCCAAAGCGCCGGAGAACTACAAATTCTATACAGAAGTGCTCGGACTCCGCTTGATCAAGAAGACCGTCAACCAGGATGACGTATCCGTCTATCACCTGTTCTACGGGGATGAGACCGGGAATCCCGGCACGGAGCTTACCTTCTTCGAGCTGCCAAACGCAGGGCGTAACCGTGATGGCAACAACAGCATCTCCGCACTCTCCCTGCGTGTTCCCGGGGATGATGCCCTGCTCTTCTGGACACAGCGCTTCACCGTGTTCGGCGTAGAGCATGAGGGAATCACCGAACGCGGCGGCCGCAAGACGCTGGCCTTCACCGACCATGAGGGCCAGCGCCTCATCCTCGTCTCGGATGAGCATAACGAGGGCATGCCCGGCGGCAAGCCTTGGGCCAAGAGCCCGGTACCTGCCGAGTATGCCATTGTCGGACTGGGACCGGCACATCTGACCGTCGAGACTGCTGAGCATACAGCCCTGATTCTGGAGGACCTGCTCGGCTTCCGCCGCGCAGGCAGTTATCCTTCTCCGGTGGCGGGCCAGCCGGATATTATCGTGTTCGAGACCGGTGAAGGCGGCTCCGGCACGGAGATCCATCTGGAGGAACGCAGCGATCTTCCGCAGGAGCGCCTGGGACGGGGCGGCGTGCATCATGTAGCCTTCCGCGTTGACAACGAAGAGGAGCTGAAGCAGTGGATTGAACGTATCCGCAGCGTACAGCTTCCGAACTCAGGCTTTGTGGACCGCTTCTACTTCCGCTCCCTGTACTTCCGGGAGCCGAACGGTATTCTGTTCGAGCTGGCAACGGACGGACCGGGATTCGCCACGGATGAGGAGGTCGAGCATCTGGGTGAGGCGCTGGCCCTGCCGCCGTTCCTGGAAGCAAGGCGTGAACAGATTGAGGCCCACTTGAAGCCGCTGGATACCCGT
The DNA here is from genome assembly GCF_038002225.1 of Paenibacillus sp. FSL R7-0204. Lineage (NCBI taxonomy): Bacteria > Bacillati > Bacillota > Bacilli > Caryophanales > Paenibacillaceae > Paenibacillus > Paenibacillus sp. FSL R7-0204. The sequence continues at coordinate 6,770,102 of NZ_JBBOCA010000001.1, forward strand.
CCGCAAGTCTGATCATATTACCTTGGTGAATTAGCCTTGGCGAATTGCACATGAAGAAACTCCGGCCCACTTACAAGCCGGAGTTTCTTTTTGGGTTAGCCAAGCCTGTATAACAGCTTAACTTACTGGCTCAGATCAGCTCTCTGACCAGGTGACTGTGAAGAGATTGAAGCCGGGGCGGGCCGTTGAGGCTTTGCCTGTAATGGATAAAGGACTTGTCCCGCCGAGTCTGCCCGAGACTTTGACATTGCTGGACGATACCGACACTGAGGCATTATCCAGATTTTTAATCCGCGCATATTCACTGTATACGAAGCCCATGGTGTCCAGCGTCTCCTGCGTTGAATATGTGAACGCCACCTTCTTCAGGCCGTTAGCATCCGTATCTAAGGTGATCGCAATCAAGGCATCCTGAGGAATCGGAAAATCCTTAGGCAGATTAACCGGTCTTGCTGTCCCCTCCACCACTGGAGCAGGAGTTGCATTCCCTCCGCCGGTAGAGGTTCCCGGAGCAGGAGTCGGAGCAGGAATATCCGCGCTGCCGGCACCAATTCTCACTTTATAGTTGACCGAGTCATAATTGATAGGCACCTTCAGTACCGTGGCGATCGATTGGACCGGCAGGTAGGTGAGACCTTCGTAGGTGATCGGTGTCAGGGTTTTGCCATTGCCGTCTTTCATCCAAAAAGGATTACCATCCACCACAATACCCAGGCTATGGTTCAGATAAGCCTTTATCTGCTGCAGCTTAGTGCCCGCATACACCCCTGCCGAGCCTGTTACCGTCATGCCGGTGACCACTGCGGCAATCAGCCATTTTTTTCTCATAATATCCTCTCCCGTATGTTGTTGTTAAAAAAGTATGGACTTAGCGTCTTTATATATTTAACACGGAAGCGAAACTTTCAATCTGCCTGCCGCCTTTTATTCCGCTTACGCACGGTTCACGATCTCCACCAGCTCGTCCAGACTGCGGATTTCATAGGTGGGCACTATCTCAGAATCACCAGGCTTGTCCAGCGGATTGAACCAGCACGTATCGATGCCGTAATTGTTCCCGCCGCGGATATCCGAGGTCAGGGAGTCTCCGACGATCAGCACCTTGCGTCTATCGGACAGATTAAGCTTGGCAAAAGCATAATCAAAAATCCCCGTCTCCGGCTTCTGGTAGCCCGTCTCTTCCGATACAATCACCGCCTCGAATACCCCGCTAAGCGGGGAGCTCTTAATCCGGGCATGCTGCACATCGCTGATTCCATTCGTAATTACTGCCAGCCTGCACCCGGCAAGCTCGCCGCAGAGCTCGGCAGCCCCTTGAATCAGGAAGGTGCCCTCCCCGAGGAAGCGCAGGTATGCTTCACTGAATTCCTCCGGCTTGAAGGTGAGCTGACGGGCGGCAAACAGGCGGTTGAACCGTTCCACCCGCAGGGCGGCAGAGGTGATTAAGCCTTGCTCGAAATCCTTCCATAAGGCATGGTTAATCTCCTGGTAGCTGGCGGCATACTCCTGCGCGCCTGTCGGCAGCCCGAAGTGGGCGAAGGTATGGCTCAAAGCGTGACTCTCGGCCATTCCATAATCGAACAGTGTATCATCGGCATCAAATAAGATACATTCGTATTTCATCTTGTCCTCCATCTCGCTTATGTAGTTCGACAACATACATCCTTCTGCGATATAATTTGGGATAGGCCTTTAAAAAAACAACGGGGTGATTGTCATTTTATACGGTTTAGCTTTTCTCGTGTCATTTTTTATCGTTTATCTGCTGATTCCTCCTCTGGCCAGGCTGGCTTTCCGGCTGGATTTCGTGGACAGGCCGAGGGAAGATGTTGAACGCAAAATCCATAGGGAGCCTATCCCGCTAACGGCAAGCTACGCTATATTTGTAGGCTTTTTCATTACATATCTGCTCTTCGCACGTGAATTCACCCTGGAGACGCTCGCCCTGTTCATTGGCGGTGTGCTTCTGCTGACTATAGGAACCATCGATGACTGGTACAAAACCAAAGGCAAGGATTTCCCGGCTCTGCCCAAATTCATCGTACAGATTGCCGCCGCCGTTCTGGTGTTCTTTTCCGGCAATGCGTTTACCGGCTTCATTAATCCGTTCTCAGGTGATTATATCTCACTGCCGTTCATTTTGCAGTTCCTGCTGACGATCATCTGGATCTTCGGGGTCACTACGGTTATTAATTTCTCGGACGGTATGGACGGTCTGGCCGGCGGACTTACAGCGATCTCGGCAGTTACCCTGTTTGTAGTCGCACTCACGATGGGCCAATCTACTTCTGCCTACATGGCAATTTCGCTGATCGGGGTTACGCTGGCGTATTTGCGCTTCAACAAGGCTCCGGCCAAAATCTTCATGGGCGATGCCGGCGCCACCTTCCTAGGCTTCATTCTGGCGGTGATTGCGCTGGACGGTGCCTTCAAGCAGGCCACGGTGTTATCGCTGTTCATTCCGATTCTCGCGCTGGGCGTGCCGATCTTCGACAATATTTTTGTCGTCATCAGACGCTTCCTGAAGGGACAAGCCATCTATCAGGCGGACGCCACTCAGGTTCATTACCGCCTGCTCAAGGCTGGCCTGAACCAGAAACAGGTGGTCGGCGTGCTCTATCTTGCCAGCGTTTGCCTCTCCCTGTCATCCATTATCCTGCTGCTGATTCAGACGTAGGCAGGCTGCTATTACGAAGGGCTGTTCCCAAAAGTCATGAAATGGCTGATGAGGGCAGCCTTTTTGGTTCGGGTTGGTCAGCGTGGGCGCTGCCTGATTACATGGGAGAACCTTTTACTTTTGAGCAGGATCAACGCGGGCGCTCGGGTGGACGCTCCGCGAACGGAACGTTGCTACAATCGCTGTTGTCTCCAGATTTTATTTATTTCCCTAATCGGTAAAAATCCGGAGACAAAGGCGACCGCTATCGCTTTTCCGCATTCGTTCCGTCCTCTCCGCTGTTTAAGCGGGATGCGAAATAAAACCACAAACCCGGCTCTACCCAACCTTTCGCCCTCGTATCTGCGCATTGTGTTCGATTTTTCGCATACAATTGGGCTACTTACCTCGCGCCGGAGCATTGTACTCGGTTTTCCGCATACATCAGGCCCGCGAACCCCCATCTGTACCGATAGTATTCGGTTTTTCGCATACATCGAGCCCACGCAACCATATGACGCGTTTCTCCGGCCTTAAGGCTCCTGCTCCTCCGTGAAGTCACGCAGCTGTGAGTAGATTCCGATGATCTCCGGCATCGGCATGCGGACCAGGCCGCTGGAGGATGGGGCGACGAACTCCCGGACGCCATCCACCACCGGAGCAATGCCTTCCTGGAAGCCCCAGGCGGCTGTAGTTCTGCGGCTGAATTCTGTGTACACGCCCTTGCCGACAAAGCAGGCAATCTCCGGGCGGTATTCCTCCAGCTTGGCCCGCAGGAGCTCACGGCCCTTGGCGTACTCCTCCCGGGTGATATCTTCAGCGCCTACGGTGGGGCGGGCGACGATGTTGGTGAAGCCGTACCCCAGCTTCAGCAGCTCCCCGTCCTCGAAAGCTTCATATAACCGCGGCGTCAGCCCGGACTTATGCAGTATGCGCCAGAAGTTATTACGCGGATTGGCATAATGATGACCCAGTTCTCCGGAGCGGATGCTGGGATTGAACCCGATGAAGACAATCTGGAGTCCATGATCCAGATGATCCCGTACCTCTTCCATGTTTGTTCCTCCTAACACTGGCCGCATTATTTTGCAGACCCTAATCTAATATACCCATGCTTTGGACTCAGGTACACCTGAAGCAGAAGCAGAGAAGATAGCACTACACTGGCACTGGCACTAGCAATGACACAGACACTGGCTCTGACTTCCCGCTTCAACATAAAAATCCCCCCGCACAGGATATGCATCCGTTAACGGGAGGAACAGACTGTCTAGTTACTGCAATAGATTAAACTGACTAAGGAAGAAGAGCCTTCAGCGCCGGAGACATCTCCTGCTCATCCAGCGAAATATAACTAGATGAATCATTCTTATATACTATCTTCACCGCATATGCTCCCTCTCTGCGGTTGTAATTGCGGCGATGCTCCAGAATATCGTTAATGAGCGTCTTGTCTGTGACCATTACCGCCCGTTTCTCGCTGCGTGCTAACTCCAAACGGGTCTCGGGATCATACATCCGCCCAGGTGGCAGCTTACTGTGATTCATATCTATGAACATCTCGGCGGACCGTACGTCCGCTGCGGTAATCCGCACTTTATCCGCATATCCCTTCTGTTCCAGCCAAGCCCCCAATTCATGATAGGACGGGTACCATTCATAAGAGAAATGGGCCTGATTACCGTCCTGATCCGGTTTCTGAAGAACGCGGATGGAAGCGCGTGACCGCTGATCCGAGACCCGATCTTCGTAAGACATGTTCAGCACTTCACGGGTTAGAATGTCCTTGAACTCCTTCACCTCCTGCGGATCGGAAATACTGAAGGCCTTGTTCAGATTGCTTACCCGGATACTCTCTGCGTTCTTGTTCATCTGGGAGATCTGGTATCGCACACGTTTGTAGTCCACATGTCCCATGACTGCCTTAAGCTCCGGCTCGAAGCCCACTGAGGGAACCAGATAGGTCCGCTTCAGCGTTCCTCCGTTCTTCAGCTGGTATAACAGCGTGAAGCGGTAGCGAGAGGGATATCCATAATCCCACATGGTATTGCTCTGTCCCGGCTTCGCCGTTACGACAGCATGATGCAGTGCGGTTACAGCTTCAATATACTTCGGGTCCTTGGAATAGATCTCAGCCTCCTCCGCAGGTGCAGTGTTCTTAGCGCCGTACGGGCGTTGCGTCAGTTCATCATAATTGCCTCCGGCGAATACCGCATTCACCTTCTCGTTCGCTGGAACCCGGGTCTCATATCCGGTCAAGCCGGATACAGGAACATAGAGCAGCAAGCCAAGCAGGATACTGTATACTGCCAATTCAAGCGGCAGCTTGCGGTTCAGGATATGCCAGGTTTTGCGGAGAACCATCTCTACGAGAATATAACCGATGACCCCTCCGGCGGCGACACTGCCGATGATCCAGCCGGTTCCCTGCTTGATACTGCCGAAGTAGCTGAGCGCAAGCAGCATGCTGCAGAGCATCACCCCGGCTTTGAACAGCGGATTGAAATAGGTGAAGGCCATCGCATGGCTTGCCTTCTCACTGTGGCGCTTACGGTACAGCACGAAGGACAGCGTTAAAAAGGCTGCGGACAGGAGAGCATAGACCGACAGCTCTGTATGGCTAAAAGGCTTGTAGGACATATCTACAACCCGCAGCATCGGCGCCCAATCCGTCGTATCTGTCCGTGAACCCATTCCACCCGGGTATCCATACAAATACCTGCTCAGATGCATGCCGATAAATTGCAGGATTGCGGCCGGAAGGACTAACAGAATGATGGTCACCACTCCCTGCAGAATGGTCTGTCCCACACATATTCCCACAAACACAGTGAAGGCAAACAAGAACAGGGTCAGCACAGTAAGGGTCAGGCACCACTGCCAGACCTCCGCTCCCTGATAGATATACATATTGCCCTCCAGCGGGCGGACCAGCACCGTAACCACACTTGTAATCCAGATGGGCGGCAACAGCAGAAGCAGACCGCTCAGGGTATAGGAAGACAGCAGATACGAGCGGCGCAGCGGGAGGCTGTGCATCAGATCGGAGGAGCCTTTGGACTGCAGATAACGGGACAGGAACAATCCGGTGGTGATCGGAAAAACCAGGAGAAACGGTGCAATATCAGCACCAAGATTGAACAGATTGTCTATTTCACTCGGCTCCGCTAACGGATCGCCGTTCATGAATATCTGCAGCGGAAGCTGAAACAATAGCGCCAGCGTATACAAAATTCCAATCCAGCCATACTGGCGCAGGTTCTGGCGGATAATGCTGCTGTTACAGAATAATCGGCTGCGCGTCATAACCGGCCCCCCCCATTTCATAGATAAAGATTTCCTCCAGCGTCAGCGGAAGCAGGTCATACACATACGGGTCATAGACATGAAAAGCCTGGCTGATCCGCTCCCGCTCTCCTTTTACAATGTACAGGCTGACGCTTCCCCGCTGCTCCTGATGAAGAATCTGCAGCTTTGATTCCAGCGCCGCCGCGTGACGTACGTCACGGAAAGCAACCTGAATCTTGTGCGTGTCGGCCTTCAGATCATCCAGATCCTTCTCCACGAGCATCCGGCCCTCATGCATAATGCCGACATGGTCGCACAGATCCTCAATCTCGCGCAGATTATGCGAGGAGATCAGCACGGTAAGCTCGCGCTCGGCGACTTCCTGGAACAGCAGATTCTTGATCTGGCGGCGCATCACCGGGTCCAGTCCATCGATCGGCTCGTCCATAATCAGCGCATCCGGCATGCAGCTAAGCGCCAGCAGGAAGGCGGCCTGCCGCTGCATCCCTTTGGAGAAGCGGCTGAGTCTGCGCCGGGGATCGAGCCGGAACACTGCAATCAGCTCCTCGTACCTCTTTTGGCTCCACTGTGTATAGATCGAGCGGTAGAATTCCGCCATACTCTTCATCGTGGCCTGCGGGAAGAAGTATGGGCTATCCGGCATGAAGAACAAGCTGCGCTTCACCTCCGGTGATTCATAGACAGGCTGCCCGCCCACCTTCACACTCCCTGTATCCGGGCGATAGATGCCCGCAAGCATCTTCAGGAGCGTGGTTTTACCTGCCCCGTTAGATCCCAGCAATCCGTAGATGGCCCCTTTGGGTACCGTCAGCGAGAGGCCGTTCACAGCCTGTTCCTCCTGAAAAATCTTGCTCACTCCGCGTATCTCAATCATGGCTGCTCTCCTCTCTTCTAATATCCAGCGCCTGGCGGTACAGGGAACTGATCTCCGTCTCCGTGAACCCGAGGTAGACTGCTTCTGCCATCAGCCGCAGCAGCGCTTCCTTCAGCTCTGCCCGTTTGCTCTCACTTTGGCCCTGCTGCAGCGCGGCTACGAAGTTCCCCTTGCCCTGCAGCGAATAGATATAACCCTCGCGCTCCAGCTCCCTGTAGGCCTTCTGGATCGTATTGGGATTCACGGTAAGCTGCGAGGATAACGCCCGCACCGAAGGCAGCTGTTCATCCGCCCGCAGAATACCATGCATAATCAACTCCTTCACCTTGTCGGTCAGCTGTTCATAGATCGGCTTGCGGCTGCGTACATCCAACTCGAACATGACAGTCCTCCCTTCTTCGGATCTGTGATCCGGCTGTTTAAGTGTATTAACTGTACTACTATTATTAATACAGTTGAGCATTAATGTCAATCATTAACTTTTAGCCGATCTATTCTCAGCATGTCACGCAAATAACCCCCGCCTGCCTGTTGGACAGATGGAGGTTATGATTCCTTAGCGGGATTGTTCTATTGAACATGAACACTGCTGCTCCGCCGCTGTCTGCATTCATCGCTGAACAGGGCAGCGCCGATACCCGGGAGCAGCAGGTAGCCTGCGAACTTATAGGTCTGACTGAACGCATCCACAGCCGCCTGCTGCTGTCTTATTACCCCGGCCCCCGCCTCTGTGCCTGCGGAATTCGCCGCGCTCAGCTCCCGGGTTGTATTGTGCTGGAGCACAGTGACGATGATGGCCACACCGAGCACACTTCCCAGCGCCTTCGCCATATTCGTCACCCCCGAGGCGATGCCGACCTTGTCTTCAGGAACAACCCGGATCGCCGATGACATCACAGGCGGCATCGAGAGTCCCACGCCGAAGCCGGTCGCCGCAAGCCGGAGCATCACCGCACCCAGCGTAGAATCGGCCTCAAGTCCGCTCATGGAATAGGTTGCACCGCCAACCAGCACCATTCCCGCTGCGGCGAACAGACTGCTGCCGTATTTCGCAGAGAGCGGTCCGGATACAGCCGAGCTGGCGATGGAGCCTAAGGCCATAGTTGAGAGGACCAGCCCTGCCTTCAGCTCCGATACCCCCATCACCCGGGTCAGATAAAAGGAGGTCAGCAGCGAAATATTCATCAGCGCCGCCCCCAGCACGATCATTGATACCGAGGTACTGTTGAAGGCTCTGATCTTCAGCAGGGATAGGGGCAGCATCGGCTCCTTCCCCTTAGACTGCGTAAGAAAAAAGAACACCACAAACAACACCCCCGCAACCATCAATCCCAGGAACGGGCGCGAGCTCCAGCCGTAGTCCTGCACTTTTATCAAGGCATATGTAATGCAGAACATCCCTCCTGTAATCCCCAGCATTCCGCCATAGTCTATGGACCTTCCTGCTGAATCATCCCGTGACTCCTGAATGAACATAGCGGTCAGCCCTATACTCAACAGCCCAAGCGGTACGTTCACAAAAAAAATCCACTCCCAGCTCAGCTTCTGTGTCAGTATTCCGCCAAGCGCCGGACCGCTTGCCGCAGCCACTCCCGAGACGGCCCCCCATATGCCTATAATCAATCCGTGCATTTCTTTGGGAAAGGTGGTGGTGCTTAGCGGAATGGTAACCGGCACAATAATGGCTCCCGCCAAGCCTTGAATGACCCTGAACAGAATCAGCATGCCTAGGGAAGTGGAGAGTCCGGCCAGCAGAGAGCTCAGTGTGAACATCCCCACGCCAATGAGAAATACCTTCTTCCGTCCGAACTGATCGGCCAGACGCGAGGCAGTCAGGATAAACACGGCAAATGCCAGGTTATAGCCGTTCATCACCCAGGATACCTGCGACACACTCCCCCCGAACTGGCGGGTCATCTCCGGCAGGGCAATATTAATAATGGTCGTATCCAGCAGCGCCATGAAAAATCCCAGCACAATCGCCGTAAAGGATAAAGCTCTGCGCATTCCAATCCCCATTTTGTTCATCTCCCGAAATATGAAATATAGTTCATATTCAGATTATATGAACCCAAGTTCATATTTGTCAATCAGAAAATGAACTAGGGTTCACCTTTTATTGACAGCGTAAAACCGCTCCACTACAATTTGTACTATGAGGGGGACCTTACGATATGGGTGAAACAGAGGACAAGATTAGAACTCCGCAGCAGGAGCGCAGTATACGAACGAAGGAAGCCATTATCCGGGCCGCGATGCAGCTGTTCTCGGACAAGGGCTTCTATCAGACGAACACAAAGGAGATTGCAGCAGCAGCCGGGGTCTCGACCGGGAGCTTCTACTCCTATTTTGTGGATAAAAGGGCCGTATTCATTGAAGTGCTCCACAAATACGGGGATGAGCTGATGGCCGAGGTCGAGCGGTCGATGGCAGAGATTAATTTCAATACGATCGAACGTACGGAGCTGATCCTGCATCTGATAGACACGCTTCTGCTCTCGCATAAAGCTTTTATCGGGTATCACAAGGATCTTAACATTATGTATCACAGTGATGAAGCCATCAAGCAGTTGATGGATGCCCAGTACGAGTCCGGCCGGCTCAAGACGCTGTCCTATCTTCAGATGGGGCAGGATGAACTGAAGACTGCGGATATGGAGGCAGCTTCGATCATTGTGTTTGAGTCCGTGAGTGCTATTGTTGACTTCATTTCCTTCTCGCCGCAGCGGATCGCTGTGGACCGGCTGAAGTCAGAGCTGGTTCATATGCTGGTGCAATATCTGTACAAGTAACAGCAGTGTTTTCTCTATAGATTCCCGCAAAAAAAAGAGCAAGCCCGCAGGGTACCCCGCAGCTTGCTCTCCTCTATTGACCCTTACGGATCAGCGTTTATCCTTCCAGAAATTGAGCGGCTCCATATCCTTCGTAATGAGCTTGAAGGTATAGCCTTCCTTCTTCAGCTTCTCCAGAATACGCGGCAGCACCTTGAGTGTAGCCTTCTGGTCATGCATCAGAATTACCGGGTTGGTCTTGGACGCCTTCAGCTTATTTACCTGATCCATCACGGTGTTATAGATTCTGTCGCTGTTTTGCTTGTATTTCCAGTCATAGGAATCCACGTTCCAGTCCCAGAGATGATATCCCTGCGTCAGAACTTTATCACGGAAGGACTTGGTGAAATAAGGCTTGCTTCCGTATGGCGTACGGATCAGTGTGGTGCTTACTCCCGTCAGCTTCTTCAAAGTTGCATTGGCCCCCGACATCTCGGCAAGCGCCGCTGCAGGAGAGGCATAGAACTTCTCCTTACGGTGGGTCACGCCATGCAGCGCTAAGCCATAACCTTCCTTCGCAATCCGCTTCACCTGGGCGGGATGCTCATTCATGTTGTTCCCCAGCATGAAGAAGGTCGCCTGTACGTCATATTTACGCAGGATATCCAGCAGCTCGCCAGTCGTTGCCGACGGGCCGTCGTCGAAGGTCAGGTATACGGTCCGGCCCGGCTTGCCCGTCTCAGTGGGTGTAACCGGAGTAGCAGGAGTCGTTGGAGCCACTGGAGCCTTCGGCTTCAAGTCGGCAGCATATTTATCGGTAAACGCTGCATCGGTAAGCTGCGCCGAGCCGTCCTTCACACGAAGTAAATATTTATCTCCCGCATAGGAAATGCTATACCCGAGGTACCCGCTGACCTTCAGCGGAGCCATGAGCTTGCCGTCCTGTACAAAAGTGCTCATAGGCACGGTCGTGCCGTCCTTCAGCACCGCACCCCCGTCCTTGCTTAGCAAGGTAAGCGAACCAGTCCCGCCGGCTACGTGAATCCCTTCCGTCAGGCCGGTAAGGGTCCATTTCAGTTCATCCGCAAGCGCACGCAGCGGTACATAATAAGTGCCTTTAACGGATACAGCTTCAACCTTACTTAATTTATCGTTGACTCCGAGTTTAAGAATAGTGCTATCACCTTTAGCGTTAGCCGGGACCTGCACAAGCCCCATAATTAGGAATAAAGACATGAATAAGAGCAGAATTTTCTTGATGCGCACAGCAGCAGTCTCCAATCTATGTATATTTGTCTATCACTTTATCATATATACTTTCAACGTAATTTGAGAGATTGTAACCGCAAGCTAAGAAATTGTTACTCTTATGCAATGATAAATGAGGGTTCGCCATTATTTTCAGAAAGCACGCAATTCTCGTCGAATGCTGTCACAGCAGGCGTTACACGGTTAAATCAGCGGTTTTTGGCACAGAATAATTGTGACAAATTTAATAACAATATCGGAATTTTGAACAAAAATTGAACAACCTTAAAATTAGCTAAAGTGCGCCACTACAGTGATCTTTATCATACCCTTAGGGAGTTGTAACAATTTGATCACACATATTTAACTTGTTCGCCATTTTTAAGGTCTATTTTATATAATTATACAAAATATGTATTTTGCATTATGGGTAAGTAGTTCTTACTATAGATACAGATCAATGTACTTCCGTTAATGAACGGCGAATGAAAAGTAGTATTGAAGGAAGGAGTTCTATATGAAAAAAAAGGGACCGTTATACGCTCTGTTTCTAAGCCTGATCCTTCTCCTGCCGGGATGCAGCTCAATCGCTGTTCTGAACCCGAAGGGGCCGTCTGCCAGAACGTTATCTGACACCATTATCCTCTCAATTATTGTAATGCTTGGTGTTCTGGCAGTTGTCTACATCCTATACATCTTTGTATTGGTGAAATACCGTGCGAAGAAGAGTAATGAGGGTTACATTCCAAAGCACGAGGAAGGCAATGTAGTCCTTGAGGCGATCTGGATTATTATCCCGATCATTATCGTAGCCTTCCTGTCTGTTGTAACCGTCAAGACGACAAACGAAGTGGAGAATGTGGCTGCGGATTATAAAGATCAGACTCCGCTGGTCATCTATGCGTCCTCCTCCAACTGGAAATGGCATTTCAGTTATCCGGAAGAAGGCATTGAAACAGTTAACTACGTGAATATGCCGGTACACCGTGCAGTTGAATTCAGAATGTACTCATTCGGCACCATTACCAGTCTCTGGATTCCACAGCTTGCCGGTCAAAAGTACGCCATGAGCGACATGCTGACAACGCTTCATCTCTCCGCTGATACAGAAGGCTCTTATATCGGAAAGAATGCTAACTTCAGCGGTAAAGGCTTCGCCCACATGGAATTCGAAGCCCTTGTCCTGAGCAACAAGGGTTACGAGGACTGGGTGAAGGAAGTGAAGGAAACCGCACCTAAGCTGACTGAGGAAGAATTCAAGGGCCTGCTGGCCACGGATTACCTCGGACGCAAAACGTATTCCTCCACCCATCTGGAGTTCAGTCCGCCTCCTGGAGACCACGGCGAGCATATGAGCGGCGGCGGCAAAGAGATGGATATGGACAACGGCAATCAGGAGCACCAGGATAACAAGGAAATTCATCCGTCTCCCGAGCCGTCCAGCGGCACAGAATTTGACAGCAAGCCTGATCCGGAAGTCGATCAGCCGCTGCCAAGCTCCCCTGTGGATGAAAGCACACATGAAGGACACTAGCTCTCTGAAGAGCTTAATGCAACACACTGAAAGGAGCTACCCTAATGGATTTGGACAAATTTAAGGTTCACGGCGAACCCTTGATATACGGGGCCATGATCAGTATTGCACTGGCAACCATCGGGATTCTCGTAGGGCTTACCTATTTCAAGAAATGGGGCTATCTGTGGCGCGAATGGCTGACCACGGTTGACCACAAAAAAATCGGGATCATGTACATCCTCGCGGCGCTGCTGATGCTGTTCCGCGGCGGTGTAGATGCGATGATGATGCGTCTGCAGACGGCTGCGCCGGAAATGAAATTCCTCGATGCGCAGCATTACAATGAGGTCTTCACCACCCATGGTCTGATCATGATTCTCTTCATGGCCATGCCGTTCATCATCGGTCTGATGAACGTAATCATTCCGCTGCAGATCGGCGCACGGGACGTTGCCTTCCCGCGGCTGAACGCCGTCAGCTTCTGGCTCTTCTTCATGGGCGCCATGCTGCTGAACATTTCCTTCGTCATCGGCGGCTCGCCGGATGCAGGCTGGTCAGCTTACTTCCCGCTGGCGAGTCTTGAATTCAGCCCGACCGTAGGGAACAACTACTACTCTCTGGCTCTGCAAATATCCGGTATCGGTACGCTGATCACCGGGGTTAACTTTATTGTAACGATTCTTAAGATGCGTGCACCAGGCATGACGCTGATGAAGATGCCGATGTTCACCTGGTCCGTACTGATCACCAACGTTATTATTGTCTTCGCCTTCCCGGTTCTGACCGTAGCGCTGGCGATGATGATGTTCGACCGCCTCTTCGGCTCCCAGTTCTTCACGATGGCCAACGGCGGGATGGATATGCTTTGGGCCAACCTGTTCTGGGTCTGGGGACATCCGGAGGTCTATATCGTAATCCTTCCGGCCTTCGGTATTTATAGTGAGATTATCGCTACCTTCTCGAAGAAGAACCTGTACGGCTATACCTCCATGGTATTCAGTATGCTGATCATCTCGCTCTTGTCCTTCCTCGTATGGGCGCACCATTTCTATACGATGGGTCAAGGTGCCATGGTCAACAGCTTCTTCTCGATTACAACGATGGCCATAGCAGTACCTACCGGGGTCAAAATATTCAACTGGCTATTCACCCTGCGAAAGGGCAGGATTACCTTCACGACCCCGATGCTGTATACATTGGCCTTTATCCCGATCTTTACGATCGGGGGGGTAACGGGCGTCATGCTGGCGATGGCCAGCGCCGATTACCAGTATCACAACACGATGTTCCTGGTTGCGCATTTCCACTACGTGCTGATTCCGGGCGCTGTGTTCGCCGTTATCGCCGGGTTCCACTATTGGTTCCCTAAAGTGTTCGGCTTCCGCCTGAACGAACGGCTGGGCAAGCATGCCTTCTGGTGGATCATCATTTCCTTTAACGTTACCTTCTTCCCAATGTTCTTCCTGGGACTGATGGGAATGACACGCCGTCTGTATACCTACTCTAAGGAATCAGGCTTCGGTCCGCTCAATATGCTAAGCTTCGTCGGGGCTGTCGGGCTCGCCATCGGCTTCGTGATCCTGGTCTACAATATTTACTGGAGTACCCGCTACATGCCAAGAGATACAACCAACGATCCTTGGGATGGCCGGACGCTCGAATGGGCTACGCACAGCCCAATCCCGCTCTACAACTTTGCGATTGTGCCTAAGGTTGAGACGCGTGATGCTCTATGGTCTGCGAAGCAGGAGAATATCCCGCTGTATACAGACACCAAATACACCAAGATTCATATGCCAAGCAATACCGGCAAGCCGTTCATACTCGGTGTAGTCTTCTTCTTCCTTGGCTTCTTCCTGGTATTCAGCATGTGGATTCCGGCGATTGTCGCAGGGATTGGAATCCTGGTCGTGCTGGCCTTCATGTCCTTCGATAAGGACCAGGGCTACTACATTCCTGTAGAAGAGGTTATAGCTACAGAAAAGAAACTGATGCGGGGTGAGACTGTATGAAAATAGATGCGTCCAAGCCGCTCGAATATTCAACGGAAGAGAACAGTAACAAGATCTTCGGCTTCTGGGTCTTTCTCGGAGCCGAAATCCCTCTCTTCGCTACGCTATTCACTGTATATTTCGTAATGGTTAACCGCTATGCCAGCGGACCGAGCGGCAGCGAGCTGTTCGAGATCGGCCCGGTGCTGATGGAGACCTTCCTCCTGCTGTCGAGTTCCTTCACCATCGGCCTTGCTGTCCATGCTATGCGGCACGGCTACAAGAAAGCCATGATGGTCTTCATGGCGATTACGCTGGTGATGGGTCTGGCTTTTGTCGGTATCGAAATCGACGAGTTCTTCACTTACGTGCATGAAGGAGCTACGCTGCAGACCAGCGGCTTCCTCTCCAGTCTGTTCATACTACTGGGAACGCATGGTCTTCACGTCAGCTTCGGTCTGCTGTGGGGAATTGGTATTATGATTCAGCTGTGGAAGCGCGGCATTACTCCCGCTACCGCCAACAAAACGTTCATCTTCTCCTTGTTCTGGCACTTCTTAGACGTGGTCTGGATCTTTATCTTCAGCTTCGTCTACCTGAAAGGACTGATGTGACATGATGAAGCAACTATTCCCAATTAAGCATGTGATGGGTTATGTAGCCTCTCTGGTCCTCTCTGCCGCTGCACTGATTGTTATTTATGGAGACCTGTCCTCCAGTGCCAATATGGCGGTGCTGCTAATCACAGCGCTGATCCAGGCTTCCTTGCAGCTGTTTGTGTTCATGCACATCGGAGAATCGGCCGATTCCAAAAAAGAACTGTATATCAACATCGCATACGCCATGTTCGTGGCTCTGGTCACGATCTTCGGCACCCTGTTCATCTTCGTATGGGGCTGGTATGCTTAGCCTGTAAGAAACAGAGGAGCGTTATGCTCCTTCTAGTAATCTATAAAAAAAGCGGTCCGTATCCGGTAGATTTACCGGTACGGACCGCTTTTTTTGAATTTTAAAGTTTACCATCATGATAATGTTCTACTTTAACTGAACTATACTGCTGCTGCTGCCGCTGTCGTCCCGCTCCGTATACGCGAGCTGCTTGCCCGAGGGACTCCACGAGGTGGTCATCGTCCCTTTGCTCTCCGCTATCTGGACGGACTTGTCAGAAGACAGATCGTAGACATATAAGGTATTATTCGTTGTACCGTTCTCCTCAATAGTTACACTATAGGCGACCAGACGTTGGTCTGGAGACCAGGAGACGGCCCCAAGCTCGGCGCCTTCCACCAGGGTCCGCGGATTCTTACCGTCAGTGCCGCTGAGCAGCAGCGCCTGGGTATTCTCCTTATACTGCAGGATCAGCATTTGTTCTTCGTCAGGTGAAGGGATTACGCTGCTGGTACCCGGAATATTCAAGTCAGCCTTCGCCTTAGTATTCAGGTCCAGGGTGTGCAGCGAGTCCTTCGAATTACTGGTGTAATAGATCTTATCCTTGATTTGTCTTACAACAATCAGTCCTTCCCCGCCCAGTCCTTCCACCGGTGCGATCTTCATTGAGGTAGTCGCTGTATAAGCACCCCCGCTGTATGCAGGACCCACTACCGTATCCTTATCCGCCCAATCGGCTCCCATTGCCCCGGCAATGTTATCGCCCTTGATGGTGAACGTCTTCTTGGACCCCAGGTCCATTACATTGTAGACTGGATCACCCAGGGAGAATTCACTATAGAGCAGAAATAACTGATCGGCGGACAGCTTGGCATCCCCCAGCATCATGTTCGCCTTCTCTGTAATCAAATCGTATTGGCCGGTATCCAGATGGAAGAAATACAGGCTCTGCGGATAGGAACCCTTCAGCTCTCCTGAGCTGATCGGCCCCAGCTTATCGTTCTGCTTGGACACGACAACGGTTCTATCGTCCTTCCAGTCGGAAATTGCTATTTTCTCATACTGTTTACTTTCCCCTACCGTTACCCCAGCAGCTACAGCAGGTGCCGGTGTAACCTTTGGCCCTTCCGCAGGCTGGGCAGAGGCTTCTACAGGAGCCGCTGTTGGCTGTGCGCTGGGGCTAACCGCCGGAGCACTAGCCTGATTCGAGCTACAAGCTGCAAGTGTCATTAACAAGGCTGGAACTACCGCCAGCTTCCATGTTCGGGTGTTCATTATAGAGACCGCCTCCTTGAGGTTAATTATAATACGTTCAAAAGCCCGGCTCCGGTGAGGATGCCCGCGAATCTCCAGGGTTCCTCGGCCGAATCGGGCCAAGCTTGTGTCTATTATAGCAGTTACAGCCGGAACCTAGCCAGATGCTTCTGCAGGTCCTCGGCCAGGGTAGCCAGATACTGTGCGGAAGAGGACATCTCTCCCATCGCTGTCAGTTGCTCCAGGCTTGCTTCGCTGGTGTCCTGAACGTCTGCGGCGCCTTTGCGCGAGATTTCATTCACCGTCGACATAGACTTGGCTACTTCCTCCGATTCTTGCGCGACATGGCCGATAACCTCTGTAATCTGCTCTGTCTGCTCACTGGCCGCCTGAATGGAAGTCTGGATCGCTGTAAAGGCTTCCGATACCACTTCACTCTGTGCTACGCCATGAGAGACAATCCCGGAGCCCTGCTCCATAGATTCAACGGCACTGGCGGTCTGCTGACGGATATGGTTAATGATCTCCGTAATCTGCAGCGAGCTTGTTCCGGTAGCCTCCGCCAGCTTCCGGATCTCACCGGCAACTACTGCGAAGCCACGGCCATGCTCACCCGCCCGTGCCGCCTCGATGGAAGCATTCAGAGACAACAGATTGGTCTGGGTCGCAATCTCATTGATGGTTGTAATAATCGTATTAATCTCTTCGGACAGGCTGCCCAGGTTGCCCACAATCAGCCGGCTCGCCGAGACACTGGAGTCAATCTCCCGCATCTGGGCCAGAATCTGCTCTACTGCGTACACACCGCGTTCCGTGGAGGAGGCAGCCTGTTCCATCAGGCGGGTCATTTCATTGCCGCTATGCCGGGCTTCGGCAATCTCATAGGACATCGTCCGTACAGACTGCGTAGTAAGGGTAATGCTCTCTGCCTGCACATCGAATCCGGCCGCGATCTCGCCTGAGGTCTCAGCGATCATCTGTGAGGCGTGTGCGGTCTGGTCGGCACTGGCGCTCATCTGCTGGGAGGAAGCCGAGAGAATCTCGGCGCTCTCCGAGACGCCGCGCATCATATTTTTCAAGCCGTCCAGCATGGTGTTAAACGAAGTATTGATCTGGCCGATCTCATCCTTGGACCGGTAAGCGGCGGAGGCCGTCAGATCCCCTTCTTCCGCACGCTTCATCAGCCCCTGCAACTCCTTCAGCGGTCTCGTAATCAACCGTGTGATGATCACACTTAGGACAATACTGAGCAGCAAGGCCAGCGCAATCAGAATGCAGCTAAGTGTAACAGAGCTCTTGGCACTGTCAGCCGTCCGTGTATTATGGGCAGAAGCATCCTGAATGAATAACGTCGCTGTCTCTTCAAGCAGCCGGACCATTTTGTCACGCAGCTCGTTAAAAGTCTTGCCCGTGAACACCTGATACCCTTCATCGTTAAGATCGTTATCGGCCAGATGGATAATATTATCACGCTGTGAGCGGTAATCCGGCAGCAGCAGGGTATATTCGTTCACATAGGCTGCAATCTTGTCATTGTTGAATTCAATCTTTTTCAGTTCGGCCATCAGCTCATTGTTCGTCTGGATGTTCTCCTGAATTCTCGCCTTCAGCTCCTGCTTCTTGGCGTCATCCGTGGTAATCAGATCCTCCAGCAGAAAAGACTCAATCGCCCGGTTATTCCCGCGGATCTCCGTTACGAAATAAATCGGCTGCAGGTTCTGCCTGTACGTCTCTTCAGACCTGTCCGCCATTCCGGTTGTCGTCAGAATACCTGTTGTTCCAATCCCGATCAGCAGCAGGATAACCACCGCTATCAGTACAATCATTTTATGCTTAATCTTCAGATGTCTCATTTCCCGTTATCCCGCCTTCTCGAATCTAGCTGTAACCTTATTTATCGGAGAATAACATCGAATAGTTGATGGCCTTGCTAAGAAATTTGTCGAAATATGAAGAAAATTATCGTTTTAGTAGAGCGCTATCCCTTAATTATAATTCCATTCACTCTTGAAGCAAGCCATATTTCTTGCGGAATCTCTGCAGCACCTTGGTCCACCCTCCGGCCAGCACCGCTAAGAAGAATACATTCGACAAGGCATGGGCCAGATCGAAATAAAAGCTTGCGGCAAACGTAACGGCAACCAGCCGCCAGCTAAAGGCATCCGGCAGACTGAGCAGGACCCAGATATTCATAATCCAGCCGAACAGGAACCCCCAGATGAAGCCAAAAATCAGCAGCCCGGCCCGCCGGCACAATAGCCAGCTCCTCCGTAGCCACCCGGCTGTAAGTCCGGTCATGCCCCAGGCAAACATCTGCCATGGTGTCCAGGGTCCCTGCCCGAAGTAAATATTAGAGACCAGCGCAGCGATTGCACCGATGACGAATCCCGCCTCTGCCCCGAAGACATAAGCGGAGAGGATGACAACGGCTGACACAGGCTTTACCCCCGGCAATGCGGCAAAAGGAATCCGGCTGACCGCAGCAATAGCGGACAACACAGCCAGCAGCACGAGTTCACGGGACTTGCGCGGGCGGCGCTCCAGCCGGATGAACAGCGGCAGGAGAGCGGCCAGCAGCAGCACTACGCTAAGCAACACATAATGCCTGTCAGTGAATGCTGCGGTAAGCGCAAGCCCGGCGATGAAGAGTCCCAGGGCAATTAGCAGCGGTATGCGGAAGCGGGCCATGTGCGAATCACATCCTCTATTGTCAATGCCTGTGGCAGCCAGTCCCGCACCATCCGGTTGACTGCCGTGGTATAGAAGTAATTGCTGCTGAAGAACTCAGCCGGTGTGCCCTCTGCCGTAATCCCCCCATCAAACAAGAGTGCACAGCGTGTTGCATGCTTAGCCGCGAACTCTACATCATGCGTTACGATAAGAATACTGATTCCCTGCCCGCGTAATTGCTGAAGCAGGCCAGCCAGCCTGTCTTTGGCGGCCGGATCAAGCCCCTTGGTCGGCTCATCCAGCAGCAGAATATCCGGCTTCATGAGCAGCATCATGGCAAGCGCGGTCTGTTGCTGCTGCCCGCCGCTGAGATCATGCGGATGACTCTGCAGCACCTCACGGAGCTGAAACACTTCGAGCAAAGCCTCAATCCGGCTTGCTGCTGCCTCAGGGGATAACCCGGCGTAGCTGCCCATATGCTGCAACTCCTCAGCCACCGTATCATAACTGAAATAGAGCAGCGGATTCTGCGCCAGCAGGCCGGTAGTCTTGCCCTTAGCCAGCTCTATCTTGCCGCGCTGCGGCTTCATCAGCCCGTTCAGCACATGCAGCAAGGTGGACTTGCCTGCGCCGTTCCCGCCCATGACTGCCAGGAGCTCTCCCTGCTTAAGTGTCAGCGAGAGCTTCCTCAGGACCTCCCGGCCCTCCTTCTCATACCGGAAGCTCACTTCGCGGCAGGTGAGCAGAGACGCTGCGGCCCTATTCAAGTTATTAACCAGTTCAGCGCCTGCGGCAGCGTCCGTTCCTGCCATCAGGGAATGCAGCCAGCGTCTCCCCTCACGCACGGTCAGCGGAATATTCTCCGGCGCAGCCGAATCCGCTTCCGGGGACAGAGACAAATAGAGCCGTGAGGCGGCTGGCAAGTAACGCCCAGCCGAGGTTAAGGCCCCGCTGCCGGTCTGCCGGGCGAACAGACGGGGAGCGGCATCTGCCAGCAGCTTGCCGTCTTCCAGCATCAGCACACGATCAGCCAGCGGCAGCACCTCCTCCAGCCTGTGCTCGCTGATGATCACCGTGACCGCCATTTCCTCGTTAAGCCGCTGCAGCGCCATAATGAATTCCCGCGCAGCAACAGGATCAAGCTGGGAGGTTGGTTCATCCAGCAGCAGCACCTTGGGCTGAAGAAGCAGTACTGAAGCCAGGTTCATGAGCTGCTTTTGTCCGCCTGACAGCTCATGTACCGGACGGTAGAGCAGCGGCTCCAGCCCGAACAAGCCGCAGATCTCCGCCAGCCGGGTCCGCATGACAGCAGGCGGTAGCCCCAGGTTCTCCATGGAGAAGGCCAGTTCATGCCAGACCGTATCCATCACTATCTGTGCATCCGGGTTCTGGAAGACCATCCCGATCTCCCCGGCGGCCACCGCTGCCGGAAGCCCGGACAACGGCTGCCCTTTGTAGGTCAAGGTTCCGCTGGATGAACCTACCGGGGCGAGTTCCCGCTTCAGATGGCGCAGCAGGGTGGTCTTGCCGCTGCCGGACGGGCCGCAGAGCACGACAAATTCACCCTCTTCTATAACGAACGATAGCTCATGGAGTGTGTCCCTGTCTTCTTCAGGGTATCGGAAGGATAATTGCTGTGCTTTGAGGATCTCCATAACCATTTCTCCTTTCCTTCCAGCCCGGCGGGAATGAGCACGAACAGGCAGAAGCTGCCGTACATGACGGCCTCCTGCCAGCCGAAGTCCGCCGGTCTCATCCGGGGATAGATCTCCAGCTTGCCGTAGCCCTGCACCCAGAACAGCAGCGTAACCACACCGCTAACGGTTAACAGCAGCATCACCAGCTTATCCTGCAAATCGGCCTTGTATATCGTGTAAGTGCTGCGTTTGGTGCTGCCGTAGCCGCGGGCTGTCATGGAGTCTCCAGTCTGGAGGGCTTCCTCCAGAGACCAGGTCAGCAGCACTTTGAGCAGCGTCATTCCGTCTGTCATTCTTTTCTTAAGGCTTCCCGTACCGGTATCTACCCCGCGCAGACGCTGGATAAGGGTAATCTGGCGCAGCCGCCGCTGGAACAACGGCACGAACCGGATGGCCATCAGCGTCAGCAGCGCCGTTCTCGGCGCAGCCGCCGCGAACAGGTACATGAATTTATCAGTGGTTACCGTGTAATTGTAGGATATAAACCAGATAAAAATAGTAAGCAGCATTGTCATCATCATGAGTCCATACAGCACAGCTTCCAGTGTAATAGGCTGATCCAGCCAGTAGAACAAAATATGCGCACCTCTATGCGAGAACAGCGGGTTCAGCAAGGCCACGGAAGCTGCCATCAGCAGCATAAAAGGCAAGCCGCGCACCAACCTCCGCCCTTGTCCCTGTAAGAGCAGCAGCGCCAACAGTCCGGCTATCTCTGTAGCCAGAAATAACGGATGGAAGACCAGCAGGGCGAATAGCAGCAGCCCTGCATAATACAGCAGGGCTACTACCGGATGCATGGAACGGAAGCCGCTGCTCATGGTGCTTTGGCCCCCAGGTCTTTGCCTAGATCAAGCGTATACAGCCACTCGATGGTATCCCCGGGCTCGACGATCCAGCTGCCCGCAGCCTTGGACGGAAATTCTCCATTGACCTTGTACATCCAGCCGCTCTCTGCCCCGTGGTCACTCTCGTACAAATTATCTATACCTTCCACGTAAGCAAATGCCTTGCTGCCCTGATATTCCATCTGAATCTTCTGCCCCCGTGTAATCCGCTTCAGCAGGTCCAGCACACTCTCACCCTTCTTGATCTCGTACTGGGCGGCGGCCAGAATCACGCCATGCTCCTCATCTCCGGTGATGGAGAGGGTGACCACGTTGTCCGGCTTGGGCGTGGCCGCCGGAGAGCGCGTAGCGGCTGGCGGCTTAGCCGTGGCCGCTGGCACGGGCTTGGGGGTCGGCGGCTTGGGTGTGGCCGCCGGCTTGGCGGGCTCGCTCGCGCCCGCCGAAGGCTGCGTCGCCGCTGCGCCTGGCGACGCCGGGGACTTGGCGGGCTTGCTCGCGCCCGCCGGTGGCTGCGTCGCCGCTGCGCCTGGCGACGCTGGAGCTGCCGTACCATCCGCAGGGGCGGATGGTACGGCAGTGCCCTCAGCGGCTCCCGGCAGCGGAGCCGCTTCGTCTCCAGGCCGCGGCGTCTGCGCGGCCGGGGTCCCGGCGGGCGGCTGCGTGCCGCTGCCTGCCTGATCCGGCTGCGCAGAGGAGCAGCCGGGGAGCAGCAATACCATCAGCAGGAGAAGCAGCGGAGCCAGCCTTCCCAGGCCAATTTTAAATTGATTGAACATTACCTGCACACCTCCACAAAAAGGGGAAAGAACGGGGGCAGTCAGCCTGTTCCCCGTTCCTTCATACACCTTATGCTTACTTTTCAACACATATCCAAACGAATTCCAAGTAAATCCGTCACTCTGACGAGCCTTCAGCGCTTCGGCAACCCTATACGCCTCAACGGCTCATCGGCACGAATACTTTAGTTGGATTTTCTACACTTCATTATCCTGATTACGCATCTATACAGAAATTAGTTGGATTTACAGCATCTAATTCTGCCCACAACCCATCATACGGGAGCTTCGAGCGTGAATAAGTGTTGTTTTTCCAACTAACTCCCGCTTTGCAGCAAATCCTGCCAGATTAGATGTCATTTATCCACTTATTGTCCGCCCCAGCGTACAGCACCCATCCTGCAGCGGAATGGAAATTCCAACTAAACTATACCATCCCCTACTCTTACTCAACTATGGCAATCTAACCGCTACAGCAGCAGCCATCTCACGGGTTACGACAGCAGTAGGCTCGAATGCGCCACCGGTGCCGCTCATATATCCAAGTCCCGTTACCGTACGGACAGCGGATATTGCGTAGTCACTAATCTTATCTTCGTCGCTGAACTTACCAGCGCCTGCTCCTGCTCCAGCTGCATCCAGCTTAAAAGCTCTAACCATCATCACAGCCATGTCCTGGCGCGTAACCAGCCCGTCCGGTTTGAACGTTTTGGCCGTCACGCCGCTGATGATTCCAAGCTCCTTCGCCCGGTTCACTGTTCCATAATACCATGTACCGGCCTTAACATCACTGAAGGCCCCAGCGGAAGCCGCCGCAGACGGCTCGTTCCCGGTTAAGCGCAGCAGCAGCGCTGCAAATTCAGCACGGGTAATATTCTTTTTCGGTGCAAACAGCAGACTGCCCTCACTCACACCATTCATCAGCTTGCGGTCATACGCCGTGTATACCGACTCCAGCGCCCAAGGCGAGATCGACTTCACATCGGCAAAATCCGGACGGTCCGCCGCCGCAGAAGCCACCGTTACCGGGACTGTATGACGCACGATGGCCGGGGTTTTATCCTTAAGATATCCTGTAACCGTCAGAGTGTATTTATTCGCTGGAAGACCACCAGCCACAACAGCCAGGCCCGCAGCATCTGTAACTGCCGTTTTGCCGCCGATGGTTACCTGTACGCCTGCTGACGGTGAAGTTACCGGATCGGAGGTGAAGGTCGCCTCATTCCAGACCCATTGCTTCTGGGTTACCTGCACCTTCAGATCTTGTCCAGGCTGCGGCTGTGCGGGAGTCACAGTTACAGCATCAACCACCTGCGTGTTGTCCCCGCCATAATAGACCACAATGCGGTCATTCTCCTCCAGCGCGAAGTCTCCCATCCCTACACTTGGATAGATCCATGCTCCGCCGCGTGCGACTACATACATCCAGCCATCATATCCGCCAAAAGTACCCGCAACCACGCCGCCGATCCCCGTCACATAATTGCCTGCTTCATTGACCAGGGCCAGGCGCTTGGCTGCTGCTGTCTTTTCCAGTGCCTTAAGCACATTTCCGGCGTACACGCTGCCCTCAGCCAACGTTCCATTCGGACCTTCAACTGTAACCGAGACACTTACCTGAGGATTCTTCACTGGTGTGCCGCTAAAATCAAAGAGCTTACCGCCTGTTCCAAACAGCTTGTACGCTACCAAAGCCTCCAGTGCCTGCTCCGTTGAGAGCGGATTGGAGCTGCCGCCCGCAGTGTGGACAAATCCGCCATCTGCTGCGCTGAAGCTCAGCAGCTTGCTGACCAGATTAATCTGGCCTTTCGTATACTCTGCTCCCGCCGGATCAATGCCGAAGGCAGACAGACCGATAATGGCCTGAGCTACACTCTCACTGCTCTCGCCATATCCGCCGTTCTTGTCCTGTGCCTTAGCCAGCCAGGCAGCCGCCCGCTGACCGGCAGTATTCACTGCTGCTTCCTGCTTATGTCCAGCCAGTGCGGTCAGCACCATCGCTGTCATATCCGGATCACTCGCACCCGTGGTCAGGGTGAAGCCGCCGTCCGGGTTCTGCTTCGCCAGAATCTCTGCCAGCAGCTTAGACTGTGTCCATTTCGCATTTGCCGGGATTGTATAACTGCCGGAATCCAATGCAAGCAGGGCATAGACCGGATTATTCAGCGTCTGGCCGGTAATTGCTTCGTGATTGTAGAGCTTCTCGATCAGGTTATAGCCTGCCACATTCGCCGGGTCGCCGCCCAGTGCCTTAACGGCAAGCGTGATCCGGGCATAGTCCGTAGCTCTGGCAAAAACCCCCTTAGCCTCAGCCACCTTACCCTCAAGCGCCTTCAGATAGCTGGCTGGAACCTTGTAGCCTGCTTGCGCAAGGCCAATCGCCTGCCAGTCCGACTGGACTCCGTTCTTCAGCATGAATTCTGCAGTAGCATAGACCGCAGCGGTTACGCTGGCTGCCTCACTTGCGGGCAGAGCGGATACCGCAGGTGCGGAAGTCACGCCTGCCTGTGCAGCAGCAGCTTGTCCTGCCGGGGCTACAGCTGCTCCAAGCAGTGCAAACAGCATAATGACAGCAAGTCCCAGCCGTGTGAACCTGGATGATAGAGAATGGTTTTTCATAACTAACCTCTTTCCTGAAATAGAATGGATAAATCCTGCTTCCTCCGCAAAGAGAGCAGCAACCTAAAGACCGCCCTGTGCAGGGCGGCCGGGGAAGAACTTTCGCACAGGGCGGCTGAAGGGAGCGATTGCTCTCCCACATTACATATAGCGTATACAGCCCTCGCCAATATCAGCATCTGCTCCACATTCTTACCCCCGAAGAATAGAAACAACATCAAAAAAGGCAGATCTCCTGGCTCATACTTCACCGCTTCCCCCGCCTTCCCATCCGAATTAGCAGACAGTGGCTCCTCAGGAGTTGCTCCGTATTTACAGTGGCGGGACCGCGCCGGACTCGCACCGGGCTTCCCTTTTAAGCAGATTCCTCTGTTAGACATAGCCCTGCCAGCTTCTGCTAGCGACAGCACGCGGTCTCTAAGGCAATCTGCACCTTTTCCTCAAGCTTATTAAATTTTAATATTCTCAAACCATCATATCGACTATCCCCCTGTATGTCTATAGACAAGCTATATCTATTCCAACTCCCCCAAGGCTCAGCCCATTCCGCACAAAAATCCTGAACAGCACATGCCCGCTCCCCCGGCACACCGTACTATTCAGGACTATAAAAAGTTACTCTTCTGCTGCTAATCAACACGTTGGCGGTACTAGCGGAGACAGCGGCAGCTGGCGATTGTATTATGTACATTAGAATTCGTGTAAAAGCAGCCGATAACGCATTCTGCTGCATTTCATACAATCGATTGTGGCAAATAACCCTCCGCCGGGCCAAATTCCCAAAATCTAATGTACCGAATACAACAGAACACCATATAAGGCTCGATATGCCTCATTCTAGTGTACAAAGTGCAATCGAGCAGCTTCTTTCGGACATCAGCGTACCATTAGGCTACAATTCACATATGTCGATTGAATTACTCTGAGCACTACCCGATCGCGTTAGTTAAAAGCTTACGCAGCCTGCTTATGGCCGCTGTGTTATTCCGCATCCGTGTCCGCTTCCGGGCTTGCGGAAGCGGATGGCTCCGCACTAGGCGCGGCTGTAGCTGTAGCTTCCGGAGCGCTGCCCGGATCTGCCGCCAGCTTCAGCGAGTATCTTCCGGCGGTGATCATATCGCCTGCCGCCAGCATCGCGCCTGCTGATAGCTCCACCGTAACCTCGTATACGCGTGACGGAGGAGTTCCCGCCGCCGCTGGAGAGGCGGCGGCTCCACTGTCCGCATCGCCGTCCGCTCCGGCTACTGCTTCACCCTTCGCATCACCGTCTGCTCCGGCACCTGCCTTACCGCTCGCATCACCGTCTGCTCCAGCACCTGCCTTACCGCTCGCATCGCCGTCCGCTCCGGCACCTGCCTCAGCCTTGGCATCGCCGTCCACTCCGGCACCTGCCTCAGCCTTGGCACCGCCGTCCACTCCGGCTCCTGCTTCACTCTTCGCATCGCCGTCCACTCCGGCGCCTGCTTCACCCTTCGCATCGCCGTCCACTCCGGCGCCTGCTTCACCCTTCGCATCGCCATCTGCTCCGGCACCTGCTGCAACCTGGCAACTGCTAACCGTTGCCTTAACCTCGTAGTCCGTAACGCCGCTGGCGGACTCCACGCCGATTCGCTCCGGCTTGAAGGCGGAGCATTCCGCCGCATCAGTGAAGCTGAACAACAGCTTCACGCCGTTATTCTTACCCGCTTCTCCGCTTCCCGCGACACCGCCGTTATTCCCGCCAGTCCCTACATCGGCACCGCTATTCCCGCCAATAAGCCGGACAGAGACCGGGGCCGCTACAGCGGCCCCCCGGTCACTGCCGGAAGCGGGCTGGGGCTGACCACCGGCGCGGCTGTATCCTTGCCGCGTCCCCCTAGCTGGCTCAGCAGGATAACCGCCGCAATCAGAATGATCCCGAGGATGCTCCCTGAGATCAGGATTTGAAATCGGCTGCGGCTGACCCACCGCGCCAGCGGCGAAGCCAGCTGGGCGCGGGCTTCATTGTAGACAGTCTGCATAGCAGGCGTTGCTGTGTCGAGATGGTTTTTGCGGAATTCCCGGTTCTTGAACGCCTCGCGGTCGCTCTTCAGGAAATATCTCAGCACAGCCCGCTTGTAATTCGGCCACAGCTTCTTGCCAGAGCTTGCGAACAGCCAGCTATGCTGCGACCAGTCCAGGAACCGGTACACCGTCTCCTTGTCATTGCCCGCCTTGCGGACCACCAGATCCAGCAGCGCATCATAATCCAGCGGCCCGCCTTCACGTTCACTGCTGTGATAGAAGGCCAGCGGCAGCCGGTCGAACGGCTCAAGGCTCCGCGCTTCCTTCAGCCACCGCGCGCCGAGCAGCTGTACATCGTCCAGCTCACGCGGCGTCAGTCCGGCAAAAATCTCCTCGTCCGGCGACTCCTCCCCGAACCAGCGGTAGGCTGCACGAAGCGCATTCGCTTTGCGCTTCGCAATCGCATCGAGCGGCGGCTGCCAGTCTGCCGTATCCCGGTAACGCAGGAACGAGATCTCCAGCAGCTGCTCCATCGTCAGCTCGTCCAGCGAGATCCGGTTCAGCAGGAAGCGGTCAGCAACCGTGCCGAGCTCCTCCATAACGGACAAGGCCTCCGGGTATACGCCACCTCTGCGGCGCTGCTTCTCTGCCTGCTGGACCGCTTCATGAACAGCCGTTACCGCCGCTACCGGATCGGATTCCCGCTGCAGCTTCTCCAGCAGATATTCCTTGAAGGTATCCCGTACCGCTGCCTGCTGAAGCACCTCCGGAAGACTCCGGCCAAAGTGGCCCACGAGGCGGAGGATATCCGCAGTTCCGGCAGCGGCTGCCAGCCGGGATTCCAGATACGGCTCGAACAGCGCTCTGCGGAAGAGAGATTGGGACAGCACTTTTTTGAAGAACGCCTCACTAAGCTCCGCATCGCTCTCAATAATCCCGTAAGCCGCCGCCAGCACATCCTCCCGGCCCCCGGACTGGCAGTTCAGCATCCCGTTGATGAAGTAATCGACGATCTTTACCCGGTAATTATGGCCCGGCAGCGCGTAATACGCCTTGAACTGTTCCAGGATCTCCGTTGACGGAATCCCCTTCTTGCGGATCAGATCATATTCGCGGTCGAACCGCTCCAGGAACATATCATTCAGCCGCACCCGCGAGTCCAGCTTCCCCTCCGGCTTCAGATAGGACAACAGGCCGCCGAGTATAGCGTTCTTGTTATCTGTATATAAGGCTTCGTTGCCTTGCTCAATTTCATAAAAGACCGCCAGCTCATTGTAGAGCGCCAGCGACAGCTTACGGTCCGCACTCTCCCCGAGCAGCAGGCTGTCGGCAAACTTAGCGAAATCACGGAGGCTTCCGCCCTTCTCCACCAGCGTCTTCCAGGCCAAATCGGCATAGATCTGCCGCGACTCGCCGAAGTCGGTATTCAGGAACCTTGCCCCTGCCAGATCGAAGATATAATCCTTCTCGATATTCCGGTCACCCGGACGCAGAGAGCCCTTCTCCACGAAGGTCAGGTGAATATATTTGCGGCTCTGCGGCTCCTTGGCATACGTGATCACTCCCAGCCTGCGGCGGAAGTCATACGGCAGCGCAGCGAAGATGACCTCCGTCAGCCGGGCCGCACGCTGCGACAGCTCACTGATGGGTACATCCAGCGCTACATAGATTTTCTTCTTCCCGGCTACGGACAGCATCACTGCCTGCAGCAGGGCTTTGAACAGCTCTTCTGTGAAGCCTAGACCGGACAACACGCTGCGCGGGTCTGACGGCTCGTCCAGCGGACGTGTTGCCTCAGGAATCGAATCCAGTTCAGGCAGTGTCCCACCAGGCTCCCCTTCATAGCTCCGGGCAAACCCCGCATGCAGCCAGTCCCCGTACCCCTCGACAATCTCTTCGGAGCGGATAGGCGGCACCACGAAATTATGGGCAAAAAAAGCGCTCCGCTGCCCCGTAAAATCCGCCGCCAGATAACGGCTCTCTCCGATCACAGTCTCGTTGCTCTCCGTATGGAACAGGTGCAGCGCAGGAGGATACAGCTCCTCATCCTTCTCGCCGCGTGCCGTAAGCTCAGCCGGGGCATCGTAGAGGCAGAAGGGATGCAGGATTTTTTTGACAAAATTATTATCGAGACTCTCCGATTTCGCTACCGTATCGAAGCCCTCTGTCGACCGGTATACGCCACGGCGCTCGCGGGTATACATCTGCTGGGTGATCATGGACCCTGACAATCTGTTCACGGCCCGTCGCTCCCCTCAATATAATTCAGCTTGTGCAGCAGCCAGATGAACGGCTCATCCACCCGGATCGGGCTGACTACGCCTTCCACCTTCTGATTGACTGGATTGCTGCCCAGCGCAGACACGGCGAAATACCCGGTATTGGCAAAATACACATCCATCGTATCCTTGAACGGACGGTCCACCTTCTCAATGAAGCGCCGGATTTCACCGTCGATGTTGTGGAACTCGTCCAGGTTCAGCGTTTTGCGGTGCACATAGTTGTTGAACACATTGCTGTTCGACTTGATATAGTCGCCATCCTCATCCTTGAGGGAGTGGAGCATATCGCTTTTGGCCAGGACGACTGCGGTCGGAATCTCGGTCTTGCTCTTCTCCTGATATGCGATGAAATCACCGAACATGGTCAGCACCACATCACGCGGCTCATCATACTGCGATACCCACTCCCCCGGGCGGTCACCGAAGTTAATGCGGATCTTCTCCCGGACCGAACGGATCTGCAGCGGATCGACCATGAACAGAATCCCTGCGGAGTTCTTGATATGCTGGCCGTGCAGGCCCAGATAATCCTGATCGACCATGCCTTCACCGGCCACATCGAAGAACACCAGCGTCAGCGGGGGCTTGGACTCATCCTTGAACACGAACTGGAAAATAAACGGCTCCTGCATCTTCTCCTTCTGGGTAGACGCCAGCAGATCCCCCCGCTCGAACAGCGGCTCCTCATACAGGGTGCGGAATTTGCGGCTGATCTCGGCATTCAGCGGCATACAGGCTGCGTCGAAATGTCCTGCCGTTGTATGCTGGAGCGTATGGATCAGCGAGGTCATATAGACAGACTTCCCGACCTGGGAAGCTCCGATAATCGAGATAATATTGCTAGGCACCTTGCCGGCTGTTACAGGCAGCTCGTTATGGCAGGACGGACAGAGCCGTCTGCGGGTCATCACCCCATAGCGGTCGGTGAGCCCGGTCAGCACGTTGTCGGTATAATGATGGTACTCCTCCGGGATATCCGCCGGCTGCAGAACCGCTTCCATATCATCCACCGTATCGAGGCCGAAGCGCTCCCGGTATTTATTCAGCAGATCATCCTCACCGAGCGCATAATTCTCATCATCCTCACGGCTGTGCATGGCCCGGAACACCACTTCCTCCGGCTCAAAGCGCGTGAAGCAGAACGGGCAGACAATATCGTAATACAGCGGCCTCGCTGCGGGCTGATTCTTCTTCATGAAACGGCTAAAAAAAGACATCTCTCATCCTCCTCAGGGTTGTGTCAGCACCCGGTATGCTGCTCCCGCTCACTCGGGAACCAGCTCATAATAAGTCCCGTATTTAGGCCCATCGGTGAAAAAAACACGGATGAAGTCGTCCTTGCCGACCTCAATCGGCGGGAGCTGGTTGCGCCCGGGAGCGAAGTCCTGGACGAACGGGAACCTTGCACCGTCCTCCTTGGAGGATGGATGCGCATCCCGCTTTTTGACGTAGCAGAGCACTTCCTTCGGCACCGGCACCTCGGCAGTGATCGTCATCTGCACGGTTTTCAGCTTACTGAACAACCCTTTTTTGTGCTGGACCGCGTAGTAGATCCTCGCTTTGCCCGCGCTGACAAGCGCCCGGTTCCCGCCATCCTGCTGGCGGACCAGCAGCGTCTCCCCATTCTCACTGAGCCGTACGTAAATGGTATAAGCCACCATCCCGATCTCGTCCAGCCGGTCCCGGTACCCGTTATTCGCTTTGTATTCTTCACGCGTGTAGAGCTTCATGCCCGGAGGCGGATGCTCATGACTGTCCGGCGCCTCCGCAGAGGCCTTATGAATATACACCGCCTGTACACCGTCCGGCCAGCGCCAGCGCAGCGTACAGAACCGGTCCTCCACTCTGGATACAACTTCGGTAATCACCGGTGCTCCAGCGTCTGCCTCGGCGTACTTCATGGCAACCTTCCCCTTTCCCTGCATCTGGCTTTAGAACCCTTTACTGCCGCGGTTACGGCGGGGTGAATGAATACTGTCCGCAGGCGCATTAGCAGCCCCCGCAGCTCTTCCCCGGCGCGACAAGCGCCCTTCCCCTACAGGCACGATATATGTGAACAAGGTGAGAATAGCCGCCAGAACGAGCAGCGCCAGCAGCCGGGTCATAGGGTCCCAGAGCGTGTCGCCGTTCAGGCCGGATTCCAGAATCAGCCCCGCAATAAGTCCCGATACCGCGCCCCCGATGCTGAAGCTCCGGGCCAGATGGCGGTTATCGAACACAATGCCAAGGCCCAGACCCAGCGCCGTGCCGAGCAGCATCAATGCAAGCACACGCACCACAGCATAATAAGGGCTGTCCGCCGTCTGGTCGCTGCGCTCGGTCAGCAGTGTCCGGTCGCCCAGACGGTCATAAATCTGCTGGAATACATCGCCCAGCCGGTTCGCATCGGCCACATCATAATACTGTCCGCCGGTGCTGCTGGCGATATTCTGGAGCAGACTTGCGCCGGACGGATCATCCAGGGCCAGCCCGATCGTATTTACTTTAATTCCCCGGGCCACATAGTCTGTCAGCTCCGTTGCGGTATTGAACTGGCTGACACCGTCGGATAAAAGAATAACCATCGCCCCGCGGTCCGCGCCGTCTTCATGAATCACCTTCATCGCTTCGGCCAGCGCGCCGCTGATATTCGTTCCGCCTTCGGTCGTCTTCAGGCTGCTGATGACCTCCATGACCTTCTCGCGGTTCGCCGCTTTGGAGAGCGGGAGCAGCGGCTGGACGACGGAAGCCTTGTTGCTGAAGGTGACTACAGCGACTTTGTTGTCTTTTTTGAGCTGCTGCACCAGATTCTTGGCCGCCGCGTAGCGCCGGTCTGACGGGTCGCTCTGCGACATGCTGCCGGAATCGTCAATCACCATGACGACATTCTTAACCGGCTTGCTGCCGCCGAAGTTCAGCTCATACACGAACTCGGTCAGCGTGCCCACGCCAAGCAGCAGCACGACCATGAGCGGGAACATTTTCCATGAGGTGCCCAGATAACGCAGCTTCCAGGACTGTCCGTTCAGCCTCGGTGAGATCGTCTCTGCGACCAGAGCGCCTATTCCAACACATAAGGCCACAATGGCAAAATAAATACCGACCAGCACCATCTGAGGTAAATCATACGGCCTGCGGTCCAGCAGCAGCTCACCGAGCACAAACGCTACACCCGCGCCGAGCAGACTGAACAGCAGCAGGAGCAGATTGATTTTTCGCTGCATTGCATTTCATCCTTTCCGGGAAAAGCTTGATCATCACACGCTTCCCCATTCCATTCTATTGCACATCCGGCAGTGGAATGAATGAGAATTGTCCTACAGATGCACTTGTGCTCCTCATTTGGTGGGTTAGCGCGCTTTGGCTGAATTTAGGTGCACTAATGCTCTTCATTTGGTGGTTTGGCCAACTTTCGCTAAATTCAGGTGCACTATTGCTCCTCATTTGGTGATTTAGCACACGTTCGGCGAATTCAGGGGCACTTTTGCCCCTCATTTGCTCGTTTAGCATGCGTCCGGCGAATTCAGGGGCACTTTTGCCCCTCATTTGCTCGTTTAGCGCGCGCCCGGCGAACTCAGGAGCACTTTTGCCTACACTCACCAGCATCAGAGGGATTTATCCCTCTCTTTCCGCCATCCGGCCTACTTTCAGCAGCATTAAAGGGATTTATCCCTCTCCTTCCGCCATCCGGCCTACTTTCAGCAGCATTAAAGGGATTTATCCCTCTCTTTCCCGCCATCCGGCCCACTTTCAGCAACAGTAAAGGGATTTATCCCTCTCGTTCCTCCATCCGGCCCACTTTCAGCAGCCCATGGTCAGCCGCCGAACTCATGTGGACTATAGATCCAGCGGCTATAGCAGCCTGACCATGAATGATATTTTGTCATAGCACTCTATCATCTCATCTCCGCTCATCTGCCCAGCACAGCACTCATCCCGTCTCCGCTCATCAGCACTAATCACATCTGATCGCCACTTATCTCATCTCCGGCAGCAGTTCTTCTTCCAGACCGTGGAGCTGGTATCCGTTGCCGGCATAAGTCTCGTAATAGACCTTACCGTTGCGGTAGTAGAGCAGGTCTTCCAAGTGGAAGCCGCCCATCAGATTCAGCTTCTCCACGCCGCTGCGGCGCTGCTCATGGACGAAGCCGAGCCGGTAGATGCGGGTGGTCTCGTCTGCACTGAAGGCATAACGCAAGAATTCGGAGGAGCTGTCGCCGAAGAAGTACTTCTCCTCATGCCGGTGCTCCTGCGTATACTCGAACAGGCGGACATTCATTGCCGCCTCCTCCTCCAGACTGCGGTAGAGCTGCTTGAACAGCTCCTCCTTGGAGACGATGTCCCGGTTCTCGTAAGCGGCTGCAACATTGGCGCGCCGCAGCAGCTCCTCCTCGAACGGAAGCGTGAACGGCCCCGCCGTCAGCAGCTCCCGGCGGCACAGCTCGATTAGCCGCTCGGCCACCGCCTGGCCGCCTCCGTTCACCAGCAGCCCGGAGAGACTGCCCAGGAACCGCTCGCTGAAGAAGATTCCCGCGCCGCGCCGAGTCTCAATATCCTTCATCACCTCATCCGTCACACTGCGGTAATACTCCATGATGTTCTGATCCACCGTCTCCTTGCTGCGGCCGATGCTAGCGAGGGCCACGTTGTGCAGCTCCTCCTCCAATGCGTCCATCGCCGCAACCTTCGTTCTGCTGTCTGCGTGCAGCTGCTCCAGTGCAGCGTCATAGCGGAGACAGAGGGCCAGCTCGCTCTCCAGCAGCAGAAGCTCATACTTCTTGCCGTAGACGGACTCGAACAGGTAATGAATGAAATTGCGCACCGTCCGTTTGTCCAGCAGCGGCACCCGCTGGAACGGCTGGCGCTCCACGCTCTCTGCATAGAGACGCTCCAGCTCCTCCTGACCGGAGAGCAGGGCGGAACGCAGGCCGCCCATATGCTGGCGCAAGGCCTGTAGAACGCTGCCTCCCTCCCCTGTCTTCTCACTGGTCCATTCCGCCAGCTGGTAGAAGGTGACCGGGGAGGCTCCTGCTTCCCCGGCAGCCAGTACTCCGGCCCACTCCCGGGCCGGGTCGATGCCCGCCGCCCTTCTCACTGACACCTCCGCAAAATTACTGCGGAAGTAAGCCTGCGCCCCTTCCCCAAAGAGCAGCTCCTCAGCCTCGCGCAGCGAGAGCATCCGAAGCTGTGAATAGGACGGACGTCCATGGCTCATCAGCCCGGTCATCTCGGCAAGAGCGGACTGCTCCGGCAGCAATTCCGCCGCGCGGTCCCGCAGGGTATCCGCTCCAAGGCCAAGCATCGCCTGCCGCTCCTTCAGACTCCGGGGTTGGCCTGCACGCAGCCGCCCGGCCAGATAATGCAGCGCATGGTACAGCACCGCCAGCGCAATCTGGCGGTTCGGCCGCCGCACCGCCGAGAAGCCGGCAGACGCGTAGCCTTGTCTGCCTGTGCTGCCGCGGATGCCGCTTTTGAACGTCATATTATTGTAGCCGCCATGCCCCGAGGCCTGGTCGGCCGCAGGCCGGACCCGGTTCTTCAGCAGGCTGATGTGGGCGATAATCTCGTAATTGTCGTCCATGCCATGGACCGACATCAGTCCGCGCTCGTTCTTGTCGGAGAGCAGATAGACCAGATCGAACAGCGGAGAAGGGCCATGCGTCACGGGAATGGACAGCCCCTCCTCCGTCACCAGCAGGGGAGCACTTAAGGCATAATCTGCCGCCTGCATCCCATCCAGCTCACGCAGACAAGCCAGCCCGACCGAGCTGGAATAGCCGAAGTTATCCCCCTGCTCCCGTTCGTTAATCAGCGCGTACAGATCAATCTGTACCGATTTGAACGACTGGCTGAGAATCGCACGGGCCAGCAGCACGATCTCCGGCAACAGCACATTCTGCGGGTCATCGACCCGTGTAATGACAGACAGATGGATGACGTCAAAAGAAGAATACAGCCGCCCGTAATCCGCTATGCTGTTGCTTAACTGACGCAGCGTGCGGTTCATTCCGGCCAAATACTCGCTATCCTCATGAAATTCGCGGTACAGCTCACGCCGGACCGTACGCGGATCACGCCCTGCCGTATCCGGCAGGGTCATGTGCATCACGCGTTCATGGACGCTGCTGTTTCCGCTGCCGATCCGCCCCTTGACTCCCTCCTTCTCCTGCGTACTGCCGCTGCCGTTATGCGAACCGGCATGCAGTGCCATAACGCCGCCTGCATTGTCCCATTTGCGCTGGCAGCGTTCCAGCACGGGGCTGATGGCCGGGGTCACCTTATCGCCCAGGAACAGGAACAGTGCAGGGTAATGGATACTGCTGCGCCCATCCCCCTTATGATGTTGTGCTTCCTCCTGGGCAGCGTATTGCTCCGCATATTGTAAGGCCTGATCTCTGATCATAGGCCTACTTCAGCTTTCTGCGGATGCTGCCAAGCTTGCCGGTCAGGCTCTTGTAGAAGCCGTACATTTCATCTCCGTTGGCATGCTCTACCCGCTCATATTCCAGAGCGTCACGCGCTTCCAGGAATGAGACATACATTCCTTCCAGCTTATACAGCAGCGGAGTTACATCTTCAGCTGCGGTCATTTCTCCGGCCCGGCGCGCTGCCTTGCGGAGCAGGAGACTGCGGCTTTTTTCATCCAGCTCACGGAAATGGCGGTAGACGGCATACTCCACATAGCTGCGTTCCTTCATCAGATTCGCGAACGGCTCCCAGGCATCCTCGTCCTCGTCGCGATCGTAGACATAGAGCGCACCTTTTTTGGTGATGGTATCGGTGTATAGCGCTTCGATGAACTGGTCCAGCCATTTGTCTTCATCCAGATGCTGATGCACCAGTGCTTCCAATTCCGCAGATTTGGCTGCCAGCGCATCGTATTTCGCCAGCTCCTCACGGACACGGGCAATGAGCTGCGGGGAACGGATCAGGTTCTCCTGGGCCAGCTCCAGATTAATGCTGCCGAAGATATCCTTCACGGCTTCGCGTTCAAGACCTCCTGTGCGGAGCGCTTTGAGCTCCTCAGCAGCCTTGCGTACTTCACCAAGATTCGGGCGCGGCGCATCCAACTGCAGATCATAAGCGCCCAGCAGCTTGCCCAGATCCAGCGGCTTCGTGAAAATTACGGAGAAGCGGCTGCTCGTGTTCTCATCTACACCCTTCTCGATAATCACACCAGACTCCAGCGCCCGGCCGAAATCTGCCCGCACTCTGGCATTGTACTCACGAACCCGTGGATTCGCATACGTATCACCCCAAGACTTCTCCGGGATCGGCGAAGGCAGATAGGTCCAGTTGTCCTTATCGGTCATCACCAGATGGCGGCCGATGCCTTCCTTGTCAAGAATGGTCCGCTCGTAGTTCTCCTCGTACACCCGCAGCGGCGTATATACGAACAGCGGCACCCCGTTGCGTGTATTCAGCCAGAAAATCCGGTTCTTGACCTCGCTCTCCTTGATCGTGAACTGCGATTTGCCCAGCGCATTGTTCTGATAATTCCGCACACCCTTCAGAATCCCCGGCGCCTTCACCGGCACAGAGACGAAGCCCCAGGATGGGAAGTGCAGACTGCCCGAACTGTTGCTGAGGTGGAAAATCGGCACCGCATCCTCATCCAGACGTCCGGCAATGATCCGCTCCACGAACTTATCCAGCGGCTCCTCACGCCCGTATTTCATCACCAGGAAGTCCTCCATTGAACGGGTAATGAGGTCCCCGAACTTGTCGCTGAGGAACTCGGATATGGAGCGGACAATATCAATCTCCTGCTCTCTAACCCAGCGCCCGGAATGCTTCAGCATCTCGCGTGTGAAGTCACGGATCAGATCATCGCCGTCCTTCTGGTCCATGATTTTGGAGATGGTCGCCGAGATATCCGGCACATTGACGATATTCCAGTAGTAGGTTTTGTTGCCCTTGTGGTCTGCCTGCTCTTCGCCGTTAATCAGAATATCGCCGTTCTTCTCGAAGATCGAGCTGAGCGCGGTCAGAATCTCGGTGAACACACCGTAGATCCGGCTGTTCTCTTCATTCAGCAGCTCATACAGATCTTCATAGAACTGGATCATCTGTTCGGTGCGCTCCACATCGGCATGCAGCCAGTATTCATTGATTTTGGCTTCAATATAGGCGTTCTTCTTCTTCTCCTTGGACACAAAAGCGCTTCGCGCATCGCCCAGCTTATCCTCTGCACTCTCCTGTGCGGTCTCAATATCACGCGGCAGGCGCAAGAGACTCTCGCGCAGCGCTTCAATATAAGACTGGATCAGCTTCAGGATGCAGAAGCCCTTCTCTGTGTACAGCAGCCGCGACACATAGAACGGCCCCTGCTCAGGATGCAGGAAGATGCGCTCCAGCTCTTCGCCGAAGCGTCCGGCAATCTCGCCGGGAAGCTGCTTCTTGGATTTGATATATTCCTCACGCGCACGGGCCAGGAAGTTCTGCTCCAGCTCCGTATCCATGCTGACGACCTGATTCTTGACCACGTTCGCATGGCTGAGACGCTCGCTGTTCTGATAGCCCGGCAGCGGCTCCGGCACACGGGACTCGAACGTTTTGATCATCGTATCGAGATCAATGCCGAGCTTGCGCGCCATCTTCTCCACATCCTCCTGATTCGGGGCGTGATGGAACATCTTGTCCATTTTGTCGAAGAGGCGGTAGGCCAGGTATGTTGTCATTTCCTCAATCGGCAGCACGGCCGAGGATGCCCCGATAATGTTGTATTCATAGTTGGCAGGATAAGTCTTGTTCATCTGGGCAATGTTCGTGCGGATGTTGCTGATATAGTCATGGATGGCGAATTCCTCGCCGGAGGCCTTCTCTTCACTGGCCATGAAGTTGGTGATGTTCTCAGCCGTCACGTTCATGCAGTAATCGTAGGCATTCTCCAGCAGCTTGCCCTCCGTATTGGTTGCGGAGATGAGATGACAGAGATTGAACGGCGGGAGCGGCGAGTT
Organism: Paenibacillus sp. FSL R7-0204; assembly: GCF_038002225.1. NCBI lineage: Bacteria > Bacillati > Bacillota > Bacilli > Caryophanales > Paenibacillaceae > Paenibacillus > Paenibacillus sp. FSL R7-0204. The sequence continues at coordinate 6,808,420 of NZ_JBBOCA010000001.1, forward strand.
AACGCTCAGAATATTGCCGTACTTCTGGCGGAAGCGTTCGCCCCGGCTGTCCACGTTCATCCAGTAGTCCAGCTCTTTGAGCGCGGCATACCCGTTCTTGCGGATATACTCGCGGGTATGCTCACTGAGGCTCTTGTTCGACAGATTGACGTCCGGTGTGAACAGATAGCCCAGCGTATTGACACGGTCTATCCCGGCTGCGCCGTAGTCACGTTCAATGATGCCGCGCACGATGTAGGCTATATCCAGAAACGCCCCGCTGCCTGTGCCGCCGGACAGACCGGTAAGCAGGAAGACCATGAGCTTCTTGCTGGTGCCGACAGACAGCGTCTTGATCTTCTTGTCGATGGCGGCAACCACCTGGTTGATCTTCGTGAACAGCAGCAGGCGTCCGGCCTGGCGCACCCCGGCAGCTCCGTTCATGCCGTCTGTGATGCTCAGCTCCGGCGACAGCCAGTCTGTAATGTAAGAATCCAGGATGCTGCGGTTCTGCAGCAGTCCGCCGATCTCTGCATTGGCCAGCAGCACGAATTCATTCTGCGGGTCGAGGCCGATGCCCTTGTATTTTTTGCCGCGGTCCTGTTCATTGGTCTCGAACGCCAGGAATTCCACGTTATCGGGCTTATCCCGCTTCTTCTTGGACAACGGATCTTCAGGCAGCTTGAAGCGGCGGTTAATCTGGTATTTGAGCCGCAGCAGGGCATCAATGCCCGTGCCGCCAAGCCCGATAATGAGGATCGGGTTATCGATGGTATCCACTCTGATCTTGTCGCTGACGATCCCTCCGCCAAGCGATACATCCAGCTGTTGAATATGTTCTCTTACTACCGGTTTCATAGGTTTTCCCCCAAAAGTTGTGATAGCCTACGCATCCCGAATCACTTCGCATGATTGCTTTGGGAGCGTACGCTTAGCCTGCTTATCAGATCAGATATTCCAGAGAAATCGTCTTGTCTACCGTCTGCAGAGAGACCGTCACCCGGTCCCCGCTCTTCATCTCCAGGCCCCGCGAGGTATCAGCAGCACGCCCTGAGCGTTCTACAGTAATGCCCTCGCCGCTGCGCAGCAGCAGGCGGTCATTCGTTCCCGGCGTGAAGACCAGCTTCTCGCTCTCCTTCAGCTCCGGGGCCAGCTGCAGCAGCTGATGAAGCGTGAACTTGCCGCGGAAGCCGGAGAGCTTCTTGTACTGCGGATAGGTTTTCTCCCCGGTATTGGTATCCAGCACCTCCACCACCATCTGTCCGACGAACCCTCTGTTTGCCTTACTCCGCAGCAGCCAGAATGCGGCAGCCGCAGCCAGCAGCAGCACAATGCCGCCGATGATATAGTACAGCGTGTTCGAGGTCTCTTCAGCGGCTGGCTCTTCGCCCGCAGGAGTGCCTGCTGACGGCGGGGTGGTCGCCACCGTTCCGGTCTTGGCATTGATGGTCAGCACATCGCTCTCCCGATAGAAGCTGCTCTCTTCGGCCCGGACCTTCAGTTCGTATTCATGATTATCCTTGATTTCAAAAGCACCCTTGAACTCGGCACCCGAGTTATCCAGCGGAATCTCCTGCACCTGGCCGGTGTCCTTATCTGTAGCCAGCAGCACAGCCTTCATCTCCTGATACAGGCTGCCTTCCGTTACCTCCGCCCCGTTGCTGTACAGATGGGAAGAGATCTCAACCTTGTCGCCTTTGCCGTAAGACTTGGCGGGCAGGGCATCCAGCTTCAGCTCCAGATCGTAGTTGAATACCAGATTAATATCGATCTTATCCTTCGGCACGCCCTTGACCTGGAGCTTCCAGTCCCCCTGCTCCGGCGAGAGCAGCTTGATCAGGGTGTAGGTGGACGACTTCGACAGCAGCACCTTATCCGAGGGAATAGCAACTTCCTTGCCGGAAGGATCGCTCAGCTTCGCCGTCACCGGCTTCGAGGACATAATGGAGATATTCGCTTCCAGCACACTGCTGTTCGGCACGTTCACCGTTACGTCCTGATAATCGCCGTTTGCCGTAATGGATGGCACCGGCACCACCTTCAGCTTCAAATGGCTGGCAAAAATCTCGCTGAGAATCTGCGGCAGATCATCGGCGGAATTGGTAGTGAATGCCTTACCGCCTGTCTCACTGGACAGCCCGGCCAGAATATTCTTGTTCAGCTTGCCGTCTGCATTCAGCCCTATGGTATATACGGGATACCCCTTCTGCTTGGCAGCCTCTACTGCCGCCTTCAGCTCCTTGTCGGAATCGGACTGCTTCCGGCCGCTGGCTTCATTCAGGTCATTGTTGCCGTCCGCCAGCATGACGATCATTGGCTCATGGCCGGGATCGCTGCCGTTCTCCAGCACCTTTACCGCCTCTTCCATCCCGACCGCAAGGTCCGTGTAGGGTCCGCGGCTAAGCCCGTCGATGAAATTCTTCAGATCCTCCTTGTCGCCGGCGGATTTGATGCCGAGCAGCGCCTTCTCGCGCTGCACCTTATCGGTGTAAGCTACAATGCCTACCTTATCGCCTTGAGTGGACAGCATATCTATGAACATCTTCATCGCTTCATTGGCAATCTTGTTCTTGTCGCTCTTGTTCATCGAGTTGCTGACATCGATCAGCAGCACAGCGTCGATATGTGAGGGTGCGGCCGAAGCCGCGCTGGCTCGCGAAGCAGCATATGGAGATACAGTGATGCATAAGATCATAAGCAATACAGGCAATATGCGCTGCAGTCTATTCTTGGCCTTGCTGAAATTACGTTCGTTACGAAGCATAAATAGGGCTCCTCTTGTGTGAAATTAGGCGGATATGGCAGATCCGTAACGCATAGCTAAATTCTGTCAATAGCATGCCATTATGATATAATTAAACCTTGTAAACTTCAACATAGTGACCGCTGGACCGGCACTTCCGCTAGTAACAATCGCCATCCTGAGCCGGATAGACTATTCTAAGTATACGCCGCATTCCTGAATATTTGATTAAAAGACCGTAACCAGAGCAGAAAGGAAGAGTTCCATGATTACATACGCCATACTCGGGATAACGTTTCTCTATGCTGTGATTCAGATCATTCTATATGCTTCCCGCCAGCGGAAGCCGCTCACCCGTGAGGATATCGACGAGCGCCTGCTGGCTGCATTGAACGGAGGAGATACGGCCCGTGAGTAAAAAGAAACCGGTGATCTTCCGTCCCTTCAAGGCTCCCCGTTACGCCTTCGAAAAGCTGCGCATCTGCCGCCGCTGTCACCGTTACACCGCGCTGGGCGAGGAACGCTGCACCCACTGCGGCCGTGCCTCGCTGGCTCCGGTAGAGAAGCATGCTGCTTCCTTAGCCGGGCGCAGGGTACAGACCCGGCTGCTCGTTATTCTCCTGCTGACCCTGGCCGGAATCTATTTCGGACAGAATCTGCTGCAGATGGTATTGTGCGGCGCAGGCGGTCTTGTATTAGCCGGACTGGTCTACTATACGCAGCGAAAAGTTCGGCAGAACGAAAATCTGTATGCGCTGAACAAACTGCTTGGCCGTAATATTATCAGCATCAAGGAAGATCTGGAGCTGAACCGCCAGGAAGCCGTGACGGTACTGCGCGAGAATGATGTGCTCGCTTATGAGAAGCTGCGCGAGATCTCCGTGCTGCTGCGCGGAGACCGGATCTCCCGCCAGCGCGTCGCCCTGCTGCACGGCTTCCAGCTGCGCAAGGACATGACGCTGGAGTTGGAGCAGCTGCTGCTGAAGGACTTCGAGCCGCTGCTGGCTGAATATATCGGCGAGATCGCCAGGGTCCGTCCCGAGCTGATCAAAGACCGCACTCTGCGCTATGTCAAGAATTACGAGGTGCAGATTCTCGAAATGGATGAGGGATTGGTCATTATGACCGCCGTTGCCAGTGCTGCGGTCCGCATGAAGCGATACGCACTGCTCTACTCCGGCATGATCGGCCGCTATGTGCAGGAGCTGCCTAAGGACCGGTTCCTGCGCTTATCCAAACTGATTGCCGCAAATCCCTATGAGCCGTGGAACGGCCTGGATGCCAAGGTGGAGGAGATCCGTGAGCTTAAGTACCGCTGGGACCCTGAAGTATAAGGTTAGAAGCATACTGCCGCTCTAAACCTTATCTATGAAATAAAGGGGCTATATTATATGACGATCATGCGGGCTATAACCCTGCGGAATATTATGATTATTCTGTGTATTTTGATGCTGCTCCCGCTGGGACAGAAGGCGCTGGGGATTAAGAATAAGCTGCAGGATGTACAAGAAGCCGGAAAACTGTACGCTGCCGGGGAGCTTATCGCTGCCGAGAACCGGTACCGCCAAGCAGCGGCCAATCACGCGATTTCCTATAAAGAAGAAGAAATTAATGCAAGACTGGCAGAGCTGGCTCCCATCACGGGCATCCGCAGCAGTCTAAGCAGACTGTCCTTAACACTTGCGGACCAGCTGACTGTGAAGGATTTCGCAGGGATGATGGAGAGCTATGCTTCACTGCTCAGCCTGAAGAGAAAGTATATGACGCCGGGCGGTCCCTATGAAGCCTATTATCGCCAGCTCTCGGCGGATTCAGGCGTCTCAGACAAGATGACCGCCGGGTTCCGGCAGTTCAAGGATGAGTATCTGGCCGGACTTGCCGCAGGTTCGTCTAAGGAGTCAGATTCGGGGACGGGCAGCGGCAGTACGGACAGTCTCAAATGGAGCCTGTTGCAGATTCCGGCAGACTATTACGGGGGAGCCGCCGCCAAGGATAAGCTGCTCGCTGCGAGCTTCAAGGCTCATGATACCGCGAGGCTCAAGGCTCTGGCCGCAGCCGGAAGCTTCGGGCCTATGCTGGAGAGCGCCCTCTCTATGGAAGAAGCTTATAAGAATCATAGTTATACCGCGCCCTGGCTTAACAAGCAGGTTCAGGAGAGCGCTTCGCTCATCCTGAACAAGGATCTGGACGGTGACAACACCGCAGCCTTCGCCGGACATGCCGCCCGCTACCGCAGCTATGCGGCATCCGCCGGCATCACCAGTTCCAAGGCGCTGAAGCTGATCGATAACAGCATTGCCCGGCTGCTCCGCGAGGGCACGCGCCATGTGCGCGGCGGCCAGTATGCGGATGCCATCAGGCTCTATGCGGAGCTGGCTCCAGTGCAGGATACCTCCAAGGAGACCGCTGCCGCAACGCTGGCCTGGAACCTGGCCGAGCCGCTCCGGCTGCTGCCGGGCGGCGAAGTGCAGGGCAGCTACTCCCTTACAGCCTCCGTCACTGATAAGTACGGTGCCAAGGTGGCCGTAGCCGGAGTAGACACTGGCGGCAAGCTGGTCTACGCCGAGATGAGCGGGGACGGCACGGTCTCCACCCGGACCGGGGAGGTGATCCCGGGTTCGGGGATGCTGAGCGCTCTTTCTTTTGACGAAGCGTTGTCTGCTTACTCCGAAGTTCCAGTAGTTGTAGCTAACAGCGGTGAGACTGACGGACGCAGCACCTTCACAGGCTATGCCATCCGGCCGGAGGGAATCTCCCTGCTGTTCAGCTTCACAGGCAGCAGCTATGAGCTGATGGCGGAGGATGGCTCCATCCGCGTAATGAACACCGATCTGGCCGATGGTGCCGCCGGCAGGACGGCTATCTTCCGCCAGGTGAACGGGATATATGAATTCTCGGAACTCTATCAGGAGTTCACTTACACGCCTATAGATGCTACACAACTTGAGCTGTTTCCTTATGAGAAGGTGATGCTGACCTGCGAGATCTCGATTGACGCTGCCGGAAGAGCCGTCGCCCGTTCGAACGGCCGCTATCTGCTGCTTCAAGGCGAGATAAGCCAGATTACCGGACTCACCGCAGTCAGCGGCCAGTTCGAGAATGGATACGGCACGGTGGTGACGGAGCTTGGCGAGGAGTCTGTCCCTGTGTTTGTAGTCGATTCGATGGGGAGCTTAAGCTTGACGCCGCCTTGATGTGCGGAAACGGCCCTTCAGTCCGCATGGACCGGAATACCAAAAACGCAAGAGCCACACGGTACGGATGCCGCATGACTCTTGCGTTTTCTTTTGGCGCGTGGAATATGTCCCAGCACAAGTGGGGTGTAGATTACAAACGGAGGGCCTTGGCGGTTTGCGGTTTTCTTTTGCGGCTGAACAGTCTTAGATATCGCTTCCTCTTGTACAGCACCTCCGCCGATGCGCTCAGCGTCTCCTTCACCTCACCGAGCACCTCCTGAGTATCCTTGACCGACTTTTTCATCCGCCCAAGCTCCGACTTCACCCCGTCACTCCGCAGCTTTGCCGACTCCACCGTCTCCTGCATATTCGCTTTGAACTCCTCGACCGGAGCCTTCAGTCCATCGACTGACTGCTTCACTCCATCCAGTGACTGCTTCAGCCCATCGATGCTGTTCTTGAATTCCTTCAGCGGGTTACCCATGTTCGTCCCTCCTAAGCTCTCTTTCTCTATATTACCCTGAATGGAGGGATGCGGATTCAGCTTCAGCTCCCACGAATCTCCTCCAGCAGCTCCATGACCTCCGATTCTTCAACCGGAACCGAATAAGAGCCGTCTGCGAAAAGCTTCATCCTCCCGATACCGTCCTGGAAGACGAAGCGGATGCGGCCGCTGCGCACTTTTTTGTCCGTGTACATCTTGTTCACTAACGCCCGGTTTGAAATGTACTCCGGAAGCTCTGTTGGCAGACCCGCCTTCTTCAGCAAAGCCACTACCCGGTTAGCCTCTTCCTCCGTCATATAACCAAACTTCACACCCAGCTTCGCCTGGATGACCAGCCCCACGGCAACGGCTTCACCATGCAGCAAGCGGTAACCGCTGAGCGCCTCAAGCGCCCGGCCTGCCGTATGCCCCAGATTCAGAATCTGCCGCAGATTATGCTCATGCTCGTCCTGCTCCACCACTTCATATTTGATCCGGCAATTCGTCAGCGCAATATGCTCGCACACCTGGGCATCGAGGATCAGCTCCCCTTGCTCCGTAATGATTCTGTCCATGTTCGCTTCCAGGTAACCGAAGAACTGCTCATCGCCCAGACAGGCATGCTTGATGGTCTCGGCCAGACCGCTTCTGAACTCACGGGACGGAAGTGTGCGCCAGGCAGCCAAGTCTATGTATACTTTACGGGGCTGGTGAAATACGCCGATCAGGTTGGTGGCGACGGGTGTGTTCACGCCTGTTTTGCCGCCAACGGAGGCATCTGCTGCTGCCAGCAAGGTGGTAGCATAATTCAGAGAAGGTACTCCCCGGCCAAAGGTTCCTGCCAAAAAGCCCGCCAGATCCGTCACCGCTCCGCCCCCCACCGCAATGATGCAGCAATCCCTTCCATAAGCATGGCTTAGCAATTGGTCCTCCAGTATTGCCTTCGTCTCCCGGGTCTTCGAGCCCTCTCCCGCCGGAAAGGAGAACAATTCCGCCTGGAATCCCTCGCGCTGCAGCAGCTCCAGTAAGGGACGGCCATATAACGGCTCCACCGTAGAGTCTGTGATAATAGCAAATTTACTAATCCCCGTAAGCAGCCCCTGCTGCAAATCGCGAACTAATGAGGCAAACAGATGCTCACCGATTTCAATAGAGTAAGAGTGGTCGACTACTTTTTGGAGTGTTACTTCAAAGCTCTTGGACATGGGTTTAGCCCCTTTCTCTATAAGACTATTGCTTGTAGATTTCATTTTCGGATCATTGTCTGGTAGACGAACTTCGGCAGCGCAGATTGTCTGCGCCAGCGTGACTTCTGGCCTTTGGCGACGGGTGAGAACAACAGTCTGTGCGCCCACTCCAGATTCATTTTTTTCCAGATGGCCGGTGCCGGTCGTACTTTCCCGGAGATCACATCCAGACTTCCGCCCACGCCAAAAACAAGCTTAATCCTCTGTAATTCTTCCTTGTGCTTATACAGCCATTTATCTGAGTACGGAGCACCCAGGGCAAGAATGAGCACATCCGGCTTGGACTGCTGAATACTGGCGATAATCCCTGGCTCTTCGTCAGGTGCAAAGAACCCGTGATGCCTCCCGGCAATCTTCACCTGCGGATAGCGCAGATTAATCTGCTCCACCGCCAGTCTGCTAGTAGACTCATCTGTACCCAGAAAATAAAAACTCCAGCCCCGTTCATTTCCCTTCGCAAGTAAACTCAGCAGCAGATCGTAGCCGGTCACCCGCTCCGCAATAGGATTGCCTTGTCTTCGCGCCGCCATCACAATGCCGATCCCGTCAGGGACAATCAGATCTGCCGAGTCGATGATCTCCTGCAGCTGTTCGTCCGTTTGACTCGCCAGGGTAATCTCCGGATTCGCCGTAATGAGATGAAACAGCCCTCCCTGCCCGTCCATGATCTGCTCGTCCAGCAGCGAAGTCGTCTGTTCCAGCGTCAATTTGGAGAAGGGGACTCCCAGAATACACACCTTGTCCTTCATCTTTTCACCTCTCCCATTTATCTAACTCCATTTAATCCTCTAAGTACTTCCACCATTCCACCAGCCAAGGCTCATCTACGCCGCGTAGGCGGAATTCCTCCAGCAGCACCTGACGGACCCGCTTCTCCATCTTCACAAAGCTGTTATCTTCCTGGTACATTGGCGCGTAGGACAGATCTTCTGATAGGTAGAGCCGGAAGTCCTTCATACAGTCAAGCACCCTTTTCCCTACTGGAAGCTGCTCTGCTACCTGTACAAGCCATTTGTCATACGGGTACGGGTAGCCCTCCACCGTGATGGCACAGCGTAAGGCCTGTTTGAACACCTCCACCGCCTGAAAAAGAATCGGAAAAGCGTCTCCCCGGCGCACGGGATTATCCAGGCTTTTGGCAGCACTCCGAAGGTCTATGTAGGTCTTCTTCCGCAGGCTCATCAGAAGATCTGAAGACAGCGGAACCGCTTTCGCGAACAACGCTTTCAGGTCCAGCGGATCATGATAGAGACAGGAGACGGATGCATTCCACAGCCAGTCCAGTTGCCCCTTCCCCAGAGCCTGCTCCAGCTCCGATAATGTGAGCAGGGTGTAATGTCCTGTTTTGCCGCTGGGCAGATGCACATCGACAAATAAGCTGCTGCTCTCCGGGATCAGCCCTGCCCGTTCAAACCGGCTCGTAATCGGCTCATATTGTTCATTCCGGCAGACCAGAATCAGATCGATATCCGAGCTGTCGTCCACAATCCCCAAGGCCGTTGATCCATCAAGCAGGATGCTGATATGCCCGCAATCTTCCGCAAGCAGCGGATGATTCAGAATATGAGTGCTTATATAGCTGGCGATTTCCTGAAGTAATTCGCTGTGCCGCTGCCGGTTGTCCGGCTTCAGCAGCAGATTGGATAGACTTGCCGTCCATAGCACACGCTTCCCTCCTTCTCATAGAATTTCCGCTCCCTGCAACCAACCGCACAGAACGTATTCCCGGAATATTATAACATAATTTAGGAGAGTCACTATCTGGATTGTCTCATAGTGTACATTCGGTTTGCCGCATGATGATGAGAAGGGAGACTGTGATAAGAATGGCAGAGGAAACGATTTATAGCCATGAGGACACGCTGAGGATGCTGGACTCCCTTTTCCGGGACGAGGGGGAGTGGTGGAATGGGTTCTATGCGGATAAGGAGAAGGGCATTCCTTTTTTCCGGGATTGTCCCGATGAGAATCTGGTGGAATCCTTCAGCAGCGGGGTGCTTACCCCGGGCAGGGTGCTTGAGCTAGGCTGCGGAGGCGGCAGAAATGCGGTGTACATGGCGCAGCAGGGCTGTAAGGTAGACGCTGTGGATATCTCTCAGGCAGCGGTCGATTGGGGAATGGAGCGTGCGGCGGCACACCGGGTAGAGGTTAGTTTTACTTGCGGGAATATCTTTGACCTGGAACTGGCGCCCGGGAGCTATGACCTGATCTATGACAGCGGATGCTTCCATCACATCTATCCCCACCGCAGAGCCAGTTATCTGGAGCTGCTGAACCGGACGCTCACGCCCGGCGGTTATTTCGGCTTGACCTGCTTCGCAGCGGGCTCCATGGGTGCAGAGATTACCGATTGGGAGGTCTACCGTCAACGGCGGATGAGAGGTGGATTAGGGTTGACGGAGGAGCAGCTTAAGATGTTCTTCAGCGGGTTCGAGAATGTGAAGTTCCGGCGGATGCGCCAGACGGAGCAGAGTGAGAACCTGTTTGGTGAAGCTTTTCTGTGGACGGCCTTGTTCCGAAAAAGATAAGGAGTAGAGCATCAGAGCTATAACAAACCAGCGCCTACAGGAGCAGTTATTCGGATGCTGTGGGCGCTGGAACTGTGGTAACTGTATTTTGTACAATGGAATGCTGTCAAAAAGGCTACGAAATAGAATCTACTGTATTCGGTGCAATTGAATGTTGAATAAAGGCCATTTTCCGCCCAAAACGCAACATTCCGCTGCACGAAATACAATAGAATCTCATTTCATGGTCAAATATGAGTTTTCTAATGCAGGAAATACAATCAGCTACTTTCAAATCAGCGTAGAAGTCGGCGATGGGTGCAGAATCTGCCTAAGATCATCATTCATGCCCCCATTAAGTCACAAGCGATTAGTTAAGTGCATTCTGTACAACTAAAACGACTGATGTACCATCGAATCGCAGTTTAGCTGTATTCCGTACATCTAAAATACCTCCATGCCCCGGTTCTCGACCACTCGGGTAAATTTAGTTGTACAGACTACAGTTAGGAGAGGAAAGCTTACCATTTCGCGGTTTTTAATTGTACAGAATACACTTATCTCTGAATGTCTCCTCCAAACGCAGATTCACACATTATAGCGTTAACGCAATGAACCAACTTCAATAGTTCACATGCGAAACTCCGCATGTCCTGCACTGCACAACAAACAGGCGGGGCACCCTGTAACCCATGCGCCCCGCCTGTTTGTTGCAGCTTAACTACCTCCGCTTACTCCGCCTATTGCACCCGCTCCGTAAACAGCCGCCCCGCGTAGTCGCTGATCAGCTCACGCATTGCCAGCTTGCGGCTCCATCCCGCTGGAATGCCGCTGAGCCCATAGTATGCCCCGGCAATCTGGCCGTATATGGCACCAGTGGTGTCGGCGTCATTGCCGAGATTCACGGCGAGCAGCGCGCCCTCTGCGAAGCTGTCCGACTTATGGAATGCCCATAATGCCGCTTCCAGCGACTCCACGACATAACCCGAGCCTTGAATCTGCGGCGGCTCCTTCAGCTTGTAGGAGCCTTGCTTGATGTTCAGCGTATGCGGCGTCAGCGAATCTTCATCCAGCCATTCATGGAAAGCCTCCGGCGCCAGCATCTCCTGCTTGCTCCAGCCGTGCAGCCCGGCGAGAATATATGCCGCAAGCAGGCGGCAGGCAGCAAGACACTCGGCGGCCCCGTGCGTGGTTCTTGAGCTCATTGCTGCATAGCGGATCGCCTCAGCGGGCTGCTCCGCGTAGTACATCACCACCGGAGCCAGACGCATAATTGAGCCGTTCCCGGCCGAGAACGGGTCCTCTGAACCGCTGTACGCCTCCCCGCTTGCTTCAAACCGGTGCAGCGCTTCGCGCGTTGCGTTACCGATATCAAAGCACCGGCCGGTGCTGCTGAGTGCTCCTTCGCGGTACCATTTCACATAACGCTGCATCTGATCTGCCGGATCGAAACCCTGCATGGCAAGCAGACTCTCCGCAAGGCTGAGAGCCATGGAGGTATCATCCGTCCACTGACCCGGCTGGAGGGCGAATACCCCGCCGCCGACAATATCTGTCATTGGCTTGAAGGTGCCCGGCGCTTGGAACTCTACAGTTGTTCCCAGTGCATCTCCGGCGGCCAGCCCCTGCAGGCAGCCCTGATAACGGTCCATTGTCAATGTCACTTGGTCTCCCCCTTTCCAGAAGCCTCATGCCGGCGGTTATTCGCCAGGGTATTTCAGCCCCCATTGTGCCCGGACAGTATCCAGCAGCTTCATTATGGCTAAGGATTCATCCAGGGTCATTACCGGACTCTCAATAAGCCCCGCTTGAAGGCAGCGGCCCACCTCTTCCGCCTCGAAGGCATAGCCTACCGAAGCACGGTCATCTTCGAACTTCTCCGCTAATTCGCCGTTCACGTAGAGCTCGGCCGATTTCGGATTAACCAGGGTGCCATTAACCACAATACGGCCTTCCGCTCCATAGATATAGGCTTCATCGTCCAGATTCAGGCGGATGCCGGCATTCAGTGAAGCAGATACGCCATTCCCGTAGGATAACAGCAGCGAGAAGTGCTCATCCACGCCGGTCTCCCCAATATGAACGGTACTGGCGATCGATTCTGGATGAGGTCCAAGAACCATTGAGGTAAAGGAGACCGGATAGATGCCGACATCCAGCAACGCACCGCCGCCAAGGGCCGGATTCAATAGGCGTCCCTCCGGCTTCCAGTCGGAGCGGAACCCAAGGTCCGCCTTCACCAGCTTCACCTCGCCAATCCGCCCGGCGGCCAGCCATTCCCGCACCTTCACATGCGCCGGGATATACCGGCTCCACATCGCTTCCATGAGGAACAGCTTATGCTCCCGGGCATAGGCCACGACTTCCTCCAGCTCACCACTGTTCACGGTAAAAGGCTTCTCGCACAGCACAGCCTTACCTGCACGCAGCGCGAGCAGCGCGTTCTCACGGTGGAACGGATGCGGCGTTCCAATATAGATGGCGTCCACTTCAGGATCGCTAACCAGCTCTTCGTAGGTGGCGTATGCGACAGGAATGCCGTGATCGGCGGCGAACTTATCCGCGCTCTCCTGCGAGCGCGAGCCGACCGCATAGGCCACCCCATTGCTGGCGTGGGCCAGATCCGTGGCGAACTGATGGGCGATCCAGCCTGTGCTGAGAATGCCCCATTTTATCGTGTAAGCGTTATCTTCTGCCATAGTAATCTCCTCCTCTTAATGAAGCTCAGGTCCCTCTGATTCTATCAAAATCTCCCTGGTGTGTACATGTCCGCCTCCCGGCAGGACCCTCCAGCTCCAGACAAGTGTGTATTACAGCCCGAACAACAGATTCAGGCGTTCCTCCGAATAACCGTCCTCACCGCGCCAGTTAGCTACAGCGTTGAAGTCATTGTCTCCGCCCCGTCCCTGGCGCGGCTCCTCCTGCGGAACCAGAATGCCAGCATATCCCCAGATCTCCATCACCACATCCCGCTCATACTGATTAGAAGGGAAAATATTCTTCCAGTGCTTCTCCAGCTTCCGTGCCCCGTCCTTGCTGCCGCATTGCTTAACGGCCTCGGCCATGTCCTGCAAAAAACGAAGATCCTGCGGAGTTGCCTCCACCTCCTCTTCCCGGCTAAACAGCTCCAGATCCAGCCAGCAATACAGCAGCTTATTGAGGCGGATGCCGCCCCATTTGACCCGCTCGAAATTGAGCACATTCAGATCCACAGCGTTGTACTGCTGATCAGACATCAAGTGTCTGGCATCACAGGCCGCACAGCTGCTATACCTTGGCTGCTCAGCGGGGGGCTGGGCGTAGGTATGTGCAGCCAGCTCCGAGGTCAAAGCCCAACTGGACAAGGCGCTCCGCAGATGAACCTTCCGGGTAGACAGGCTATGCAGGAAGGCAGCCGCCACCTTGTCCCGGGTCACACTTCTGCTGTGCAGCACCCGTAGCTTCTCCACCAGTTCATCATGAGTGATTGTGAGAGGATCGAACATGACCCCCTTGCTCTTGGCATAGTCGAAATCTTCACCGGAAAAAGGCCCGTACGCCCCCTTCCAGCCGCTGGCGCTCCAGAATGTTTTTTGCAGTATGGTCTTGGCCTTTCGGTCCATATATCTTAGCTCCCTTCCTTACTTGATGGTCCTGTTGAATGACTATGTATCTCTTATACTTAACCTGGAGGCGGGAATTTGCACCGTCAGCACGAATTCGCCAATTCTGAGAGCATTCTCTCACCGACCGCTTGTATGAATAGCATATGTCCATCTCACCGCAGCAGCACCGATAGTGTTCGGTTTATCGTCTACATTCCGCTCATCCGCCCAGCTCCAGCCTAATGTAATCGTTTTTTCGATTACATTCCGGCCATATGCCCACGCTGAGCCTAATGTAATCGTTTTTTCGATTACATTCCAGCCATACGCCCTGCGCCGGCCCAATATGGTCGGTTTTCCACATACAGCCGCCCCCACCTTCGCCTCCGCCCAAGTTACATCAAAAACCCTCCCCGCCAGCCGCAAATCCACGGCAACGGGGAGGGTCCTCTCCAACTTCATCTTCTCCAACTTCTATGTTATTTCTTAAGCACAAGCTCCAGGCGCACCTCAAGGTTGTTCTCGGTACTGAGCACGATGGAGTGCGGATTGCTGAGGCCGAAATCCTCGAAGGTTACGGTAGTCGTGCCCGACAGCTTAAGCTCTCCGCCGCTGTATGCGGCCTGCGAGTCGAACGTGACTTCCTTCTCAATGCCCTTTACAGCCAGCATCCCCTTCAGTTGTACCGGTACCGCTGTACCCTCTGTCCATTCCTTCGGCAGCTCCGAGAAGGACTTCACCTTGAAGGTGGCTTCCGGGAACTCTGCCACGGACAAGAAGTCCGATCCCTTAACATGCTCGTCCCGTGGGGCGGTTCCCGAATCAAGTGCGTTCATCTCTACCGACCCTTCGCCGGTCATCGCGGAGGCATCCTCCAGATTCACCTTCCAGGTTCCCTTAACGGAAGGGTCTACGAAGTTCACGGTTTCTTTGGATGTGGTCACAGACCAGTAGACCTTGGACGGCTCTGTAATGTTCCAGGTTCCGTTCAACTGTTCTGGCGTTACAGCAGCAGCGGCCGCAGCCGCATTGGCTGTTCCTTCCTTCTGCGCTTTGCTGTCCTGGGCCTGCTCAGGAATCACCGATTCAATCTCCACCTTATTGCCAAGGCTGTTGTTCACTAAGATGAAGGCGGTGATGGCTCCTGCAATAATTACAATGGCTGCGGTTATAGCGACGGTTCTCTTCTTCATACGATCTCCTCCATTCCATACTCTTATCTCTGCTCTATTGGCTTGGCTCCCATTCTACCAAAGGAATATGTCGGGAATAAGTCAAAGCATACCGGCCTGCAATGTGATAGAATTGTCGTACTTTTAACTAGGAGACTGAAGCTGATGAAATCGATACTAATCGTTGAGGATGAAGAAGCCATCGCACGGGTGCTAAGTGCCTATCTGCGAAAAGCAGGCTTCCACGTCACCCGGGCCGCAGACGGCCGGAGTGCCCTGGACACCTTCGGGGAGGCGCCTCCCTCGCTGGTCCTGCTCGATATCATGCTGCCGGAAATGGACGGCTTCGAGCTGCTGCAGCTCATCCGTGAGCGGAGCAGCTGCCCGGTCATCATGCTCACCGCCCGCGACGGCATCAATGACCGGCTCGCGGGACTGGACGGCGGTGCCGACGACTATATGTCCAAGCCCTTCATTCCCGAGGAAGTGGTCGCACGGGTGAAGGCGGTACTGCGCCGTCCCTCGCAGTGGTCGGACGGCAGCCGCAAGCGCCATTTCGGCAGTCTGTTCATCGATTTCTCGGCGCGCAGCATCTTTCTGAACGGGGCAGAGGTCAGCCTTAGCCCGCGCGACATGTCGGTACTGCTGTTCCTGGCCGAGCGCCCGAATCAGATCTGCACCCGTGACCAGCTGCTGGAGCATGTATGGGAGATGGATTACGATGGAAGCGACCGGGCCGTTGATCTCTCCATCAAGCGGCTACGTCAGGCACTGTCGCACTGGCCGGAACGCGAGGGCGAGATCCGCACACTGAGAGGAACAGGATATCAATTATGGACAACATAAATAAGAGTAAGAGGAAACGCAACAAGAAGAAGACCACCTCCATTCTCACTTACTGGACTCTGAGGTATCTGCTGATCATCAGCATCGGTCTGCTGGTGACGGCACTGTTCACCTTCTGGTGGATTCAGCAGGAGGCGATGAGCAACCGGATGCAGACGACCGCCCTGCTGGCGCAGGAGATCGCTGACCGCAGCGTGGACACAGACGGTCAATTAGCCATTACCAGGGGCCTGAATAAGCTGGTGGAGGACCGCAAACGCTTCTTTAAAGTAAACGAGGAGATGTGCGTAATCATTACCGGATCAGAAGGCGAGCTGCTGTACTCCCAGCCCCCGATGACGGACGAGGAGATGCGGTACAAGCTCAATGATAGCCTGACCGATTCGCGGACCTCGGAATACAAGGCCGCTGCCGCGCAGATCCAGGGGGACCAGGGCACGCTGGGGCAAGTGCTGGTTATGCAGTCCAAGCGCTCTCTGCGCCACATTCCGACAGAGGAGATCACCTTCTTCTCGATCATCATCGTCTTCCTGATTATCTTAAGCTGGCTGACGATCTATCTCTTGTCGATCAAGCTGGCCAAGCCGGTTCAGCGGGTAGCCGCCGCCGCCGCGCAGATCAGCAGCGGCCAGTATAATATCGTGCTTGAGACCGGGGCCAGAGAGCGAGAGATTCACGAACTCCTCGTCTCCTTCCAGGAGATGGCGGGCAAGCTGCAGCAGTTCGAGCAGTCGCGGGCCATCATGCTGGCCGGCGTCTCCCATGAGCTGAAGACGCCGGTCACCTCAATCAAAGGACTGCTCCATGCAGTACGCGAGGGCGTTGTCGAAGGCGAGGAGGCCAATGAATTCCTCGATATCGCTCTGCTTGAGACCGAACGGCTGCAGCATATGGTCGCCGATCTGCTGGACTACAATGCGCTGACCGCAGGCATGGTTGCCGTCCGTCATGATAACCTTGAAGCAGCGCCGCTGCTGGAGGAGATCCTCTATCAATGGATGCTGACCCAGAGCGAGGAGGTCAATAAGCCCATCCTGCTGCTGCCGGAGGCCCCGCTTGTGCTGCGGGGAGACCCGCTTCGCATCCAGCAGATTATTGTGAATCTGCTGGGCAACAGCCTGCAGGCGAAGACGCCGGACCGCAAGCTTCAATTGAAGCTTGAACTTACGGCTACGCCGGAGGGGCAGGCTGAAATCACCGTTACAGATAACGGGCCGGGCATCCATCCGGACAGCCGGGAACGGATCTTCGAAGCCTTCTACCGCAGCTCGGGCAAGCAGAGCCTTCTCCGCGGACTCGGGCTGGGCCTGACGTTCAGCAGACTGCTGGCCGAGGCCATGGGCGGCAGTCTGGAGCTGGGCAGCCACCAGCCGCAGGGCTGCTCCTTCGTGCTGCGGCTCCCGCTGGCAGAGTCATGAGCCTAGGAAGCACGCCTGTAGTCCCGCGCCACACTGCGTGTTATAATCAACTGACTACAAGTGGAAACGGCATTGTCGTCCTTTTAGAGGATGGGACCGTTTCAGCGAGAAATAGAAGGATAATTTATAGCGTAAAACATATAAATTCTTATATTTCAAGTGGAAACCGGAGGCGTATATGCTTACTTTTGAACAGAAATTAGCTATTCTTGATTCCTATCCCCAGCTCGAAGCGCGGAAGGTCTCGCTGGGACGGGTGAACTATCACCTGGAGCAGAGCCGTCACGATAAGAAGACCGTGGCTTCGCATATTCACCCGAACGGGAACGGCTTCGTCTATGCCGGGCTGCTGCGGGGCTATGAGACGGATGATAAGGGACTGGTTAACATCCGCGATTATTCGGAGGCTGCGCTGCGCGAGCTGCTGGATGCGTCCATCACCTCTCTCTTGATGTACATTCCCGAGGCCCCGGCCCCTTCCAAAAGAAAGAAAAAAGCGCAAACTGTCGCAGCTGAAGCGCAGTCGCTGTGGACGAATGAGGATGGCCATACGCTGAGCCTGAGATTCGAAGAGGATCTGTGGTATCTCTATGCCGGACTGCAGCTTGAAATGGCCTTCGAGACGGTGGCTGAAGCGGAGGAATATCTCGCTGAAGAGGGCTTTGTCCGGGTGGCGGACGAACCACAGGAATAGAATGGCCCCGGCCCGTTAATCGACGATTAACGGGCTTTTTCGCATGAATTGCTGCATATTCCGGCAAATTTATAGAATTTCCCGGTGAGTCCCCTTATACTATAGCCAATGGCATTTTCCATATATTTCACAAGGAGGAATCACCATGAACAATCCGGAAGGCGGAACCCCCTTCACGAATCCTGATGGGCCAAACAACCAACCCCGGCAACCGCAGCCCCAGCGCAAAGTAACTGAGCAGTTCAATAATCTGCTCAAGGATGAACGTGTACAACAGGCACAGGCGGTAGGCAAGCAGTATTGGAGCTTTTACCTGAGAGCCCTTACCCGCCCGTACAGTACAATGAGGGAAATTCCTGTAGCCCATTTCATGAACAGCCTGATCACTATGGGGCTTACGGCCTTGCTGACGGCCTTATATTTCCTCACCCTGTTCATCAAATGGGATGTCTCAGCCATCTTCGGCCCCGGCTTCCTGAAGCCGCTGCTAATGACGGCTGTAGGTCTTGCCGTTGCTTGCGGAGCTACTTATGCCGTACTCCGGCTGGAGAAGGTCAGCTTCGATTTTAAATTGCTGATTACCCGAATGGGGACGCTGCTCGTTCCGGCCGTGGCGCTGTTGGTGCTGGCGATTCTCACACTACTTGTCAGCCTGCACTCCTTCTCGACCACACTGGTGGCGTTGTCCTTCCTGTTCGTCTTCATCAGCATGAATACGGCTTTGTTCCAATATCCGCTGAACACCGCAGGCAGCAGGGGAATTGACACCTTATACCCGATTGCCCTCGCTAACATTGTGACCGGATATATTTTCTACAAGCTGATCACCTCCGTCATTGCCGGTGCAGCCTTTGGTATGCTCAGCAACTCGTTTAATTTATAAAAATGCCCCGCAAAACAACTTATGCAAAAAAAAACGGCGCTGCTGTCCTTGTTAAGGACGGCAGCGCCGTTTCCATGTGCTACATTGCTATTCAGCCCGATACGCCTGTTACGGCGTTGTTGGGGCTGACGGTGCTGAAGGCATTTCAACTTCCTTCGCGTCCAGCGCTTCCTGCGGAATCTTGATCTCATCAACCTTGTTGTGATCGCTGATGGTCGCCTTCATATCCATATCAATGGATACCGTCTGGTCTCCGGTGGTCATATCCATGACCATGGTAACATCTGTACGGGTTGGGAAATAAGTCTTCTTATCCACCGCATACGCGATATTCATGCTCTTGATGTTCATCTGCTCCATCATGGCAGCCATCTGCTGATCGGAGCCTCCGTTCTGGTTCATATAAGACTTCGCCAGCTCCTTGACGTCATCGCCGGATACCTCTGCACTCAGCAGATAATTATCGCCATCCTCCGTGATCTTCGTCTTTTCGGAAATCGCCTTGAATTGCTCCAACTGCTTCTCCGGGTTAGAGGACTGCTGCATAGCCGTAAGGACCTGTTGACCCATCGTAGCAGGCAGCTTCATCCATTGACCGTTCATCTGCGAATAGAAGCCGTCCGCAGTCACATACTGCTCAAACTTCTGGTCGCCTTGAGCGGATTTCATCAGCACCTCCTGATGCATCATTACCGGGTCCTTGATGTATTCGGATTTCGTGGTCATATCGGTATCTTGCTCGTTATTCTCTGTGCCCTTCTTCACGTTGATCTTCTGCTTCACTTGCGATTCCATCGCGAAGCTCTTCAGCTGATCCGACGCAGCAACCGTCTTCTTAATCAAATCCTCTACACTTGGAACTCCATCCGATGTCTGTTCAGCAGGCGCAGCCGATGCAGAAGCTTCTGGAGCCGCGCTCCCTGCAGGCGCAGCTGTTGCAGCCCCCTCCGAGGGTTTGAGTTCCTCATTATTGCCGCAGCCAGCCAAGGCAGCAGTTAGCATAACACCCATAAATATCGTAGTCCATTTCTTCAAGTTCGATTCCTCCTAGTCATATCAGCAAGTAGTATTGTTAAATCTTGTGATGTATTTAACCACAGGAGCCCTCCTTTTAATCAGCCGTTTAAAAGTTACATCCAAAGTTAGCGTCGTCCCGCCCGCAAAACAACACTATGAAGACTGGCAAAACTGTGCTTATATATGGAGAAACCAATATATAGATTGAATTTGGAAACACAAGGACAAGGAAAGTGACGGAAGAGAATTTTGGAACTGTAGGAGCGGTAGCGTCCGCCTGAAAGCTTTCCGTAGGAAGCTAGCTTCGGAAGCATCAGCAGTCACCCGATTTCTACCGCATACAGCGGCCGGAGGACCAAACATTCTTTGGAGTCACGCATTCCCGGTCCGAAAAACTTACAAGAACAATCTATATAAATCCTAAAGGGAAAGAAGCGTGGACCGCATGAGTTTTGAAATCGTAGAGGCTACCATAGCGGAGATTGGGGCTGCTCTGGATACTGGTGAGATCACGTCCAGACAATTAGTCCTGATGTATCTGGAGCGCATTGCCGATCATGACAAAAGCGGCCTGACCGTCAATTCCGTGCTGGAGATTAATCCGGATGCGCTGTTCATCGCTGAATCCCTGGATGCCGAACGCCTGCATCAGGGGCCGCGCGGACCGCTGCACGGCATCCCCGTGCTATTGAAGGATAACATTAATACCGGGGATAACATGCATACCAGCGCGGGCTCGCTCGCGTTGGCCGATTCTTTTGCCCGAGAGGATGCCTTCATCGTCAGCAGGCTGCGCGAGGCGGGTGCTATCATTATGGGCAAAGCCAATATGACGGAATTCGCTAACTTCATGACAAACGGCATGCCCTCCGGCTACAGCTCCCGGGGCGGGCAGGTGCTTAACCCCTATAACATCTCCACACCGACAGGCGGCTCCAGCGCCGGGTCCGCAGTAGCGGTAGCCTGTAATTTCTGCACCGTCTCCGTTGGAACAGAGACCTCCGGCTCCATCCTCAATCCCGGCAATCTTGGCTCTATTATCGGTATTAAGCCCACGGTGGGGCTGATCAGCCGCTCGGGTATTCTGCCGCTCTCCAGCACGCAGGATACCGCCGGGCCCATGGCACGAACGGTCCGGGATGCCGTCCTTCTGCTGAATGCTCTGCTTGGTCAGGATACCGGAGATGCGGCGATGGGTACGAACAGAGGTAAGGTTCATGAGGATTATACTGTTTTTTTGGATGCGGACGGTCTGCGGGGAGCAAGAATCGGAATTCCGCGCGATTATTACTTCGAGGAACTGACGGAGGAGCAGCTTGCGCTGTTCAATGCCTCTGTGGAGAGAATGCGGGAGCTCGGAGCAACCATCATCGATCCGGCCGAGATTACAACGGCGCGGGAGATCAGCTATTCATCCGTGGTACTGAATGAATTCAAAACCTCGTTGAACGCCTACCTGGCCCGCCTGGGTCCAGGTGCACCGATGCGCACCCTGAAGGATATTATTGATTTCAATCATGCCCATCCGGTCCAGACGCTGAAGTTCGGGCAAGCTACCCTGCTCGATGCCGAACTTACGACCTCCGGCACCTTCACTGAGCCGCAATATCTGCGTGACCGCATGACGGATCTCAGGCTCTGCAAGGAGCTGGGGATCGACGCTACCATGCGCGAGCATCAGCTTGATGCCCTGCTGTTCCCCGCTGACTTCGGTGCACGGATTACCTCAAGAGCGGGATATCCGTCCATCGTTGTGCCGTCAGGCTATACCTCAGCCGGTGCCCCCTTCGGCGTAACCTTCTCCGCCCGGGCCTATGAAGAACCGGTGCTTATCAGACTCGCCTATGCTTATGAGCAGAACTATAAGGTGCGCAAGCCGCCTTCACTTCGAAGCTTCATCTGATCCCGCTTCACTCTATGTACTCTATTATTCATAATACAATGCCTAATCTGCGGCTATGCCCATATGCCTGTTGCCTTCATGGGACAGGCCCCAGGTGCGCAGCTCGTAGCTGCGCACCCCCTTCTCAATCATAGTCATGCCGGTTCTCTTCATCGGCAATGCTCTGAATCTCCTCTGCATGCATCAGATGCAGCTCATAATTACCTTCGGCATGAAGCTTCACGACCCGCTCTTTGGTGAACTTCGCACTGCTCTCCGCTGCATCCTCGTCGTAGAACAACAGAATCCCGTCGCTTTTGCGCAACAGCAGATCATCTCTGGCCTTGAACTGCCAGCTCCCGTCATAGGGTGCATTGCTAACGGCTCCGTAGTAGTCGGCTCCGGCAACAATGCGGCGGTATTCATTCTGCTTCTCTTCCTTCCACTTCTCCTCCGGTGACGCATGAGCTGTAATAATGCCCAGCTTCAACCCGGGGTATTGCTGCTTCAGCTCCAGCACCACCTCGCAAGCCCACAGATCGACGCCATATTGCCCGGGAGTGATAACCCATTCCAGTCCCTCCTCCACCAGCGGAATAATCCGGTTCGCGAGTGCTTTTTTGATATAGGGAATGCCCTGATGCTTGCTGTCATAAATGCCGAGCTCATGGGCCCGGTAGCCTGTGACCAGTAAAGTCTTCATGTGCCCCGCCTCTCTCCTGACTGCTTCATTCCGTAATGTATGGAACAACCTGTACTCTAAGCATTATATCTTATTTCACGTGGCAGGGCTGCCGGAACCGGGGAGCATATAAGCCGGACTCACCGTGCTAAATTATTTTCGGTATTTACGAGTAAATTTAGATAAAGTTTGGAAAACTGCATGAAGATGAAAGCTCATACTCCGTTATACCCAAATTCGAGAGCTGGGGATGATTACACTGTTCGGTATGATTCTATCCTATATACCCGGCTGGGCAATCTTCGCCCAGGCGGGCGTGGCTATGCTTGTTCCGCTGCTCCTGGCCTATCTCTATAAATCGCTCTACAAGCTGGTCGGCAGCGGACGCGGCCAGATCGGGCACGGCGCAAGAACTCTTCCTGCGCAGCAGCCGCCGCCGCTGGCTCCAGAGGAATCCTCCGCCCGGTTTACCGGTGATCTCCAGGCTGACCTGCAGGCGGTTAAATCCGGCATCGGCAACAACAGCGATGTCCATTTCAGAGCATTCACAAATGCGAACACAGGTGCACAAGGAGTCGTCATCCATGTCGACGGGATGCAGAGTGACCGGCTGCTCAGTATGGAAGTCATGCAATACCTGATGCATGAGATGCCTGCCGGTTCACAGTCTTCTGTTGAAATGGCCGGGCATCGTCTTCCTTTCAGCGAGCTTAGAGAAGAAGAGCATATCAGGGACTTCAATAAGTCTGTCCTCTTCGGCCATGCCGCCCTCCTGATCGAAGGGCTGCGCTGCGGGCTCCTGATCGAGATGCCCGGTGCTCCCAGCCGCCAGGCGGACGAGCCGGTCTCCGAAGCCCTGCTCCGCGGCCCCAGACTGGGCTTCACGGAAGTGCTCAGCGAGAATACCTCTATTTTGCGCCGCCAGGGCCTCAGCGATCAGCTTGAGATGGTATCCTTCCGGGCAGGGACCGCTATTGAAAGGGAGATCGTTGTGGCCTACATGAAGGATATCGTCAATCCCGACCTGCTGGAGGAGATCAAGAACCGGATCTCCAAAATCGATATGGATTTCCTGGCTGAATCCGGTTATATCGAGCAGCTCATTGAGGATAATTATCTCAGTCCGTTCCAGCAGCTGCAGAATACAGAACGGCCGGACAGGGTCATCAGTGCCCTGCTGGAAGGACGGGTCGCCATTCTGCTGGACGGCACGCCCTTTGTGCTAATCGCACCGGTAACCTTCAGCATGCTGCTGCAGTCACCGGAAGACTATTATGAGCGCTGGCTGCCGGGAACACTTCTACGGCTGCTGCGTTTTGGCGCTTCCTTCTTTGCCCTGATGGCTCCGGCCCTGTACATCTCATTCATCTCCTTTCATCCGGGGCTGATTCCTACAGAGCTGGCGATTACGATCATCAAAACCCGGCAGGGAGTGCCCTTTCCCTCGCTGATTGAGGTGCTAATTCTGGAGGTCGCCATTGAGATCCTTAGGGAAGCAGGCATCCGGCTGCCGAAGCCGATTGGTCCGGCGATGGGCATCGTCGGCGGTCTGATCATCGGTGATGCAGCGGTCCAGGCGGGGATCGTCAGTCCGTTCCTGGTCATTACGGTCGCCGTAACCGCCATCTCCTCCTTCTCCATTCCGATGTACAGCGCCGGGATCACCCTGCGGATGCTGCGCTTCGCCGGTATGCTGTTCGCCTCGGTGCTGGGAATGTACGGGACCATTCTGTTCTTCCTGCTGATCTGCTGCCACCTGACCAAGCTCAAGAGCTTCGGAGTGCCTTATCTGACCCCGCTCTCCCCGTTCCGGCTCAGTGACTGGAAGGATCTGTTCCTGCGCGCTCCGATGGCACTGATGAAGCGCAGACCGAAAATGATGAAGACTAAGCAGAGTAAACGAAGATCATGACCGCGCCTGGCATAAGGAGGAATGCAGTATGTTCATACGTACCGATGATAAAATTTCTGCTACACAAACGGCCATTTTCCTGAACAATACACTGCTGGGCGCGGGTGTGCTCACACTGCCGCGCAGCGTGAGCAAGAGTGCCGGAACCCCGGACGGCTGGATCTCCACCCTGCTCGGCGGGGCCATTGTGATGCTGGCTGTCCTCCTTATGGTGAAGATCAGCCAGCAATTTCCGGGAAAAACCGTCTTTCAGTACTCAAGGCTGCTGACCGGCCGGTTCATCGGCGGCATTCTGTCCATGCTGTTAATCCTGTATTTCATCACTATCGCCGGCTTTGAGATCCGTACACTGGCTGAGGTTACCCTGTTTTTTCTGCTGGAGGGGACTCCGATCTGGGCAGTCATCCTTCCTTTTCTCTGGCTGAGCACCTACCTCGTGTACGGAGGCATCAACTCTATTGCCCGTGTCTACACCATTGTTTTTCCGATCAGCATTATGATTCTGCTCATCTCCTTCGTGCTCAGCCTGCGGATGTTCGATATCGATAATCTGCGTCCTGTACTCGGCAAGGGATGGTCCCCCGTCTTCGCCGGGCTCAAATCCACCGTGCTTGTATTCACCGGCTGTGAAGTCACTATGACGCTTGTGGCATTCATGGAGGACCCCAAAAAGGCTGTCAAAGCTATGCTTGGCGGCCTGGCCATCCTGATGTCCATCTATTTCCTGACCATCATTATAGTGATCGGAGGCATCTCTATTGATTCCACCATTACCAGCACCTGGCCCACTATTGATCTATTGCGCAGCTTCGAGGTACCGGGATTTTTCTTCGAGCGTCTGGAATTCCCGTTCATGGTCATCTGGCTGATGCAGATGTTCTGCAACTTCAGCAGCTTCTTTTTCCAGTCCTCGCTGGGTCTCTCACAGATCTTCAAGCTTAAGGTGCACCCGATTATTTATGCGCTGGTCCCACTGCTGTTCATCTCGGCGATGCTGCCCAAATCCTTAGGCGATCTGTTCGCACTCGGAGATACCATAGGCAAGATGGGATTGGGGCTGTTCCTGCTGGTGCCTGTCCTGCTCTCTGTCGTCTGGCTCATCCGGGTGAAGGGGCTGAAGCAGCATGTGTAGACGAATCCTGGTGGTGCTGTGCAGTCTGCTAATCCTTGCCACACTGACCTCCTGCTGGAGCAGTAAAGAGATTGAGGATCTGGCCCTATACGCAGGGCTGGCTCTGGATGTCGGAGAGTTCTCGCCCACAGAACAGGAGCTGGAGGACAAGGGCGCTACTTATTATAAAAAGAATAAGATTACCGCCACTGTGCAGATGGTTCCCGCTAACTCTGTAGGAGGGGTAGATAAACAAGGTAACAGCAGCAGTCCACCCTATATGAATGTAACCGGAACCGGAGATTCTGTGCT
The DNA here is from genome assembly GCF_038002225.1 of Paenibacillus sp. FSL R7-0204. NCBI lineage: Bacteria > Bacillati > Bacillota > Bacilli > Caryophanales > Paenibacillaceae > Paenibacillus > Paenibacillus sp. FSL R7-0204. The sequence goes on from NZ_JBBOCA010000001.1 coordinate 6,834,069, forward strand.
GGAGATCTTCCGTCAATATTCGATTCTGCGTGAACGGCCGATTATCGGACATCACCTCAAGGTTATAGTGATCTCAAGTGAACTGCTCAAGCAGCAGAGGATAAACCAGTTAATGGATTTCGTCCTTCGGGATAATGATATCCGTCCCAGCACGATGGTGTTCTTAAGCCAAGGCCGCGCAGCAGACACCATGGTCGCGAAGCAAAAAAATGAAATTCCTGCCTTTCACATCAGAGATATGCTGCGCAATCAGAAGAGAACCAGCAAGGTGCTGGACCCTGTTATTTTATCGAAAATGGATGCCTATATGCACTCCAAACGCAGTTATGCACTGCAGAACCTGGTAACGGCGAATGGGGAGGTAGAATTCTCGGGAGCCGGAGTCATCAAGGGAGATACCGGGCACTGGGTGGGCCCGCTGAATCAGGAGGAAACCGAATGTCTGAGCTGGCTGACCAACGGGGGGCAAAGCGGGGTCATCAAGACCTACGACTGGAACAATGAGCCGATTACCTATGAACTCAAGTCCATGAAGAGTAAAATCACTGCCAAAGCAGACGGCGGCGAGCTGTCCTTCGACGTCAAGCTTGTAACGGAAGGAAGGCTAAGCGAAACCTGGAACGTAGAGGAATATCCTGCAGCCACCCATCTACCCCAAAAAGCAGAGAAGCTGTTCAAGGAGCGGCTGGAGCGGATGATGGAAGGCCTGTTTCACAAGCTGCAGTCTGATTACAAAGCAGATGCAGCCGGATTCTCCACCAGGCTCAGCATTCAGGAACCCGCCTTATGGAAGAAGCTTGAGGATCACTGGGACGAGACGTTTAGCCGGACCCCTATTCATGTCACCGTTGATTTGAAGATTACGGACTTCGGCTCCTTCACACAATAGAATAATCCTTTTAAGTGAATCTGTATAAAAAAAGCTGTCCCGGCCAGCCGTGTGTAATGAACGGCCTTCGGGACAGCTTTGTCGTGCCTTACTGTTTGTCTGAGAGAATCAGTACTCCACGGCCAGGAACTGGAGTGGAGCCGCTGAACTTCTTCCCGGTAAGCAGATCGGTCCGCTCGCCGGCGCCGATATCCGCCCGAAGCTCCTCTGCTGAATGGTTCAGCAGGAACAGATAGGACACGCCGTCCTTCACACGCTGGACGGACTCAATGCCTTCCGGGGCGCTGACCAGCGGCACAATGCCGTTATCCGCGCACAGGTTAGCGAGGAAGCCGCTAAGGAAGGCCGCGTCCGGGCTGGTGGCCACATAATAAGCCTTACCAGCGCCGAAGCTGTTCACCGTTAGGGCAGGCATGCCTTTATAGAAATCCGCGCCATACTGGGCGAGCACCTCTGCGCCTTCGGGATGAATCAGGTCACAGAGCAGGCCGCAGGCATAAGAACGGTTCAGGGCCCCCCATTCCTTATTCATCACGATTTCATTGCTCATGCCCGGCAGCAGAGCATCGATCTCCTCGGACCAGATGCCCAGCACCTTGCGCAGCTCTCCCGGATACCCGCCAACCGTAACCAGATCATTCTCATTAACGATCCCACTGAAATACGTCGTAATGAAGGTGCCGCCTGCCTGGACGAAGGCTTCGACCTTCTCGGCGAAGCCCGGCTTCACCATATACAGCACCGGTGCAATGACAATCTTGTATCTCGACAGATCCTCTTCTACTCCGATCATGTCCGCTTCGATGTTCTGCTGATAGAGCGCGTCATAATACTTATGGACCTCGTCCACATATTTCAGTGCAACGGACGGGCCGCTGGAGAGATCAAGCGCCCAGCGGTTCTCCCAGTCGTAGATAATCCCGATCTGCGCCGCACTGCGTGCATCCAGCAGCTCGCCGCCAAGGCTCTCCAGCTCCCGGCCCAGCTCGGCGCATTCACGGAATACGCGGGTATGTTCATGCCCTACATGCTCAATGACGGCTCCGTGGTACTTCTCACAAGCGCCGATGGACCGGCGCAGCTGGAAGAACAGCACGGTGTCGGCACCGCGCGCTACCGCCTGGTAGCTCCAAAGGCGCATGACACCGGGGCGCTTCAGGGAATTGTACGGCTGCCAGTTCTGCTGGCTTGGCGTCTGCTCCATCAGCATGAACGGCTGGCCGTTCTTCAGGCCGCGCATCAGATCATGCGTCATCGCCGTATAGCTGACCGGCGTGTCCAAGTACGGATAGTTGTCCCAGGAGATCACATCCATATGTTTGGCCCATTTGAAATAGTCCAGCTCCGGGTAGAAGCCCATCAGGTTAGTCGTAATTGGAACATCCGTGCTGTACTGCTTAATCGCCTCATATTCAAGGATGTAGCATTCCAGCAGGCTATCCGACATGAATCTGCGGTAATCCAGAGAAATCCCCTGGAAGTTGGTCCGGTTGCCGCCCCACTCTTCACTGAGTTCATTCGGAACAACGATTTCCTCCCAGTCATAGAAGGTATGGCCCCAGAACCGGGTGTTCCAGGCTTTGTTGAGCGCATCCAGCGTTCCGTAACGGTCCTTCAACCAGATGCGAAAAGCAGCCTCGGACTGCTCGGAGTAATCGTAGCCGCCGTATTCATTGGAGATATGCCAGGCCACCAGGCCCGGATGATCCTTATAGCGCTCAGCCAGCTTACCGGCCAGCAGCGCCGCATATTTGCGGTAGACTGCGCTGTTCGGATTGGAGTTGTGACGCCCGCCGAATTTGCGCTTGCGGCCCTGGACATCCACCCGTGTCACTTCAGGATAGCGGTGAGCCATCCAGGCCGGATGTGCTCCTGTACCCGTAGCCAGACATACATATGTGCCGTTCTTATATAAGCGGTCGATTAACTCATCCAGACCCGTGAAATCGTAGGTATCCTCAGACGGCTGAATCAGCGCCCAGGAGAACACATTGATAGTTGCCACATCTATACCCGCGAGCTTGAACATCCGCTCGTCCTCCGTCCAGACCGGGGCGTCCCATTGCTCCGGGTTATAATCTCCACCGTACCAGATCTTAGGTAACTTCTCGTTGATCACGCTAAGCACATCCTTTATAGTATAAGTATATTCTTATTTTAATCGCTACCTCTATCGCTATAAATATAATATTAGTGAATTGAAATATAATAATATGGAACAACAGGAGATGAACCGGAATGTCACTGGATGCCGTCCGCAGAATCGTATTCGCCCAGGAGAGCGGCCAGCTGCTCCCCATCACCCTCGACAGTATGGGGTATAACCCTGATCAGGAACAAGTCTCCCGGCCGCAAGGCTATCACACCTATCACTGGCTGCAGACGGCGCATGGCAGCGGGATGATCCACTTCGACAACAAGAAGCTCACCCTCACCGAGGGCAGCGGCATTCTGCTGATGCCGGGAACAGCGCACCGCTATGAAGCGCTCTCCTCAGAGACTTGGCGCACCTATTATCTCACCTTCGGAGGGACCTCAGCCCGGCATATTCTGGATTCGCTCGGGATGAACACCAGTCTGTTCTACCGCTGGGAGAGCGGGGCACCGCTGCGCTGGATGCTAAGGGAGATGCTGGACCGCCACGATGCTTCGAATGACATGTTCAGTCTGGGGGAATCCAGCGATGCCTACCGGTTCCTGCTGACCCTGAACAAGTACGGACAGCTTCATAACAACACGGCAATCTCCCGCAATGTAGACAAGCTTCAGCCGCTGCTGAAATGGATGGACAGCCATTATGGCGATCCTGAGGTAGGCCTCAGTGATCTCGCTTCCCGGCTTGAGGTGTCCGGCAGATATCTGAACAGCCTGTTCCTGCAGACCTTCGGGCTATCGCCTTATGCCTATTTCGTCCGGCTGCGCATCCGCAAGAGCAAGGAGCTGCTGGTCGCGAAGCCCGAGCTTACCGTCAAGGCCATCTCGCAGCTGGTCGGCTTCCGCGATGTCAGCCATTTCGTAGCCACCTTCCGCAAGCAGTCAGCGGTTACGCCGGAGCAGTTCAGGAAGCTGCACTGAGTAGCACGTAAGATTGTATTCGGTTTTTCGCATACATTCGGCCTATCGCCTTCGCAGCCGCCCATTGTATACAAACACAGAAACAGATACCCTCCTTATAAATGGAGGGTATCCGTTTCTGCGAGAGCCAGCTACACCGCTTGTTTCGCATCTTATTCTTATACTACGCTTATGACTTCACTGTGCCTGTTCCTCCACGGCACCGGCACCGCCGCCGCCTTGCAGCGTGTCTGTACAAGTCACCGCTTCCGGCAGACCTGCCTTCAGCTCTTCTATGAACTCCCGGAACGCACTCGTCATATAGAGGTCGCGCCGCCGGATGAATACCGTTGGCACCTCTGCATACTGCTCGGGGAATGGATAGATCCTTATGCCCTCCGTGACATTCATCCGCGTGAAATAGGATAACGGCAGCACCGCGTAACCGATCCCCGCCCTTACACAGCCGAGTAATCCCTCCATCGTCCCGAACTCCATCACCTTGCCCAGCCGTCCGCCCTCTTCCGCCAGCCAGCTCTCCAGCCTGTTACGGTACAGACATTCTGAATTCAGCATCAGCAGGGTCTTGTCATGAACAGAGCGGATGCCCTGATAATCCATTGTATCGGGAATCACCAGCCCGATCCGCTCCTGGATGAGCAGCTCCTGAACAAGCTCCGGGTGCTCCACCGGCCCGTCCATTAAGGCTCCCTGCACGTTATGCTGCAGAACCGACTCGATAAGCTCCCCCGCCCGTCCCACCTTAAGATGAACCTCCACATCCGGGTAGCACCCGCGGTAAGTGGACAGGATGGCAGGCAACCACACTGCCGCCGTCGTATCCGAGCCGACCCTAATCGAGCCTGTGGGAACCGGCGAATCCAGCACCGCCAGCTTGGCTTCATCCAGCAGATTAAGAATCTTGACCGTGTACTCCTTGAACGTCCGTCCTGCCGAGGTCAAGGTAATTCCCCGGCTATGCCGGTAGAACAGCGGAGTCTTCAGCTCCTGCTCTAATTGCTGAATTCTCGCAGTCACATTCGACTGCACATAGTTCAGGCTTTGGGCTGCCTTGGAGATACTTCCTTCTTCGGCAACCGCCAGAAACACTTTGAGAAGACCCATATCCACGCCGCATCGCTCCCCCCGGATCACCCATCAGCCGCAGTGATGGCCACCATCATTTCCCTTCATTATACATGATCCGCTCCACCGATTATGATAAAAATACCAAAGAAGGAGTGATACTCATGGGAAATAAACAGTGGAATTTCAAGATCCCCGGCAGCACGGAAGATACCGCATTAACTATAGATACGAAGCACATCACTACCGTCTATGACCTGCTGGACAGGCTGCGGCAAGCACAGTCCCAGACTCCCCAGGTCACCCCCTTCCACTCCTCTGCCATTAGAAAAAGACGCTATCCTTCCGCCTGATGATTGGCCCTCCGCCGCCGGATCAAGTGGAAACGGCTTTGCCGTCCTTTTAAAGGACGGTACCGTTTCAGCGAGAAATAGAAGGATAAGTTATCGTGTGCAACACATAAATTCTTATATTTACACAAAGGACGCCCCGCCTCCCCTCCTATTCGGAGAGAGACTGGAGCGTCGCTTACTCAAGCGCTGCTGCTTATTTCTTCAGCTTATCCCAGGCAGCCTGCATGCCCTTCTCCCAACCGGCTTCATCCACTTTGCCGGCAATCAATTCCTGAATGGAGCTGGCGAATTCCTGTGTAACGCCATCCGGGAATTTGGAGGCTTGCAGCCCGTAGACCTTGCCTTCTTTGACATAATTCCAGACATCCGCACCCAGCAGACCGATATCCTCAGGGGTTGCCGGAATGGTGGACAGCGCAGGAATGAACTTCCATTTCTTCACGATATACTCTTTCCCCATATCCGAAGTGACCAGCCAGTTCAGGAACGTCTTCGCTTCTTCCTTGGAGCCGGATTCCTTGTTCACTACCAGGTTCGCCGGAACGCCCACCGACAGCTTATCGTTCATCGCCGCATCATCGTTGATTGGCATTGGGAACATCCCGATGTTCATGTCCGGCGTAATGTTATCTACCAGCGTCTGTGCCCAGTTGCCTTCCTGCATCATAGCCGTTTCGCCCTTGGCGAACAGTGCCAGGTGAGTATTGGCATCGGTGGTCAGCGGATTCTTCTGGCCGTATTTTACCGTCAGGTTCAGCAGGTTGCTCCAATCCTTGAACTTCTCATTCCCTACAATGGATGCAGTTCCGTCGTTCAGGCCCTTGATGAATTCATCCACATTATCCTGCTGTGCAAAAGCTACGCTAATCCCCTGAATCCCCAGCAGCCACCATTCCTGATAAGCGTTGCCGAACGGAGTTACGCCAATCGCCTGCAGCTTTTTAGCTGCTTCTTCAAGCTGTGAAATGGTTTTTGGCGTCTCTGTAATCCCGGCCTTGGCGAACAGGTCCTTGTTGTATACATAACCGATTCCTTCAAGGTTCATTGGCATCCCGTAGGTTTTGCCGTCCTTGGTCATAGGCTCTGCTGCAAGTGGAATCAGATCCTTCACCCAAGGCTGATCGGACAGGTCTTCCAGTTTGTCTTGCCACAGTGCCATTTCGGCATACCCGCCGTTACTGAAGATATCAGGAGCATCGCCGGAAGCGAATTTGGTCTTGAGCGCTGCACCATAGTCTGCGCCGCCGCCAACCGTCTGGATATCCAGCTTGATGTTAGGATGCTCTTTCTCGAATTCCACCTTCAGCTCATTCAGGCCTTCCACGATCTCAGTCTTGAACTGGAAAATCTTAACCGTCTTCACAGCGCCGCTGTTGCCAGCGCTTCCATTCGAAGCATTATTTGAGGCAGACTTATCGGCATTGCCGCCACAAGCCGCGAGCACTACTGACATTAGCATTACGGATGACATCATCAGTGCAGAATGTTTCTTCTTCATTAGATATTTCCCCCTTGAATAATTTAACTGCTTCTTATGTGGAACGGGAGCCCGGTGAATTAACCCTTCACCGAGCCAGCCGCTATTCCCTCAACAATGTAACGCTGCATGAACAGATAGAAGATGACGATCGGGGCAATCCCGATGGTCAGTGCCGGAAGCGCCATATCCCACTGCTTCGTATACTGGCCGAAGAAGGAGAAGGTCGCCAGCGGAATCGTCCGCAGTCCGGGTGCTTGAAGAATCAGGGACGGCAGCAGATAGTCATTCCAGATCCCCAGCGCATTCAGCACGATAATGGTCATCAGCATCGGCTTCAAGAGAGGCAATACAATCCGGAAAAATGCCGAGATCGGGTTACAGCCATCCACCGTGGCCGCCTCTTCAATCTCCAGCGGCACAGACTTGATGAAGCCGTGGAACAGGAAGATCGCCATCGGAATGCTGAGGCCCAGATGGGAGATAATGAGACCTGTGAAGGAGTTATTCACGCCCAGGACGTTCACAACCTTCAGGATCGGAATCATAATCGTCTGGAACGGAACCACCATCGCCGCTACCATCAGCAGCAGCAGAATCTGGTTGAACCGGTTATTGGCACGCACCATGCGGTACGCCGCCATCGCACTGAACAGCGAGATAAGCGCTACACTGATGATCGTAATAATCAGCGAGTTGCGGAAGGCCTCGGAGAACCGGGCCAGCTTCCAGGCATTCGTATAGTTCGACCACATGAAGCTCTGCGGCCAGCTGGCCGCGTCGCTCAGAATCTCGCCGAAGGATTTCACCGAATTCGCCAGCAGGAAGTAGAACGGAGAGAGGAACAGAAGCGCCAGAAGGATCATCATCACTTCAATGCCGATATTCCATCTGCTTTTGGTCTTGGCATTCATTAAGCTTCTACCTCCTTACTCTTCGTTATACGAACCTGAATGACAGTGATCAGCGCTACAATGAGGAAGAATAACAGCGCCTTAGCCGTACCCAGACCATAACGGTTGTTCAGGAAGGCTTCGTTATAGATGTTCATCGCTACTGATTCCGTAGATTTGAACGGTCCGCCTTTGGTCAGCGAGAGGTTCAGGTCGAACATTTTGAAGGACCAGGAGATCGCCAGGAACAGTCCGATTGTAACCGCAGGCATAATCAGCGGAAGAATGATGTTACGCAGCACCTGCATCCGGGAGGCGCCGTCAATCTCAGCAGCTTCGAGCACCTCTTTGGAGACGTTGCTGAGTGAAGCGATGTAGATGACCATCAGATAACCGGAGGACTGCCAGATGAAGACCATGACAATCGCCCAGAAGCCGGTGGTCGCATCCCCGAGCCAGGGAAGGTTGAAGAAGGACAGGCCCGTAAGATCGCCCATCGTGGCGAAGCCTTTGATGAAGATGAATTGCCAGATGAACCCGAGCAGCAGGCCCCCGATCACATTCGGCATGAAAAAAATGGTCCGGAGCATATTGCGTGTCTTCAAAGGTTTGGTCAACAGATAGGCCAGGAAGAAGCCTACTATGTTAGTCAAGATCACACCCAGCACGGTGAATCTCACGGTAAACCAGAAGGATGACCAGAAATCGTGATCATTCGTAAAAATACTTTTAAAATTCTCAAAGCCGACCCAGCTTACATTACCGGATACGCCGTTCCAATCCGTGAAGGAGTAGTACATCCCCATCAGAAACGGAATTATCATGATCAAGGTAAAAAACAATAATGCCGGGCCAACGAAAAATACCTGCTGACCGAATTGGGACAATTTATTGCCGCGCATGTTATGGCCCCCCTTTCTTTTACTCACTCACTTGTTTATGATCTAAAGATATTATCTGTTTTTTGCAGAGCCTCTTACACCTACACAAGTGATCTTTAGGGTGTAAAATATTGACCTGGATGTGACCCGCCCCATGAAATGGACCAGTATCCGCACGAAGCTGATCGTCTTCCTGCTTGTGCCTACCTTAATCTGCATTATGGCTACGATGTATGTTAGCTATTCCCATACCACCAAGTCGCTGCGGGACCGCGCGGTGGATGAGAATAAGAATCTGCTCTATCAGGGCTACAAGAACATTAACAGTCTGCTGCAGGAGATCAACCGTCTGTCGCTGAACGTGTATTCGGACGGCGATTTCTACCGGCTGCTTGAAGCAGGGTACGACGATCTGTCCTCCGATATTGCCATCTATAACTCGCTCAGCTATATCTCCACCTCGCTGCCCCACCTCTCACAGGTGTACTTATACAGTGTGAAAGACTCGAAGGCTACGCTGATTACCGACAACACAACACCCAAGCGCTGGCTGGCTGCTGCACCCTACCACCAGTCCAGTCTGAGCGGAAGCTCGCCGGTAAGCGTTCAGAGTACGCATCTGAGCAACGCATACGGGCTAAGGCTGCCGTTAACGCAGTTCATACCGGAGCCGGTCTTTACGCTGCACCGCAGAATCGAGCGTGTCCCTACCTCTCAGGCACTCGGCTATCTGTCGATTGATGTCAAGCTGGCTGCCCTCAGTGAGATTGTGGACCAGCTGTACGAGCAGGATCAGGAGAAGCTCTACCTGGTGGACAGCAGCGGCAGGCTGGTCTACAGTCATGATTCCGGGCTGCTCGGCAAACCGCTGAATGCTGATTGGTATAACACTCAGATTGCGGACAGCACGCAGTTGCAGGGTTATTTTGAACAAGACAGCTCCGTATTCATCTATCAAAAAATCGACAGCATCGGCCTCGGCTGGATACTCGTCAAGCAGATTCCCGTCTCCTACCTGTTCCGCGAAGCCAAGGAGGCCGCCGCGATCAACCTGCTGCTGCTGGCGCTGCTGCTGGTGACAATCATTGTCCTGACGGTCCTCGTCTCCTTCCGGATTACAGCGCCGATCAAGCAACTGACCCGGTATATGAATCAGGTCCAGACCGGGAATCTCAACATTGAGATCCGACCGGCGGGCAACGACGAGATCGGCGTGGTCACCGAGCATTTCCGCAGTATGATGGACACAATCAACAACCTGATCCTGCGGGAGTACAGGCTGGAGCTGGCGAGCCGGACCCATGAGCTGAGGGCGCTCCAGTCCCAGATTAATCCGCATTTTCTGAACAACACTCTCCAGATTATCGGTACGCTGGCTCTGGAGCTGAAGGTGCCGCAGATCTACGGCCTGCTCTCGGCTCTGGCCAAAATGATGCGCTACAGCATGTACAATGATGAGAAGGTGGTGACGGTCCAAAGTGAGCTGGACCATGTCAAAGCGTATATCCAGCTGCAGAAGGAGCGTTTTGAGAATAAGTTCAGCTTCCGCTGTGAGGTGGAGGAGCCGCTGCTTCAGGCGCTGATGCCCAAAATGATCCTCCAGCCGATTGTGGAGAATTACTTCAAGCACGGCTTCCAGCTTGACAGGCAGGACGGATACATGGAGATTAACGTGGCCGGGCTAACCCCGGAGCGGATGGAGATCAGCATCGCCAACAATGGGCTCCCCATTCCGGCAGGCAGGCTGGAGGCGCTGCGCAAGGAGCTGGAGCAGTCCAGCACCGCTGAAGAACGGGAGCTGCTGCAGAACGCCGGACAGGACAGCCCCAGCAGACGCGATGCTCCGGGGGCGGGCATCGGCCTCGGGAATGTGCTGGCCAGGCTGCGGCTGGTCTGCGGGGATAACGCCCTGCTGACCGTGGATAATCTGAAGGCAGGCGGGGTAATCATCCGCCTGGAAATCGATATCGTAGTGGAGAGTGAACAGATATGAAGGCACTGATTGTAGATGACGAAGCAAGAGTCCGGAAGGCCGTCCGCCTGCTGGTAGACTGGGAGGCCCATCAGATTGAGGAGATTCTGGAGGCCGGTAACGGCAATGAGGCCATCGGTCTAATCCGCCAGGAGAAGCCAGCGCTGGTCATTATGGATATGATGATGGAGTCCGGGAGCGGCCTGGAGCTGATGACCTGGGTGGATGAATTCGCAGGCAGCACCAAGTTCATTGTGGTCAGCGGGCATAATGACTTCGACTTCGTCCGCCAGACCGTCCGCCATGGCGGCATCGATTATATCCTGAAGCCGATTGAGCCGGATATGATTAACAGCGCGGTATCCAAGGCGGTAACCGCCTGGCGGGCCGAGGAGGCGGAACGCAGCCTCCGCCAGCACCAGAGCCTCCGGCTGAATGAGATCAAGCCGATCTTCGGGGAGAAGCTGCTGTCCGCGTTGATCGATGACAGGGTGAATGCCGAGGCCTCGCTGCGCCGCCTGATCCATGACGGCATCCTTCCGCCGGACATTAAGATTTCGCGCCTGCTCCTTGTGCAGACGGACAGCGGCAACAATCCGCTGCTGCGGCGCTTCGGCGGCGACAGCGAGCTGCTCTACTACGCCATCGTGAACATCTGCAATGAATTTCTGCAGCAGCAGGGCACGGGCATCGCATTCCGCTATTGGGGAGGGCCGCCGGAGATTGCCATCCTGCTCTGGGAGCCGCATGAATCCGTCACTTCGCTGATCAGCCGGATGAATCAGGGCATCTTCCTGACGCTGCAATTCCGCATGCATTTCGGAATCAGCACGCCGGGCGCCTTCCCCGCGCATCTGCCGGCTGGACGCGCCGAAGCCGCCGAAGCGCTGCTGCGGCGGAATCTGCTTAGGCATGAGGATTACTGCCATTTTGCGGGGGCGGGGGCGTTGCCCAGCGGGGGGGCTGATGTGGGTGCGGTGACGGGCGGGAAGCAGCGGGATAAGCGGGAGAGTGCGATTCAGCTGAGCTTCACCGATGTCCAGGAAGACTGGCGGATGGCAGTCATCAGCGGGACGCCCGAAGCTCTGACCGCAGCGGCGCAGCACTGGACTCAGGAGCTGAGCCGCCGAGGCGCTGTTACCCCGCAGATGCTGAACGACTGGAAGTCCGATGCGCTGCTGTTTCGCTCCCGTCTGGTCCGGGAAGCGCTTGGCAGCCAGGCGGCTAACGTGCTGGCTGAGCTTGAGCATGGGGACCTGCAGAACCCCTCTCCGCAGCCCAGCGGCTATTCCTTCTCCCTGTTCGCCTGGCGCGACTGGTCTCTGGCATTCATGCAGCAGTTATCCCGGGCGCTCGCGGACAGACAGCAGAAAGAACGGAACCCGATGACGGAGATCGTAAAGTACATCGAGCAGAACTACCCGTCTGACCTCTCCCTTCAGGAGGTGGCGGGCAAATTCCAGGTCAGCCGCGAGTATGTCTCACGCCGGTTCAAGCAGGAATACGGCATCAACTTCTCCGACTACATCGTCAGTGTCCGCATCGAGAAGGCCAAGCTGCTGATGCAGAATCCGGGCCTCAAGCTGGCCCAGATCTCAGAAATGGTCGGCTTCCACGACGTCAAATACTTCAGTAAGGTCTTCAAAAAGCACACCGGCCATTCGCCCAAGGACTACCGGGATCAGGCGGAGCATTAGGCTCTGCCTGGGTGGTGGATGGATGCTGATTACTGGGGGAGAATGTATTCGGTTTTCCGCCTACATTCGGCCCGGTTACTTCACCCTATTAGTCCTTCAAGCCTCTTCACCCACCCACAGATGAAGAGCTGATGCTCTACTAACTTACTGGAGTCCGTTTGCTGTTAACATTGGCTAACCTCTGTACCACGCCAGAAAAGCCTCCGCCACCGCCTTGCCCGCCGCACCGTTTGGATGCGGGTCGAACTCGTCGCTCATGTATTCCGGCTTAATTCTATGGTCAGCGGGAGCCGCAACAGAGAGCACGGCGGCCATGTCGAATACGCGGTCCACTCCGGCCGGTGGACATGTACGGATGCAATCATTCACTTTCCGCCAATGGATTTCCCGCCCCCCCTCGAAATTGAAAGGTGGCACCGTACTGAGAATTACCGCTGCCTCCGGCTGTGCTTCCTTGATCCGGGAGATAATGTGTGCTAAGTCCCCTAATAATTCATCTGCCGGGCGCTGGCCGATATCCAGATCATTCACGCCCAGCACGATCAGCACTTCATCACCCTGCTGCGCCTTATGCAGCCAAGGTCCGTCCGTGGCTACATCGTAAGCCCGGCCCCAGCCGGAGCCGACGTTCCACAGTCCGAACTGTGTGCCCAGCCCCTCTGCAATTCTTGCCGCCCAGTATGTGTATTGATCCTTGGCCGTCCGTACGCCCTGCGTGATGGAATCACCCAGGAATACCAGCTTCTTTGTTACGCCCTTCTTGTAGCCCAGGAAGCTTGGGAGGACCTGTAGCTTGTCCGATTCTCTGAACGCATCCGCAGACTCCTGAGCGGCCAGATTACCCGGCGCATCATAGCCGGATACCAGCATTCCCTCTACATTGTAGGGGAAGGACTTGCCTGCGTCAGCCGTCTTCAAGGTCCAGGTGAAGGCCAGCATATGCCCCTCCGGCAGCTCCAGAAGCGCTTCGTCGCTCCAGAACTGCCCGCCCGGCTCCACACACCGCGTCCGTCCACCGCCGAAGGTAACCGGTACCTGCGATCCCGGCACAATGCTGCCGTCCGGCGCGGCTCCGCCATCGGCGACATATGCCGCTTCGATGCTCCATTCGCCGCCCGGTTCACTGGCTACGGCATCCGCGCCCAGATCCCAGGTCGAATCCACCGCATTGCTATGCCAGAACTTCAGCGTCAGGCTCCCGTTCTCCCGCAGCCGGATATAGGTGCGGTACGTATGAGTGAACGGCTCCGGCGCGTTCATAATATAATTGGCGGCTGTAGACAGCGCGGTGGCCGAGGTGAACTCCGGCTGGCTCAGTACTCCGCCTAGACTGTTCTCAATATTGTTCATAGTTATCGACTCCTCTATTCTATTTCTGCTACTTTAACCCAACTTTTCCACGACTCCTGCCCGACTAATGTTGCACTATCTGCAACACTGATGCCGTAAAATCGGCTGTTCCGGTGCAATGTTGCACCAAATGCAGGCATTTTGCCGCTGATTGGCCCAAGGAAGCTGAAATGCTGCATTTTGGACAACAATTCGCCATAGCCCTGCTCCTGCTGCGGGGAATGTTGCATTCCTGGCAGCAATTAGCCCGTTGTGGCTCATCGTGTGTGACATTGCACTCCCCCATAGCCGCCAATCCCCAAAAAGCTCCCCGATCCAGGAGACTAATGTCCCCTGTCATCAGAGAGCTTGGTTACTTAAGCACACAGCCATAGGCTAAGCCAGCGTGCGGGCGTGTTAATTCGGTCTATAGTTGTGTTAATTCCGTCTATAGTTCACTTATTTCAGCGTAATCGTGAACGAAACGGACTTCTCGCCCGCGCCCACGCTCACTGTAGTCTCATCTACCTTCTCAGCACCTTCCACGGAGGCAATAGCGCCAAGATCCTTCACCGCCAGAGTGAATGCTTTGCCGCTGCCTTCGGCAGTTACTTTTACAGTGCTGCCGCTGCGTACAGCCTTCACCTTCAGCTCAGGAACACCATTCAGATCACGGACCGTAGCTGATGCAGACTTGCCATCCTCCAGAGCGTACAGTCCGAACTTCACACCATCGGCAAAATCATAATCCGGGCGGCTGTCCTCACTGCCGAGCGCTAGCAGGGAATTCTGACGGACGAACAGCGGCAGGCTGAAGAAGTCATGCTTCTCCTTGCGCCATGATCCGCCCTGTACGGTCTCGCCGTTCAACAGGTGTGTCCAGCGGCCGGCCGGCAGGTAATACTTCACTTCGCCGTTCTCCTGGAAGATCGGAGCGACCAGCAGGGAATCGCCCAGCATGTACTGGCGGTCCAGCACCTCACACGTCGGATCTTCCGGGAATTCCATTACCATCGCACGCATCGAGGCCCAGCCCTGCTCATGTGCCTGTCCGGCTACATCATACAGGTAAGGCATCAGGCTGCACTTCAGCTTAGTGAAGAAGCGGGTAACGTCCACAGCTTCGTCGTCGTACGCCCAAGGCACACGATACGAGGTGCTGCCGTGCAGGCGGCTGTGGCTGGAGAGCAGGCCGAAGGCCAGCCAGCGCTTGAAGACATGCGCCGGAGCGGTGTTCTCGAACCCGCCGATGTCATGGCTCCAGAAGCCGAAGCCGGACAAGCCGAGCGACAGGCCGCCGCGCAGGCTCTCTGCCATCGATTCATAGTCAGCGTAGCAGTCACCGCCCCAGTGAACCGGGAACTGCTGCCCGCCGGCTGTGGCGGAGCGTGCGAAGACAGCTGCTTCATTTTTGCCGAGCTTCTCTTCGAGCACTTCAAAGACAACCTTGTTATACAACTGGGTATAGTAGTTATGCATCTTGTACGGATCGGAGCCGTCGAAATAGACCACATCCGTCGGAATCCGTTCGCCGAAGTCTGTCTTGAAGCTGTCTACGCCCATGTCCACCAGGTCACGCAGGTATCCGGCATACCATTCACAAGCCGCAGGGTTCGTGAAGTCGACCAGGCCCATGCCCGCTTGCCAGAGGTCGGTCTGGTAGACGTCGCCGTTGGCTTTTTTGAGCAGATAACCGTTCTTGCGGCCTTCTTCAAACAGCGGGGAGCGCTGTCCGATATAGGAGTTGATCCAGACGCAGATCTTCAGTCCCTTGTCGTGCAGGCGCTTCAGCATGCCCACCGGGTCAGGGAACACACGGGAATCCCACTGGAAATCCGTCCATTGATATTCGCGCATCCAGAAGCAGTCGAAGTGGAATACATGCAGCGGCAGATCTCGCTCCGCCATCCCTTCCACGAAGGAGTTCACCGTAGCTTCATCGTAGTCTGTAGTGAACGAAGTCGTCAGCCACAGGCCGAAGGTCCAGGCTGGGGGCAGCGCAGGTTTGCCGGTCAGGGAGGTGTATTTCGTGATGACCTCTTTAATCGTCGGCCCTTCAATCACGAAGTATTCCAGGCTCTCGCCCGCTACGCTGAACTGGGCCTTCTTCACCTTCTCAGACGCAATCTCATACGATACAAGCTCCGGCTGGTTCACGAATACACCGTATCCCTTGCTCGTCACATAGAACGGAATATTCTTGTACGCCTGCTCAGAGCTTGTACCGCCGTCTTTGTTCCACAGATCGACCACCTGGCCGTTTTTGACAAAAGCCGTAAAGCGCTCGCCCAGACCATACACGAATTCTCCAACGCCCAGATCCAGCTCCTCACGCATGAAGGTGTTGCCGTCCTGATCCGTGATGTAGGCCATCGATTTGTAACCGCTGCCGGTAATGCGCTCATCGCCGCGGTAGAAGTCCACGGACCAGTGTGTGCCCTTGTTGATGACCACGCGAAGTCCGCCGCTGATCAGCACCGTCTGCGCCTCTGTCTCCTCGATTTCCACGTGATCGCCGGTTCCCTCAGTCAGCTCAAACGAAGGTCCGCGTGGAATAACGCCGTCGTTATGAATAATTTTGACGCCCACCACGCCTGGAAGCGGGGAATGGAATTTCACCGTCAGCAGTGTGGAGTTGAGTGTCGCCGAACGTCCCGTGATGGGAGTTGTCTGCGTGATGGCGGTCAGGCCTTCCTCGGTTTTTTCTACTACATAGTTCTGCACTGCACCATTGATTGTAATTCCGTCACGAACCAGCCATAAGCCGTCTGTAAATTTCATATGTGCACTTGCCACCCTTCGATTTGGTGTATATAGTTGCATTATACCGATAATAAAATCTCAAAACTAATAATATATAGCTCATTTATAACACTATTTTGACGTCATCAGATAAGGAGGCCCCTAATGGACCGTACCTCGCAGCGCTTGCTCAAAGAAGACCGCGAACACGGGGATGTCATGTTCCCCCTGGCTGCCTACTGGATCGACCTCCCGGCCGGAGCGCATGTCCTGGACACCCACTGGCATGAGGAAGCCGAGTTCTTCCTGCTGCTGGAAGGCGAGATTCTGTTTCAGGTGGACACCGACTATTTCACGCTTCGCCCCGGTGAGGCAGTGTTCATTGAATCCGGGGATATCCACGCCGCTCACGCGCTTACGGAGACCCCCTGCCGCTTCTGCGCCCTTGTCTTCCACCCCGACCTGCTGGCCAGCGCCCAATTTGATACCATCCAGCAGAGCGTCATTCTGCCGCTTCAGGAGAAACGCCAGAGCTTTCCGCGCCACCTCACCCCTTCTGTTCCCTGGCAGGCGGAGCTGCTGCTGCATCTGAACCGCTTGATGAACGCGTATGATCAACAAATGCCCGGATTCGAAGCTTTTATGAAAGGAACCCTGCTGATTATGCTCTCACAGATTACGCAGCCGGGGCGCTTCGTCAACCACAGCCAGTCCGAAGGCGCGGAGCCCACGAAGATTGACCGCCTGAAACGGGTGATTCTTTATATCCAGGACAACTACCAGGAGCCGATCCGTACCCGTGACCTGTCGGGGCTGATTCCGATGAGCGAAGGGCAATTCTGCCGTTTTTTCAAAAGCATGACCCGCAAGACACCTGTCGATTACATCAACTCCTACCGGGTCCGCCAGGCCGCAGCCCTGCTGAAGCAGGGGGACCGCAAAATCTCCGATATTGCCATGGATGTCGGCTTCGACAACGTCAGCTACTTCATCAAAGTGTTCCGCAAAGTTATGAACTGCTCGCCTTCGGAATTCCGCAAGGACGCCAGTCCCTTCGCCGGGCAGAATCAGCTATATCCGTAGGCTGAACCCCGCTCCCAATCTTTTTCCTGCTTACGGTTGCCCGGATACGTTTAAGTTAGTGTATGGATGACCACGGCACCTGCCGCTTCGGCGGTAGCCTAATGGCTCATTCCGGTGGACATGCCGTTCCCCGCTAATCTACTTACAGGAGGCAGATATTCATGAATCAACATGTTACCTTGCCAATTGAGGTACAGGACTTCTACAATGCAGTGAACCAATACCAGCCCGACGCTCTGATCGAATTGTTCGCTCCCGGCGCTACCGTGAAGGATAACGGGAAGTCGGCCGAAGGCACAGAAGCCATTGCGGCTTGGGGAGAATCCGAGCTATTCTCTGCTAAGGTCCGCTTTACTATTATGGAAATTGAAGAAATCCAGGGCCGCATTGCGGTGACCGCTGAGATGGAGGGTGAGTTCAATAAGAACCGTGTCCCCGCCCCGCAGCAGTTCACTCATGAATTCAAGGTACAAGGCGGTAAAATCAGCGAGCTGATCATCACGCTTAAATAGGCCTATAGTGTTCTTCCCTAACAAAACAGGCTGTCCCGTAAGTCAGAAATGACTAGGGACAGCCTCTTTTGTTCAACCTGCCTTACGAACCACAATGAAGCAAGTGCTATCTGGCAGCGGCACAGGCTCTCCGCTCTCACCCATAATCTTAACCCTGTTCTCCAGTGCCTCCGTATATCCCTCCTGCAAATAATGACGGAGGACCTCTATCTTCGCCCGGTCCCCAAGCGTCTGCTGAATGAATGCGGAGTACTGCGAGGGTGTGAAATAACCGAACTGCTCCTGAACCTCATGAATGTAAGCTTCCTCCCCCCAGGTGTAGGTATAGAGGAATTCCATCGCATCATTTACCGGCATCAGAACCTCCTGTTCGCCAAGCTGTTCATAACGGATATTCCGTCCGGCAAAATCCTTCGCATACCGTTCCAGCCACGCCATGCCGTCCGTCTCCAGAAACCGTACGCGGCGCTGCTGCTCCTCAGGCTCGCTCATAATACCGTCACGGATAATAATCGTCCCGCCATCTGCCAGTACATCGAAGGCGCTGGTCAGCGCTGCCGCCACCGTGCCGTGATTGAACTTCCGGCCGTCAAACGGCACATAGGAATACAGCTCATGCAGAATCGATGAGAAAATCACCGTGTCCACCGTGCCCGGCTCCACATAATCCTTCAGGTTCAGGGCATCGCCCTGGAGCACCTCCCAGCGGCGGCCCTCCCGCTGCTTGCGCTGCCGCAGCGCTTCAATCACATTGCTTGAGATATCAATCCCCACCGGCACGGCCTCCGGCATCCGCTCCTCAATCAGATCGAGCAGCACCCCGCCGCCGGGTCCGATGTCCAGCACCTTCCGTCCGGTAACGTAGTCCAGAATCACTGCCTTATAGTCAGCCGTATCATTCATCTGGCTTAAATACGTGTCCTCGTTGTGGAAGCGGTCGAAGGCGTCCCGCCGCAGATCGAACAGGTCGAACAGCAGCAGGACCGCCCGCTCATACAGCGCCGACTTCTCGGCCTCTATGCAGAACTCAATCAGCTTCTCCGCTGCCGCTGAGAACTCAAAATGGAAGAATAGCGTATCCGGCAGATGTTCCTTGCCCAGCAGCCGGTGCGTAAGATGCGGGTTGCTGCCGGAAGGCTTCACGCCGCTGTAGATCTCCTCCCAGCCCAGCTCCGAGAGATATTTCTCAATAATCCGTTTTTTATAGACATTGATCTTCTTGCTGCCCTTGTAGTCATAATGAATACTGTTCATGACCGCCTCGAAGCTCAGATGGCTTAGCTGAAGCGGGCCGCTGCCGGCCACCAGACTCATGACCTTCAGGAACTGCTCCAGCGAGAAGGTCTGGAGTGCCGACTCCACATACCAGAAGGTGGCAGGCTGCAGCGGATCCAGCGCAGCAGGGAGGAAGCCCTCCTGTACCAGCCTGTCCCACTCCGCCTCATAATCCTCCCCCTGGGCAATGGACCCGGCGCGCATTCTCCGCAGACGCTCCTTCATCGGGACCTCAGGCTGCAGATTTCCTGAAGCAATAACAGCAATCAGCTCCATGACCTGCAGGCGGACCTCCTGCCACAGCTCCGGGGATACCGCAGCAATGATGCAGTGATTCAGCGCGAACAGAAGCCGCTCCAGCTCTTCTGCGCCCAGCAGTCCCTGCTCCACCAGTGCGGACAACGGAAGATTGACGGAAGGCGGAACCTCGCCGCGGATTTGCTGTCCAATCAGCCCGTGAGTCTCAATCAGCGTATGTATCACCCGTCTCTTCTCCGCAGAGCCTGCCTCGTCCCGCTTCAACCCTTCCGCATACCGCCGGTATAACTCCGCGGAGCCGATATTATGAACGAAAATATTAATGCCCTCTTCCTGCCAGCTCCGGCGCTGACGGAGAGTCCCCCCCTTGGCCGTCTCCGACCAGATCAGCGTCTCCTCGGCCAGCTCCTTGATCCAGTACGACAGCGGCAGACTGTCCAGCACCCGCAGGCTCCGCTCCACATAATCCAGCACCGGATTCTGCTGCGCAAGCGACTGCAGCGATTCTACCCGCTCCAGGTTCACAATCGTCTGCTCCGCCTGCACGATGGACTCCAGCCATGGATAGCCTTCTCCGGCAGGCCACCCTCCTTCACGATACGCCTCTATAGCCCGTAATGATTTCAGCATTTGCATGCCTCCCTATGTAATAGCAATCTATATACAATAGCCCATGTACTTCAGGTTTGAATCAGAAGCTCTGACGAATTGAACAAACCGCAAGCTTCTGGATAGAAGCTTGCGGCTGCGGAGAGCTCTTGTTCAATTGTATCAGATTTATGGCCGGGAATCAGATCCACTCATTTCACGCCTGCCATGAATTCTCTGTAATACTTGCCAATCTCTTTGGACAGCGTATGGTGCAGATAATGACCGCCTTCGAGCGGCACCAGCTTACCGTACACGGAATCCTTCACCTGTTCTTCATGCAGCTGCATCCAGCCCTCAACATCGGTATTATTCGACTGTACGAAGAGCAGCAGCGGAAGCTCTTTGGGGAAGGTCAGCGCCTGGGCTGCTGTGAAATTCTCCTTGAAATGGTCGATCTCATTCATGACAGTGTCATTGTTTAAATTCTTTGTGGCGATCATTTTCATCTGCTGCTTGGTATGCTCGTCGAACGGAAGCCCGGCATACGGGTCGGGGCCTATCTTTTGGAGCAATCGCATGATGCCGGATTTGTCGAGGAACTTCAGCGTCCCCACCGGTATTTTATCGTCCAAGCCCCCTTGGTTCGGCACACTGCTGTCGATTCCTACAAAAGCCTGCACTTCATCCTTATACTTGTTCACATAATCCAGCCCGTAGATTCCGGCGATGGAATG
The DNA here is from genome assembly GCF_038002225.1 of Paenibacillus sp. FSL R7-0204. Lineage (NCBI taxonomy): Bacteria > Bacillati > Bacillota > Bacilli > Caryophanales > Paenibacillaceae > Paenibacillus > Paenibacillus sp. FSL R7-0204. The sequence continues at coordinate 6,854,895 of NZ_JBBOCA010000001.1, forward strand.
TCCCATAAGCGTGTAACGCTTGATTCCAAGCTGCTGCAATGCTTCATGAATCTCACTGACGATATTGTCCGAGGTCCGTTCCTTATCTGTCCGGTCACTTAAGCCATAGCCGAACGGCTCCACCACGACTACTTTGTAATTAGGGGACAGCTCGTCTACCAGCGGTTTGAAGTCAAGTGCAGGCGCCCCGGTGCCATACCCCGTCAGCAGCACCACGGTCTCCTCACCCGATCCCTGGATGAGTACATTCATCTTCTTGCCGTCTACAGGCACCAACTGGCCATAGGGTTCAATCTTCTTGAGCTCCGATTTGCTGCTGATGATATTGACCACAAATACTACGGCAAAAAACAATACAATCACAATCAGCAATACCGCTATAGACTTAAGCAGGATTCTGAGTCCTTTTTTCATTATACAATCACCTGTCCTTATGAATCGAATGTGTTGCTTGAATCAACTGCTAAGGATAGCTTATACAATGAAAATGTACTCCCCGTGACGGTAGTATGAACGGAGGATGAACGGAAGAAATAATCTAATTCGCCGGTGTGTTCAGCGGCAGCGTTACAATGAAGCATGTGCCTGCGCCGAGCTCACTCTCGACCCGGATATCCCCTTGATGAAGCAGGACGATCTGCTTCACGATCGCCAGCCCCATCCCGCTGCCGTTATACTTGTTGCTGTGGGAGCGGTCCGCCTTGAAGAAGCGTTCGAAGATCCGCTTCTGGTCCTCGGGGGCGATCCCGATGCCGGTGTCGGATACACGAACGGTCACATTTTTATTATCTTGATCCGTATGGACACTGATTACTCCCCCATCCCCGGAGAACTTAATGCTGTTCCCCAACAGGTTCGTCCATACCTGGTTCAACAGGTCGTAATCCGCCGTCAGCACGGCAGGCGTCAGCTGAAGATCGAAGGTGATGCGGCGGGCCGACCATTGCGGCTGAAGGGCAACAATCACGCGCCGGATCTGTTCATCCAGGCTGAAGGTCGTGAACCGAAGCTGCTGGGACTGCGATTCAAGCAGACTCAGCTTCAGCAGACTGTCGCTCATCTTGGACATGCGCTCGGCTTCCCCGATGATGATATCGAGATAGCGGTTCCGTTCGCTCTCCGGGATATCCATCTGCTTCAGCGCCAGGGCATAGCCGGAGATGGAGGTCAGCGGCGACTGCACCTCATGGGATACATTCGACACGAAGTCACGACGCATCTGCTCCAGCTGCTGCAGATCATGCGTCATCTCCTCGAAGCTGCGCGCGAGAGTACCAAGCTCTCCGTTCTGCTTGATGTTCAGCTTCACGTTGAAGTCCCCGGCCGCGATCCTGCGCGTCGCGTTGGTCAGCTTCTTAATCGGGCGGACCAGGAACATCGCGGCCACCAGAATCACAAGGCTCCCGGATACCAGCGAATAGAGCGCAAAATTCAGCAGCCATTTCACCACAAATTCGGTAGACGGGGGACCGACAGGCTCTACAAACAATGCTTCTGTGCCCGTCTCCGTAGTTAATTGCAGTCCCAGGAGGCTGACCGAGATGCCCGACGGATTAACCTTAACGATGCCGCCAGCCAGCACCTGCTCCACTTGCCCCCTAGTTACGGTCTCCAGCTTAAGGCCGTCAGGCCCGCCATAAGACCGGACCCCGCCGTTCTCATCATAAATCCGCACATGGTAGGTCTCAAGCTGCTTCAGGCCCGATACCAGCTTGTCGGCTTCATTCAGCGGGAAGGTATCATAGATCTGTACGACATCTTGTGCGAAGCGCAGCATGAGCACCTGCAGATTCTCGTTCAATTCATCTTTGTATATCCAGATCGACAGATTGAAGGAGATCACCGTCCCCCCGATGACGGAGACCAGAAAGGTCAGGACCACACGGGTATATAAGGACTTGATCATTCAGTAACCTCAAGCCGGTAGCCCAGCCCCCGTACAGTCTCGATCCGAAAATCCGGCGAAGCCGCAAACCGTTCACGCAGGCGCTTGATATGTACATCTATCGTCCGGTCATCTCCTGAGTAATCAATACCCCAGATCTGGTCGATCAGTTGCTCGCGGGTGTAGACCTGCCCTGGTGTTCCAGCCAGCTTATACAGCAGCTCGAACTCCTTCAGCGGCAGGGACAACGTTTCAGCCCCGTTCATCACCTTGTAGGTCTGCCGGTCCAGCGTTACCTCTCCGATACGGATCGTATGCGACTTGCCGATTCCCGAGCGCTTCAGCAAGGCTCTGACCCGGACCGTCAGCTCCAGCGGATCAAAGGGCTTGGTCAGATAATCATCGGTTCCCAGCTCGAATCCCTTCACCTTCTCCCAGGTTTCCCCCTTTGCCGTCAGCATTAACAGCGGCAGCTCCGGGTCTGCTCTGCGAAGCTCCTTGCATAGCGCCCAGCCGTCCATCACCGGCATCATAATATCCAGGATGACCAGATCTACCTGTGTTCTCGCATAGACCGCCAGCGCCTCTTGGCCGTCTGCCGCTTCGGCGGTATCGAATCCGTCATTGCGCAGAAATAGGCAGACAAGCTCGCGTATATTCGCATCGTCGTCTGCAACAAGTATAATAGGCATCTATTCCCTCTTTTCGTATGATCCGGCCTTATAAAGCTCTCTTCCCTCTAGCATCACCCTGCTGCCTTGCCGGTATGCACCGGCACCAACATCCGCTCCGGCCTCGCGCTCCGGCTAGGTGCCGAACCGCTGCCGGTAGCCGCATTTGCGGCACAGCTCCTCAACAGCTTCCCGGCGCGAGAAGCCGTAGAACAGATTATTCGCCCGTTCCCCCTCGACAATCTCGGAGAACGGCTGCTCATGAATATTGCCGAGGTTAATCACCCCTTCGCCATCCAGACAGCACGGTACAACGGTGCCGTCTACCAGGACCGCCGCCTGGCTGCGCAGCGCATGGCAGAAGCCCTTGCCGTCATCCTCCGGCTCATGCAGCGCCGGCCATCTGAACTCGTGGTCCTGGTTCAGGTACACGCGCGGGGCAATCTTCACGCCGCTGCCGGGGATGACCTTCTCCTCGATCCTGTAGTCAAGCCCGAAGGCCTCCTCCAGCAGAGCCAGCGTCTCACGGTTGCGCTCCTTCTCCAGATTCGTCCGGTTGTCCTCTGTCAGATTCCAGAGCCGGAACGAGACAATGACGCCGCTCGCAGAGACCTCCCGGACGAACTGAATGATCTCTGTAAGATAATCTTCGCGGTTCTCCGAGCCTGCATGGCCGTCGAAGCTGTGCAGCGAGAAGTTCATCTGCCGCAGCGCCGGCTTGCCAAGCAGCTTCGGCCCTGCCTTACGGATCAAAGTACCGTTGGTCGTAATGTTGACCTTGAAGCCCTTGGCATGCGCTGCATCCAGCAGCTCGCCCAGCTTCGGATGCAGCAGCGGCTCGCCTTTGACATGCAGATAGATATGATTGCTATGCGGTTTGATCTCATCAAGAATGGTACCAAACGTCTCCAGCTTCATGAAATTCTTCTCCCGCTCCGTAGGCGGACAGAAGCTGCAGGCCAGGTTGCAGACGCTTGTGATCTCGATGTATACCTTTTTGAATGTCTTCAAGTTCCGCTCCCCATTTCATCCAAAGTGTGGTTTCAGCTGCTTCTAGAGATCCGAAGCATAGCGAAGGCCGATCTGGGCTCTCGCCTCTTCCATCAGCTCTGCCACCGCCAGGGAATTAGCGTGGCTGTTGGTCGCGCTCTCCCGCTGCCCGCTCTTCAGCAGATGAATGAACTCCTCAACCTCATAGTACATTGCCTCATACACCTGCGGGAGCGTAAGCTCCTCGACGGTTCCGTCGCGGTAGTGGATTTTGACCTGATAGGGCTGGTTAATCTTGTCGATAACCATTGTTGCGTTCTCTCCCTGAATCTCGGCAGGCAGATAGGAGTCCGCAATCTTGGAATGCATAATGACCGCCCCCATGTCCGGGTAACGCATCACCATGCTGCCTTCGCCGTCCACACCCGAAGCGAGCATCAGGCCTGCTGCCTTCACTGTATCCGGCTTGCCGAACAAGACCACCATTGGATACAGGCAGTAGATGCCCAGATCCATCAGAGAGCCGTTAGAATATTCAGGATTGAACGCGTTCAGCACCGTCCCCTGGCGGTAAGCATCATACCTCGAAGAGTATTGACAATAACCTGCGAAGTAGCGCCGGACTTGACCCAGCTTATATAAGTTATCCCGGATCACGCCAAAATTCGGCATGAACGTGGATTTCATCGCTTCCATGAACAGCACATCATTGCGGCGCGCAGCGATGATCATCTCCTTCAGCTCCCGGCTGTTGGAGGCCGCCGGCTTCTCACAGAGGACATGCTTGCCGTGATTCAGACAGATCAATGAATGCTCCGCATGCATTGAGTTGGGGCTGGCGATATAGACCGCGTCCACCTCTGCGCTTGATACCATCGCCTCCAGATCCGTATAGATTGAAGCCCCGGCATACTTGGCGGCAAAAGCCTGTCCCTTCTCCTCTGTGCGGGAATACACGGCCGTAAGCAAAAACTCCTCATTCTCAAGTCCCGCCTGTACAAAGCGGTCTGTAATCCAGTTAGTCCCTACAACCCCGAAACGAATAGTCATGAATGATCCCGTCCTTTTTCAATATATATAGAATTTATATGTTTCACGCTATACATTATCCTTCTATTTCTCGCCGAAACGGTACCGTCCTTTATAAGGACGGCAAAGCCGTTTCCACTTGAAATGTCAGCTATAACTGCTATTTTCTCATTCCATGATAGGTATGTCCACTTATATACCGTAATTTCCGACAAATTCCGCTAGATTTCGCTTGTGAAAAAAAGCACCTGAGAATAGGCACAGGATTCACCTTCATTTGTCCAACACCGCCCATCGGACCAAGGGGCCATTCGTCCAGCCTTTACCTCCCGGGGGCCATGCATTAACTCACACAGATCCACTCCACTCTAACTTACCTTGCATCCCACACAGAGACATTCACTCCAACCTAGCCATGCATCTCTACTTAGCCTTGCATTTCCCACAAGCCAGCCTGCAATTGTACTTCGTACAATAGAATCCGGTGTAAAGCTCCCATTTTTCCATTCTGCTGTACTTCGTACAATAGAATTTGGAGTTTGCGCCTGTAGCAGGCCTTCCCCCATAAATCTACTGTATCAAATACAACAGAATTGATTTTAGAGGTGTTTTGGGGACTTTCTATTGTACATAATGCAATCACCTGACTGGCGGAGGCAGGTTAGGTGCAGTATGCAGTTGGCAGAGCGAAATGGCAGTGGCAGTTAGGTACGTGTACTATCCAGTGTCCCACAATACGGGCGACAGCAAACAGCCCCCGCTCATCCCGGCGGGGGCTGTCTACATCCTGCGCGGGCCCACTGGACACGCACCTATTTTACCCGTAAAAAGCCACAAGCTGGCGGACAATCTCCGCCTTATCATGATCGACCACGACCTGATGCTGCGGCTGCTCGAACAGCGCCGAGATCTGAGCCGGGAACTCCTGCTTGATGCCGGTCAAGGCAATCGCCTCGTCGAACTTCGCCGGATGCGCTGTAGCGTAAGCAATACTTACCTCATCCGGGGCACTAAACTTCTCGTACGCAGCTACGCCACATGCCGTATGCGGGTCGAGCAGATAGCCGGATTCCTGCTGGTACTTGCTGATGATTTCCAGACACTGTGCGTTCTTCACGCCCAGCGCCGAGAAGTCCGCCTGTACCCGGGCCAGCAGTTCGCCATCCACCTTAATTGCGCCCTCGCTCTGTAAGGCTGCCATGTACCCTGACAGCTTCTCCGCATCCTCGTCCAGCAGATAATACAGATAACGTTCGAAATTGCTCGCCACCTGGATATCCATCGACGGGCTGTAGGTGCCCGTGAAGCTGCCCGGTTTGTATTCACCGGTAACCACGAACCGTTCGAGGATGTTGTTCTCATTGGTGGCGATGATCAGCTTGTGGATCGGCAGACCCATTTTCTGCGCCAGGTAGCCTGAGAAAATATTGCCGAAGTTGCCCGAAGGCACGCTGATATTGACCTTCTTCTGATCGCTTCCCGGAAGCTGCAGATAAGCATGGAAATAATAGACCGTCTGCGCCAGAATGCGCACGAAGTTAATGGAGTTAATCGCCCGCAGGTGATACCGTCCCTTGAAGTCGAGATCGGCGAACAGCTCCTTGATAATCTTCTGGCAATCGTCGAAGTTGCCTTCTACAGACAGATTCAGCACATTGCTGTCATCTACGGTGGTCATTTGCAGCTCCTGCACCTTGCTGACCTTGCCATGCGGATGAAGGATACAGATCTTGATGCCTTCCTTGCCGCGAACGCCCTGAATGGCTGCAGCACCGGTATCGCCGGAGGTTGCCCCGAGAATATGGATGATCTCACCGCGCACCTTGGCAATGTAGGAGTACAGCTCGCCCATGAACTGCAGCGCCACATCCTTGAAGGCAAACGTCGGCCCATGGAACAGCTCCAGCACATATAGAGAATCGCTCACCCGGTGCAGCGGCGTAACTTCCGGAGCGCGGAAGTTGGCATAGCTGGTGTAGACCATCGAGCGCAGATCATCATAAGGAATTTCGTCATTGGTATAGTAGGAGAAAATCTCAAGGAACAACTCCTGAAAGCTCAGGCTTCTCCATTCCTCCAGCTTCTCCGGGGAAATCACCGGAATCTCAGCCGGCACCATCAACCCGCCGTCATCCGCCAGCCCCATCAGAACTGTATCAATAAAGCCTCTGGCCGCTACCTTGCCTCTTGTGCTTATATACTCCATACCCGTCTCATCCTCCTGAACCCCTCTTTATTTACTGTACATAGTACCACGTTTACGCGTTAAAGTCCGCTGATTCTATAAGATTAAGGCTCACCGGGCTATTTGCCCTGAAGCTCTTTCCAGACGGTTTTGTTGCTGTACTTTTTCTCTGTGCTGACATCCTGGCCGAACCATTCCGGGGCTGTAAAGCCTTCCGCCTCCTCCAGCGAATCGAACTCAACCTCAAGCACCGTTAGCTCCAGCTGGGTATAAAGATCAATCTCCACCGTTGTACCGTTCCATACGCCTGTAATGCGGGTTTTGACCAGCGGGATCGCCTTCACAGCCTCAATCATCTGATTATACAAGCCTGCGGAAATGAAATATTCAATCTCCTGGCGGCTGATGCCCTTGCCATCCTTGAACGTATGCGTGTACGTAACCTCACCCGTGTCCAGATCCGTAATCTTCCGCACCCGCAGCTCCTGCCCGTCCTCAATCGCAAGATACGTCTGGTCAATACTGTGACGGGTCAGCACCTTCAGCTGTCCTTCTTCAATCAGCCGCTCCGGGTATTCCGGCAGCAGGAATTTGCGTTCAATCTCCATAGCCATGCTGTTTCTCTCCTCTGTGTGCGAGCTTTGTGCGAGCGTTAATGTTACATATTATTTATCATCATAGGGGCGGGTCATACGCAAGTCAACCGGAGGGAACGGATTATCCGGGAAAAAATCCTATACCTTCTGCCCGCCTAAGGCATGAATGTTATTCGCTCCCCAAGCCACGATCTCTTCGATTAACGGAACCAATTCCTGCCCGGAGGGGGTCAGGGAATACTCGACGCGAGGAGGCACCTCATGATATTGCTCACGGTGGATAATCCCGTAGTCGATAAGATCCTTGAGGCAGTTGGTCAGGGTGGTTCCGGTGATGCCGTTCAGCCTTCTTTTTAGTTCGTTATACCGGATCGGCCCCTCTTCGCTCAGTAAAGCTAGGATAGGCAGATTCCATTTTCCGCTGATGACATGAAAAGCAAAGGTGGCGGGGCACATCTGCGTTAAGTCGTCCTCATATTTCATAGGCGATTCCTCCATTAGTATATTTTATATACCAGGTATTAAAAACAATAGTACTTGTTAATCTGATTCCGGATATTATAATCATACTACAAGTAGAAACGCTTTGCCGTCCTTTAAATTCTTATATTTTGAAAAAGAAAGTGAGGTAAACAGCTATGAATACAAATCCTATGATCTGTGATCTGAAAACAGGTGTATGCGGGGTCAGCGACGAGGAGCATACCCAAATTATAGATTTCAATCCGCAGCCGCAGCCCAAAGTTACTCTCTATTATGCGACGGATCCGATCTGTTCACACTGCTGGGCCATCGAGCCTACCCTGAACCGGTTTATTCAGCAATATGGCAAGTACTTTGATCTACAGCCTCTGATGGGCGGATTATTAGCCGGGTGGAACGGCTTTGCTGACAAGGCGAATGGAATACAGCAGCCCTCCGATGTAGCGGAGCACTGGAAGGAAGTCGGGGCGCATTACCGCATGCCTATTGACGGTAGCCTGTGGCTGAACAATCCGGTCATGTCCTCTTATCCGCCGTCCAGAGTATTCAAGGTTATCCAGCAGAGACATCCGGGGAAGGAACTGGCCTACTTGCGGAGCGCCAGAGAAGCAGTCTTCGTCTTCAACCGGAATATCGGGGAAGACGAGGTACTCGCGGATATTGTGGATAGTCTGGGATTACCCGGCGATGAGATCATTCAGGCCGCAGGACTAGAAGCGGCTCAGGAGCTGCTGGAGGAGGATTTCCAGAAGGTGGCCCAGCTAGGCGTGCGCGGCTTCCCGACCCTTGTCATGATCAATGAAGAGAACCAAGGCATCAAGCTGGTCGGGTCCCGGACCCTGCAAAACTACGTGGACGCCTTGCAGCAGCTTATCCCTGAGCCTCTTGCTCCTGCCGCTCTACCGGTTATGCCGGAGCTGCTGGCCGAAGGACATCTTCTCTTCTCCAGAGAAATCGAGGCCATGTACGATATCGGGCAGGATGAGGTGGAGGCCTTCACCGCCACTGCGCTTCCCGAGCATTCATACCGTACCCGGCAGATCCTGGGTGAGATGTTCATCGAACCGGCCTGAGGCAGCCGTATTTAACAAACAGCGGTCCCCCGTTTCGGAGGACCGCTGTTTGTTGGATTATACTAAATCATAATGCCCATATACTGAAGCATGGTGCCCATGCGGACTGAGAATCCGCTATTCGGCATAAATAGCCGTTTTTGCCATACCATATGGATTCAGAGGCCCTTATTCGTGCGATTTCGCCTTGAAACGGCCAGCCCGGAAGATAATAAGGTCTTCTGAGTCCGAAAGAACAGAAATCAGGTTAGTTTAGGAGCAAATAAGATCATGTCAGTCCGCAAGGCGTTACCACCCCTAGATATAATCCGCCATCGAGCGGACTACAAGTCCTGTCGGAGCTGCCGGGATGAAGTCTGCACCTCCGCCCCGAATTGAGAACTCCACCGTCTTCGGCTCGCCCGGCAGCAGATCGAAGTAATTATCCGAGAAGATGCCCTCTTCTTCTACGGTCAGATGAACACCCCGTGCCAGCACATCGCTGCTCAGCGTGAAGCTCTGCCCGCCGCTTCCCGGTACCTCGGTCACGGTAATGACCGGTTGGCTTAGCGGAATATCCTTCGCCCGGGCGAAGTAATGCTCCTTGCGCTCCAGCACTTGCCTTGACCCCGGCCCCTGCTCCAGCACCTGCCCGCTTTCCAGCAGGGAAGCTATCAGCAGTACCTGAGCCGGTTCGCGGCCCTCCAACACTTCGGCCAGCGGCAGCGTGAAGATCACAGCCGAAGAATCCGCAGCCAGAGTGACCGGCTGTGACCATTCGCGCAGCAGTACGCCGCTGATGCCATGCAGCCGCAGCACCAGCTCTGCGTCCAAGGCTTCCCGCCGGTCAGATACCCCATAGACCTTGACGTTCTCCCCATCCGAGCTGTCTACAGACAGCAGCACCTCCTGGAAGCTGCGGCGCACTGTATATTGCAGCGCCTTCCAGCGCCCGTAATAATCCATGCCCGCCCATGACGCAACCGGCCAGCAGTCATTCATCTGCCAGTACAGCGTGCCCATGCAATAAGGCTTGTTGCGGCGGTGACTCTCCATAGCCATGCGGATCGCCTCGGCCTGAAGCACCTGGCTCATGTACAGGAAGCCCCGGAAATCCTTCGGCTGCGGCAGGTACATATCCATATACTCCTTAATCAGCTGATTGCCCGCTCCATTCTTCTGATGGGCCAGCATGACCTTCGATTCCAGCGCCAGCTCCTCTTCCTCTGCATAGCTCAGCACCGACTTCAGCTCCGGGAAGGACTGGAAACCGTATTCGCTCATGAAGCGGCCTACCTTGAGATTATAGTTCTCGAACGGCTCCTTGGCATGCCAGACGCCCCAGTAGTGGATATCCCCGTCACCCATAATCCGCGTCGCATGCTGATCCTGACCACCTGTGAGTTCGCGCAGCGGCGAGGACGGCCAGTAATCCATACCCGGATGGTTCGCAGCCACGGCTTCCGGCAGAATCCGGTGGAAGATTTCCTCATAGGCAGTCCATAAGCTCTGGCGAATCTCAGCATTCAGCTTCTCCTTCCAGCCCCAGCCCATGTACTCCTCATACTGCGACCAGGCCGAGTCAATCTCATTGTTCCCGCACCAGAGCGCGATACAAGGGTGGTTACGTAATCTGCGGACATTATATACCGCTTCTGCGCGGACATTATTCAGGAACGCCTCATCACCCGGATACATGCTGCAGGCGAACATGAAGTCCTGCCAGACCAGCAGCCCGTATTCATCACACAGCCGGTAGAACACTTCTTCTTCATAGAAGCCGCCGCCCCACACCCGCAGCATATTCATATTGGATTCCACGGCCGTGGCAATCTCATGGCGGTAACGTTCTTCCGTAACCTCCGTAATGAAGCTGTCGTTCGGAATATGATTGGCACCCTTGGCGAAGACCGGCACCCCGTTCAGCTCAAAATGGAACGACGCCCCCTGCGCATCCGGCTTACGCACCAGCTTAATTTCCCGAAGCCCCGTCGTGACCTCCGATACTGCTACAGCATCCGCTCCTTGCAGCAGCTCTGCACGGAAAAGGTACAGCTCCGGCGTGCCCAGGCCGTTGCACCACCACAGGCGCGGGCGGTCAATCACCAGCTCAAGCTCTAGCGTCTGCTTGCCCGGAGTGAGCGTAACCGCCTTTATCCATTCCTGCCCTTCGGCACTTAACCGCAGCATCCCGCTCCACGTTTCCGGTGCGTCCGCTTCAATCACGGCCGTCAGCCGGGCCTCCTGCTCATTCACCACATGCTGGCGAATGTACAAATCCTCAATCGCCGCAACGTTACGGCCTGTCAGCACAGCTTCCCGCCAGATCCCGCTGGTCAGGAACCGGGGGCCCCAGTCCCAGCCGTAATGATACGGCGCTTTGCGGGCAAATACACTGATCCGCTGCTCCTGAAGACCACCTAACTCAGACTGGTCATTCGGTGCTGGCAGAGCGTAGCCCAGCGCCGCCAGCTTCGGCAGATCCTCCGTTACCACCGAGCGGAAGACGATACGGATCTCATTCTCACCTGCCCGCAGCAGCCCCTTCACATTCACGGTCCAGGACAGGAACATATTGTCTGCGGACAAGGCGTGCGCCCCGTTCACATACACATCGGCATACGTATCCAGCCCCGAGAACACCAGCTCAGTTACCGCCAGCGTCTGCCATGCCTCTTCTAATACAAATCCGGTTCTGTATTCCCAGTCCTTTTTATCAATCCATTGCAGCTCATGTTCATTCGTTCCATAGAAGGGCTGATCGATAACACCATTGCGCAGCAGATCCGTATACACCGTTCCCGGTACCACAGCCGTAAGCCATTCTTCATCTCCGCAGGCTCTGAATTCCCAGTTAGACAGGTCGATTTGTAGTCGTTTCATAGTTCCTCCTATACTGTTTTTGCGCATTTCAGCGCTTAGCTACCCTCATTATATTTTGTTATAATAACGTTAGCAATAACAATATTAAAAGCAGCTACAACACAAACAAAACAAACATCTCATCAGACCTCTCAAACACTGCCCCCTATATTAAGCCGCAATCACCAATGTACCATTTGTTATTTTTGTTATCTTCCCCCTGCGCTTACTTCTGCTTCTGCTGCTCCTCATGCTCTTTAATCACCTGCTCCGTCCCGAGCAGAATCAGCCTCAGTCCGAATTCAAAGGCCCGGTCAGTCCCCAGCAGCTCGAACAGTCCGTTCTTGAACATCCTGCGGAACAACCCGACCTCCTTATCGCTCATCGACTCCATCAGACGAAGCAGTTCCTCGCCTGGAGGCTCCTGCTGTTCCTTAACCATCATAGAGACATTGCGCTCATGCTCATAATCATCCAGCACGAAGAAGAACACGAAGTTCACAAGTGTTGTAACCACCTGCACCTTCTGCGCTTCCTCAAGCGGCGTGGATTCCACGCAGTGCAGCATCCGGTTGTTGAACCGGATAATGTCCGGCTCGTGGGGCAGTGTCATCATCATAAGCTGCGTGGAGCAGGAGTACCGGCTGAGTACACTCCGTACCGTTACCGCAAATTCTGTCAGCTGCTCCTTCCAGTCGCCCTCCGGGCGGTGCTCCTCCAGAATGACTCTGGAGATGTGGTTGGCCAGCCGCTGGTAGAGGTTCTGCTTGCTCTTGAAATACCAATACAGCGAGGGAGCCTGAATTCCCAGCCGGTCCGCCAGACGCCGCATACTGAATTTCTCGATGCCCCCCTCCTTAAGAAGCTCCCATGAAGCTTCCAGAATCCGGTCTTCCGAGATTTGAGGTTGTGCTTTTTTCATCGCTATCCGCCCTTTTATCTAACAGTGTAAGTTTATGCTTTACAGTCTCTTAGGTTCATGATATCATCTAACACTGTAAGGTTCAATCTAACACCGTTAGTTTAACAAAAATCAGTGAAAGAAGTGATCCCTAATGGATACCGAAAACCTTTATTATTTTGAAAAAGCACCCATCACCAAAGCCGTTGCCCATTTCGCCGTGCCCATGATGTTAGGCACCTCCATGAACGTCATCTATTCGATTCTGAATGCCTATTTCCTGGGCACTCTCCACAATACGGCTATGCTGACCGCACTCGCCTTGACCCTGCCGCTGTTCGCCATCATTATGGCGCTGGGCAATCTGGTGGGCATCGGCAGCGGCACCTACATCTCGCGGCTGCTTGGTGAGCACAAATATGATGAAGTGAAGCAAGTGTCTTCCTTCGCGTTTTACAGCAGTCTCCTGCTTGGCCTCCTCGTGATGGCCGCAGGACTGCCGCTGATCGGCCCGATCCTTCACAGTCTGGGGGCAACGCCGGATTCCTATGGATTCACGAAGGATTATGTCACTGTCATGCTGATTGGCGCGCCGTTTGTCGTGTTGTTCTTTACGCTGGAGAATATGGTCCGCTCCGAGGGTGCAGCCATCGTCTCCATGATCGGGATGATGCTCAGCGTGGTGGTTAATATCCTGCTCGATGCACTGGTCATCTTCGTGCTCCACTGGGGTGTAATTGGCGTAGCGTCGGCAACGGTTGTTGCCAACATGGTTGCGAGTGTCTACTATGCCTTCCATATGGGCTACAAAAGCCAATTCCTCACCGTCTCCTTTAAATGGTTCAAGGCCACCAAGGATATCTTAAGCAATGTATTCAAAATCGGCGTTCCGGTCTTCATCATGAGTGTCTTTCTGGGAGCCATGTCGCTGATCTTCAATCTGTTCCTGATCGAATATGGGGATGCGGCTGTAGCCGCTTACGGGATATCCTCAAGATTGCTGCAATTCCCCGAGTTTATTCTGATGGGCTTGTGCGAGGGAGTGGTGCCGCTCATTGCCTTCTCATTTACAGCGGATAAGCTGCGCATGAAGCATACGATCGGATTCACGGTAAAAGCGATGGCCGCCATGGCTGCCGTATTCGGTATCGTCGTCTATCTGATCTCCGACCATCTGATCGGTCTGTTCACCAGAGACCCGCAGATGATTGAGATGGGCAGCTACATTCTGCATGTCACCTTCTTGTCCTTATTCATTTCAGGGCTGACCACCTTGTTCATGGGGATCTTCCAGGCTACCGCGCAGGGAACGGCCGCATTCGTAATGTCGATTATTCAAGGGGTCACACTGATTCCTGTGCTCTACTTCGCCAACCGGATGAACGGCTTCCATGGCGTGGTGTGGTCGCTGGTCATTGCCGATGCCGCTGCCTTCCTGGTCGGTGCCGCCATGCTGTACGCCCTGCGGCACAAGCTCCAGCCCGAACTGGAGAGTCTGGTTCATTAAGTGGGCTTAAGCCCCCTCCAAGTGGAAACGGCAATGCCGTCCTTTTAAAGGACGGTACCGTTTCAGCGAGAAATATAAGGATAATTATAGCGCGAAGCATATACATTCTTATCTTTTGAGAAATACAAGCAGCCGCAGGAAGCTTCCTGCGGCTGCTTTATGTTACTATGAAGGTTGTAACGAACGAATCCCATCTGCAGAAGGAGTCTGATCCGCTTGCACGCACCCTCCCATACTAACCACGACTCTCAGGACATCGAGGTCTACGATACAACCGAGCTATATGGCGAGACCGGACGGTTCCGGGTTCTGCAATTCTCGGGGGAAGCTGTTCAGGGCGCACTGGATCTGGACCATCCGCGCCGGGTGATCTTCGAATATCCCCGGGCGATGATTCATCTGATGGAGGCGGGCAATCCGCATTTCGAGCGTGTCTTCCTGATCGGACACGGGATTGGTACGATTGCCGGTTATTTCGCCGAGAAGCAGTTTACGGTGGCTGAGGTGAATGCGAAGGTGGTGGAATACAGCAGAACCCGCTTTGGCTACACGCAGGATAACATCCTGATCGGTGACGGCCGCAGCCTGCTGGAAGCCGCGCCGGAACGCGGCCATGACTATATCCTGCTTGATGCCTTCACCGCTGCCGGGACGCCGCCTCATTTCACCACGCTGGAGTTCTTCCGCCTAACCCGTGCCAAGCTGAACGGACACGGCCAGATCATCATGAATCTGATGGGCCGCAGCGGCAATGACCGCTTCATCAGTGCCATCCATACCACACTCTGCGAAGTGTATCCATATACCAGAACCTTCGCCCTCCCGGCAGAAGGAACCGCCGATCTGCGCAATATCCTCATGACCGCCAGCGCCCGGCCTATCCCCTATCAGTCCCGCCACATGGCCGGCTTCAGCGAGATCACTCCAGGCTTGGGGCATGTAATCCGGGACCGGTGATGGCGCAAGCTTCCAAGTCCAGCAGGTTCTCCAGATTCAGCAAGTGAATAAACTGGCGGTTATCTTTATAGACCGCATCCAGTACCTCCGGGTTCTGGAGAATGTGATCCGGCGCCTCATCCATGTGCTCTCTTGGCAGCAGCTGCACCGCCGACACCTGATCCACCCACACCCCTACCTCCTGTCCCGACACCTCGCAGATCAGAATCCGGGAGCCGGCTGTCTGTTCGCCGCTGTCCATTTCGAGCTTAGGCCGTATATCATAGACCGGGAACAGCAGTCCGCGCAGATTGATCATCCCCAGGACATGAGCCGGGGCGGACACCAGCGGATGAATCTCGGGAACAGGTACAATCTCCTTCATTTGCCGGATTGGAATCCCGAAATCCAGCTTCTCCAGCTTGAAGGTAATATATTTCTCGCTCTGACTATCCTGATTCCCTGCCGTAACTGTGTTCTCTTGGAGCAGTGTATCGCAGGCTGAGCCTGTTTCCCTTGCAATCGAACCTATATCCAGGATATGGGCCACACGGCCGTCGCCAAGTATGGTTGAGCCTGCGATATACGGAACGCTGCCTATGTAACCGCCCAGTGACTTGATGACAATCTCTTGATTGCCGATCGTCTCATCTACCACCAGACAGACCCGCTTATCCGCGAAGCCGACGATGATTACGAACAGCCGGCTGTTCACCGTAGGCTCCTCTTCCTCCACTTGCAGCATACGGTGCAGACGGACAAGCGGAAGCACCTGATCGCGGAACCGGCAGACCTCCTGTCCCTGAATGGTAACAATATCCTCCACCGTCATTCTGAAGATTTCAATGAC
Source organism: Paenibacillus sp. FSL R7-0204 (assembly GCF_038002225.1). Classification (NCBI taxonomy): domain Bacteria; kingdom Bacillati; phylum Bacillota; class Bacilli; order Caryophanales; family Paenibacillaceae; genus Paenibacillus; species Paenibacillus sp. FSL R7-0204. Next base: position 6,870,842 of record NZ_JBBOCA010000001.1, read on the forward strand.
ATTGATCAGCGGAATGGCAAAGGTACTGCTCCCCAGCTTAACCAGCAGGGAACGAATGATGGCAAGGGTCAGCGGGACCTTGATCGTGAATATACTTCCCTGATTAGGAGCCGTCTCAATATCTATGATGCCGTTTAGTTTTTCTATATGTGCTTTGACAATATCCATGCCCACTCCGCGGCCGGATAAATCTGTGACCGTACGGGCTGTTGAGATGCCAGAGCGGAAAATCAGCATCACCAGCTCTTTGTCCGTCATACGCTTCACTTCATCAGTAGTGACGAAGCCTTTACGAACAGCAGCTTCTTTGACCTTGCCGGTATGAATGCCCCTGCCGTCATCAGTTACCGTAATCACAATCATGTTCCCTTGGTGGCTTGCGCGCAGAGTAATGGTCCCTTTCCTCGGCTTGCCCAGAGCTGCACGTTCTTCCGGCGACTCCAGCCCATGGTCCACGGCGTTGCGCAGAATATGTATTAGAGGATCGCTAATCTCCTCAATGAGGCTTCGGTCCAGCTCGGTCTCATTGCCCTCAATGATGAATTCGATCTCCTTGTCCGACTTCTGCGCCAAATCCCGGATCATCCGGGGGAAGCGGCCGAACAGATGCTCCATCGGCAGCATCCGGGTCTTCATCATCCCCTCCTGAAGATCGCTGATGACCATATTCAAATGTCCTGCAATATCATTAAGCAGATGAACATCACTGTTGTTCTTGAACTGCTCGCTTAATCTGGAACGGACACTGTGCAGCCTGGTATTATCTATAATCAGCTCGCCTACCAGATTCAGCAGTCCCTCCAGCCGCTCCACATCCACACGGACCGTCTGGGCCGCATAGCCGTTATTTTTCCGGGCCTCTTTTCCTTCGGTGAAGGTGTCGAGGTTTGCTTTTGTAATAGGATCTGTATGTATAATTTCAATCTGTGAGATTTCTTGCAGATTGGCAATCACATCCTGCCGCGATTGCTGTGTAAGCAGGATATATGCTACAGTACCGGAGAACTGCGCATCCCTCTCGATGGCTTCCAGCTCGGGGTAGGTGGCAACCACCTCGCCCGTTTCCCGCAGCTTGGCCTCTACAAGCTTCGCGCGGACATATTTCATCGGCTCCTCAGCAGCCAGTTGAATATGAACCGCCATAGCCGTAGAGCCTTGATCTATGGCCGCCTGGATCTGCGCTTTGCGGATAGTATCGAAGACAATATCCGGCACAGCTACCGCTTCTCCCTGCGGAATCTCCTCTCCAGCAGGAGCGGGGGATTCGGCTGCTGTCTTACGCACTTCTTTTAACCGGCGCAACAGCTCTGAGGTGTCCCCCTCCACCAGTGCACCGCTCAGAATGGATTGACGAAGCTCCTTAATGAAATCTACGCAGTCAAAGAGAATATTCAATAACTCGGAGGTTACATCCAACTGTCTGCCCCTGAGCAGCTCTAACACACTTTCCATCTGATGCGTCAGCCGGTTAAGCTGCTTGAATCCCATGACCGCGGATGAGCCCTTGAGCGTATGTGCGACCCGGAAGATCCTCTGAATAATGTCATTCTGATACCCTTTGCTCTCCAGCATGAGCAGGGCCTCATCCAAATACCGCAGCTGCTCGTCCATTTCGTCCAGAAAAACGCCCAAATACATCATATTATGAAATTCGTTCATCTCTGTTCTCCTCCCTGCCTTCATGCATTAGCCTTCACCCGTGACTTAGCAAACGCCCGATGTTCAGAATACTGATCAGCTCCTCAGCACACATACCGATCCCGTCCATGTACTGCACGCCCTGCACTTCATGGGATTCCAGAGGCGGCTCCACTTCATGAAAAGAAGCCACTTTTTCTACAGAATCCACCATAATCCCTATGGCCTCCTGCCGGTAATGCACCACTACGATCCTTGACCGGGTATCCGGTATAGATTCTGCCAGGCCAAACCGCCTGCACAGACTGACCACCGGTATAATTTTGCCGCGTAAATTAATCACGCCCTTAATAAAAGACTTGCTGTTAGGCACGGCTGTGATAGGCTCCATCTTGATAATCTCGTTAATCTCCCGGATATCGATGGCCAGCTTCTCCTGTACCAGCCGGAAGATGATGTACTGCTCCGTTCGTGCAGCCAGCATGGCATACTCCCCCCTCTACAATCTGAACACCGAGACAGAGCTATTCAGTTCATCCGCCAGGGAGGCGAGCATTTGCGAAGAAGAAGCCGTCTCCTCGGCTGCTGCTGCGGATTCCTGGCTTCCGGCCGCAATGGATTCTATCGAGAGCAGTACCTCGTTCGTCTGCGCCGCCTGTTCCTCACAAGCCGCAGCGATACCTGTAATCTGCTGGGTAGTATCATTGACGCGGGTAACAATACCGTCGATCAGCCGCTCTGTGCGCTCGGACAGGGCTGATACGTCACTGACAGCCTGCACACTCAGAACCGTATTCTTCTGCATCACCCTGATGATCAGGGCAATCTGCTTGGTAGCTTCACCGCTCCGTTCAGCCAGCTTACGGACCTCATCGGCTACAACGGCGAAGCCCCGTCCCTGCTCGCCGGCACGCGCTGCCTCAATCGCTGCATTGAGCGCCAGCAGATTCGTCTGCTCGGCAATCTCATCAATCACTTCGATAATTTCACCGATCTTCTGGGAATCCTGCTCAAGCAGCTCCATCTTCTCCGACAGGTTGCTCATGCCAAGGCCGGATTCTCTGACCGCAGTGCTTCCCTCCTCAGCACCCTGACGCGTCAGCAGGGACAGCTCCGATGCCTGCTCGGCATTCTTCGCCACCTCATCGATGCCCCGGGTCAGATCCTGAACCAGCTGATTGATATTTTGCGCCGCCTGGGCCTGGGATTGGCTGCCGCTGGCGATTTCTTCGGTCGTTGCCGATATTTCCTCAGAGGAGGCCGCGACACTTTGCGCCGCTTCGACCGTCCCGCCAATCAGCTTGCGCAGGCTGATAATCATCTCATTGGCTGCTGCGGCCAGCCGGCCGAACTCATCCCGGTTCTTGATCGCAATCTCCTCCCTGAGGTCACCGCCTGCCATGCGGACCATCGCAGCGAGCAGCTTGGATACCGGACCCACAATTCCCTGCGAGATCACGATGCCCAGCGCAATGGCTGCAAGTGCCGCAAGGATGGAGATGATCAGGATCATTAATCTTCCCGAGGTATAGCTGGCAACCGTAGAGTCGATCCGTTTATCTGCACCTTCGATTATATTACTGGCGGCCAGATCGGCGGTATCCTGAGCCTTCTGCAAATCAGGCAGTGCGTCGATTAAGACGCCGTAGGCCTGCGTATTCTGATCTTTATCCAGCAGTTCATTGACTTTGGGTACGGATTGGTTATAGTTATCCACGCTCTGCTTAATGATCTCTAACGCAGCCCGTTGATCCGCATTCAGTGCGAGCTCTCCATAGACCTTCATCCGGTCAGCAATTTTGTCCTGATCCGCTTTAATAACTGCCTGAATCTCCTCCTTCACCGAATCATCAGTTTCGAGGATAAGCTTGAGCAGATCACCGCGCAGCTTGTACAGCTCGGTCCGGATCTCAGCAATATTGACGAGCGCGGGGAAGTTGTAGCTTTGCATCTGTACAGAGTTACTGTTCATGCCCGCCATTTTCATAATCGATAGCCCGCTGATAAATATAAGCAACGCTACAATAACCAGAAAGCCTCCCAACAATTTGGTGCGGATGTTTAGTTTCAAATGAAGCACTCCTCAATATGTATTTTGTCGAGCCTGCAAAGCTTCCCCTATTATGTATAACGTATGACCTCTGCGCCTATCGCCCCTGGTTCCTTAGTTTCGACATAATCTTCCTTTTTTCTACAGGCCTTCTTTCCTTTTACTGCACAAAAAAAGCAATGTACGCTTACATGCTGCGTAATCATTGCTTTTATAAAGAATCTTTTTTGCCGGTAGCTTGATATATTTGCGAGATCGCCTGTGATCTGCTATGCACACCAAGCTTCTCGTAGATTTTGGTTATGTGATTCTTGACAGTATGCGTACTGATAAACAGTTTCTCCGCAATTTGCTTGTTATTGAGGCCTGTCAGCAGACCATCCAGGATATCGTTTTCCCGGGTAGTAAAACGTACGCCTCCCTCTTGCTGCACTGCAACCGGCGGAGGAGCTATCAGTTGTTCAAAGGACCGCATAAGCGGCTCTGCTATGGGAATAGGAAGTGTTTCCTTCCATTGCCTGCCGCCCTGCTCCGTATACTTCGTGAGCAAAAGCAAGACTTTCGCCAAGTACAAATAGGAACTTTCTCCTACATCCTCTTCTCCATTGCAATCCGACAGGTAATATTTCATATGGCCCAGAATACATACCGCCGGGATATCCCCCAAATATTCGCGGAGCAGGCCTATATGATATGGAGCAAGGAACGCGGCCTGGCCAATCCATATAATCTCCTCTGCAGAGTGATTTAGCGGCTCCAGCAAGTCCTGTGCAAGTCTTTGAATCTCCGCAGCTCTGCTATGGGCTACCGGCTGCTGAATCAGCAGATTATCCTGTAGTAGCCGCATGAAGTCAGTCCCGGAGGGCGTGTCCTGAGGCTGCTGTGCAAGCAGCTTGGTCACTAGCAGCACATTGGTCATATGGAAAATCGTTTCATATTCCCGCCGCTGCCCCTCATCACTGAACTGGACCGTGAATAACCCCAGCAGCCTTTGTTCAAATACCATAGGATGCTCTACCAGCTGCCAGCTCTTCCATTCCCGCCGGATCGGCTTGTTCAGCAGATTGAACCCCGGTATCCCGTCAGCGAAATAGATCTGTTCAGCATCTTCTGCGTAGACGGTGTACAGTTCATTCGGAGCAGAAGAGGATGAATAGATCCTCAGTCCGGCTTCGTCAGGCGTATGTAATAACAAGCACATGAACGGACTGCCTAGCTGCTGCTGAAAAAACTCAATGAACAGCTGCAGGTAATCCTCCCTTTCCTGAGTAACCAGAATCCCTTGGACAATTTCTTTATAGGTATCATGCCTCTTCCTTTGACGTTCATATAGCGCTTCACTCTCCATATGGTACAAGGAAGCAGCGAGCTGATGGGCCACCAGCATGCCCATATCCGCCTGCTCCTCCGTCAGCTCCGGGCGGACCGGGTCTCCGGCATACAATAACCCATACAGCTTGTCCTTGTATTTGATGGGATAGCAGATTAACACCTTCGGCCTTACCCCATGGGCAGCAAAAAAAGAAATCCGGAGATCGCGGTCAGCATTCCTCCAGTACCCCATTTGCTTGGAGAGTCCCACCTGTCCCAGAAATCCCTCACCGTAAAAAAAAGAAGCCCCCTGCAGGGAGTTATCCTTAGGCATACCGGTTGTCTCCACCACTGTGAATTGGTCCCCGTCTGTAGCATTCATGGCATAGCCCGCAAATTCTACTCCAAGAATACGTACCACAATGCCCAGTATTCCTTGCAGCCACTCCGGGCTTGCCGGGTCCAGCAGATAAATCAGATTCATAAGCTGCAGGTCATACGCAGAATAATCTCCACCCTGCTCCCGTTCAAGCAATGCCTGCACGGTATCACCAAGTATATCCAATTGGCTGATAATCCTGGCGACGCCCTCCTGATCCAATACCGGAACCTTATCCAGAGCTTGAATCCAGTCCTCCCATTCTCCGGAGGGAACGGTTTCATGAATCCTGCCGGTAATCAGCTCTTTCGTACAACCGTCCACCCAGACGCCTGTCAGAATATAATAGGGCCTTTGCTTACTGAGCCCGATGGAGGTAACCAGCATTTTCAGCCCGGAGCGGGTCTCATAGACAATAGTTTTCGATACATTCCTGACCTTCTCCAGCAGGTTCGCAATTGCATGTTCAGCGGTTGCACAAGGAGAACCGAACAACAGAGATGCCATCTCGGTTAAGCCGGAGGGTTCTGTTATTCGTTTGTCCGCTTGATCGGTAATAATAATTGTCAATCCGCATAAGGAGGCGTATGCGTCTTGCAACGACTGCAGATTTTGGCGGAGCCTGTTCTTCATTGCTCATTCCTCGCTTTCCCCTCCAAAATTCGCCATAGCCTGACCGATCCCCTGCTTTTCCACCCTTTCATTCTACAAACGTAGCCTAATAGTCCAGGAATCTTAGTGAAGAAATGCGCATATGCGAAACAACCAACCTGCTCCGCCCTCCGCAGCTCTAGCCACCCGTTATGGTCGGTTTTTCGATTACATTTCCCCCACGCCACCCTCGCCAGCAAAATGTGGTCGGTTTTTCGACTACATTTCCCCCACGCCCCCTCGCCAGCCCAATGTGGTCGGTTTTTCGATTACATTTCGCCCACGCCCCCCTCGCCAGCAAAATGTGGTCGGTTTTTCGATTACATTTCCCTCACGCCCCCCTCGCCAGCCCAATGTGGTCGGTTTTTCGATTACATTCCCCCCACGCCCCCCTCGCCAGCCCAATGTGGTCGGTTTTCCGACTACATTTTGCTGGCGAGTCTAGCTCCGGCCCATTGTGTTCGGTTTTTCGACTACATTTGGCCCACGACCGATCGTCGCACCAATTGTATTCGGTTTTTCGCATACATTTTAGCCCACGAGCCCTCGCCGGGCCATAGGAGACACCTTTCCTCCCGCGCGACAAAAAACACCGGCGCTGAAATCCAGCACCGGTGCCTTGGCATCCCTCTATAAACGGCTGCGGCAGGTAATGCACCGTCCGTTCCTCCGTCCGTGCAGCAGCTCATCTGCTCAGCTGCGCCAGAATCTGCGGGTCTTTGATCTTCGTATCATCAGCGAGCAGCACGACCTTGGAGAGAACCTCCGCTGTGCGCGGGTCCTCATCCAGGAACGGCAGGAACAGCCGGCCCCGGTGCTGCGAATGCACCGGAATAATCGACAGGGCGCCCGCAGCCTGCTTGTACGCCTGGCCGCTGCCCAGATGCACAGCGTACTCGCCCAGTGTACCGTCTATACGCGCATAATTGCCGTCCAGCCGGACGTTCTCAATCTTCAGCAGCCGCAGCGACTCGCTGACAATCACCCGGCGCATCTCGACAGTCGTCAGACTCGCTTCCGGATCGACGCCGCCGACATGAGCTACGCTGACGACAAGATCCACATCCCGCATGACCTCCGAGAACAGCACGGGCGGCACCTGATCCAGCGGCACGCCCTTGTAGGTCTTCCGGTCGAAGAACTGCACAGTCTCCAGTGTCGGCGCTTCGGTATCCGCTGGCGAGAACCAGTCCGCCATGGCATAGAGCCGGACGATCAGGTTCTCGGCATAGAACACCTTCTGCAGCCCTTCCTCATAGCTGACCGTCCACTGCCGCCCCTTCAGAAGGGCGACCGTCTTGCTCGGCTGCACCTGATGGCCCGCATAACGGCGGGACAGCACGCCATGGGCCAGCTCATCCTCATTCGGCAGGTACAGCTCGCGGAAGACCTGCTTGAACGGCTGGCGGAGCTGACGGTCGAACAGATCCTTCTGATACAGGCTCCATTGTCCGCTGCGGTATAGATCCAGCGGATGGGCAATCCGCAGCGCCGCCTCCCCGCTCAGGGCCGTGGATTCGCCCGCAGGACTGACCAGTGCCCCCTGATCCGCATCGTAATACCCCAGCACATCGCCGCTCATCAGCACCAGCTTGCTAATCAGCGGTGCCAGCACCGGATTCCGGCTCAGCCCGGCAACCTCTGCTGGTGTGAAGCTGCTGCCGGACTCCATCGACCGCTCCAGCTCGGCCCGGGCGCGCCGGAATTGTCCGGTTAGCTCACTCTTGGCCTCCTTCAGCGCCTCAATCCACTCATGCTTCTTGAAGCGTGCAGGCACCGACTTCAGCGCCTTCCCCTTGCTGGTGACTACATAATCGCTTTGCCCTTCTTCATCGATACTAAGCGAGACGAAGGTCTCTTCGTCCAGCTCATAAGGCTCGAAGTACGCAGCATAATCATCCAGCTTGCGCGCCTCCATATCCCAGATCAGGCGGGTAACATCGGCATATCCGGCATTGCGAGCCAGGTTGCCCAGGGCAATCTGTGCGGCCTGGCCTTCGCTGGCACGGCGCTGTGCGCCGAACTTCTTGCTCTCCGCCAGGAAGCGCTGGATGAATTCATACCGCTCGCGGATATCCTTCTCCCGGTCTGCATTCAGCGGGATCAGGCTGTAGCTGAGCAGATGATCCTTGCCCCGCTTCTGCTCTACAGACTGCTTCATCTCTTCCAGGTTCAGCTTGCCGAGCGTGGCGTCGGCGAACAATTGGGAACGGCGGTGGTTCGCACCGGCAGAGATGTATTTGGCACAGTCATAGAGCAGCTCGAACCGCTCTTGTCCAAGCTCCTTGTAGGCGGACTGGAACCAGTTCACATCGAAGGCGCCGTCGTTGAACTCCTGCGGCGTGATCGGCGAATAATGCGCCACCACCGTCTCTTTTTCGGCCGAGAAGCTCTCGTTAATGTGGGCATGGAAGTACCAGGCGGCACTGCGCAGCCCTTCCCAGCCGAGGTACTCGGCAATAATCTCGATCCACTGCGGGGCGTACATGGCGGCCTCCAGCAGCTTTTGATCAGAGAGCTTGTATTCCTGCAGCAAGGTCTTCAGCCGCTCCGCATGGTCGCCCTCGCGCGGATAACATACCTTAAGCAGATGGCTGAAGGATTCCTTCTTCGTAATATTGTTGCCGTAGCCGTACACATATCCGCGTATGAAGGTATCCTTATTCAGCCCTGACAGGATACGGATACAGTAGTCCAGCCCCTCGATCCGCTGCAGCCCCATCGTCATGCCGGTCACCTCGGTCGGCAGATCGCCGCGCCCCAGCTCAACCGCCAGCAGACGGTCGATGATCCGTGTACGCAGTGCAACCATCTCTGGACTGTTCTCAATCCAGTCGTACCGGCGTGAACTGATCCAGCTCATATGGTTGCGCGCATCCTTACTCAGCAGCAGCTCCTTAAGCAGCGTCTCCTCGCGGATGATTCCACCGGTGAAGGCCTCAACATAATGCTTCAGCCCGATGATGCTGTCCCGCTCTTCGCCGCCGTTGATTCCCTCGAACCGGTAGCAGGTACGGAACATCTCCTTGAACTCCTCCGGTCCCTTCCACAGCTTCTGGACCATGTCGATCCAAGGATCTGCCAGCACCGAGAGGAAGGGCCAGTCCGCCGCCAGCTTCTCTTCGGGGAAGGCAGCCACCAGGGCGTTCACCGCACCATTTACCAGCCGGAAGCTCTCCGGGCTCTTATGGTCGGCGCGGAATGCATCCAGCAGCGATTCGACCTGCCATCTGTACTTCAGCTTGTCCACCAGCTTCACCACAGCCTCGAGCTGCTCCAGCGGGTACACCTTAGCTGCGAACTCCTTCCGCCAGCCGGACAGCAGCTTCTGCTTGCTAAGTTCATCATCATCGATGCCCATCGTATCGTAGCCGTCATAGTTATCCAGAGTCTCATCCAGCTCATCCAGACTGATATAGAAATTCAGTTCCATCAGGTCCCGGGCGCTCCAGCCGCTTTTGTCCCAATATTCAGCCCATACCTCATGCAGCGGGTACTGCTCAAGGACGGATTTGCCGGTCTCCTCATCATTAATTAAGTACCCCTGCAGCGGTCTGAGATTGGTCCCGATCAGCAGCGTATCCTTATATCCGCTGTAGTATTCGACCTCATACTCCACATCACGGTGCTTGTGAATCGTGTTATCCAGTCCCTTAAGGAACGTCTTGATCTGCTCCAAGGACAGCTTGAACACCTGATTCCACTCGAATCCGTCCGCTGCCGGTCGCTGAGTCAACCACTCCTCTGTCTGCTTGGGATCAAACAAGCCAAAACCATTCGCCTTGGTATACTCATTCTTCTGGCTAAGCCTTCCAATCAGCTCGCGCTCCTGGTCAGAAGGCTTCTCCAGCGCCTCCGCCAGCGGACGGACCGCTTCAAAGAGCGCCTGACGCTCCTCATCCTGGAACAGCACCGTCATAATCTCCAGTCCCGCCTGACGCTGCAAGGCATTCTTGCCCTGCACCAGTCTGCGGACGGAGTCCTTCAGCGCTTCATCCGGCTGATTCAGCAGCATCCGGGTCACACTCTGCCGCAGCGTACCGGTCTTGAGCTTCAGCAGCCCTTCGGCCATCAGCAGCTCATCCTCCGCCAGGGTTAGCCCTTGCGCCAGGTCCAGCGCCAGCTCCCGGTTCTTTATGCTCTTGTCGGAGAGGCTGGCGAAGATGAATTCGCGCTGCACGGTATCCTCCGTATGTTGCACGAAGTAATTCAGCAGCTCCCCCCGTATGTCCGTGCTGAGCTTGTCCTTCAGCGCCAGCAATTCATTGACCCAGGCCGGGTCCATATCATAGGAGATCAGATAGAGCATCTTTTGGACCGGCAGATCACGGGTATAGTTAACCTGCAGGAAATCCAGCACCTTAGAGGTGCCGGTCAGCTCCCGGCTGTCCGGATTCAGGAAGATGTCCTTCAGCAGGCTGAAGTCGCGCTGCCGTTCACTTTTATCCTCAAGCTGCGGGCTCGTTACGACCTCGATCTTCGGCCCATTATCCTTCGGCCCTCTCCACATCCGGTTATACTCATAATTATAATTCGTCAGAATCCAGTACAGCAGCTCCGGCTCTTGCTCTGTCAGATACTTACGGGCGCTGCTCAGGCGCACCTCCCGGTTCTGGCTGCCGGAGAGTACATACTCTGCTACGATCTTCTGGTAGGACTGGCCTTGTTCCATCAGGACATCCACTTTGCCGATCAGTTCATTCTCCTCGTAGACAGCCGTCCCCCACAAGCTCAGGTAGACATGGTTGGCATTCTCACTTGTCAGCCACTCAGCCCGCAGCGCTTCATCCGTCAGCACCTGATAGGCTCCTTCAATCAGTTGCTTCGCCACCCGCTGGTTCTGGGCTTCCAGGCCCATCCCTGTCCATACGCCCAGGGCACGCACCACCGAGCTGTAGCGCACGAGATCATTGTCCAGAATCACCTTCAGCATATACAGGTTGTTCTCTATCGTCCCCTCATCCATCGTCTCCATAATGGACTGGCGCAGTCCCTCCTGCAGCCGGGCAGCGAGCAGCAGCTCGCCAATCATCTGAACAGCGGCCTGGTTATGGCTGAGGAATGTACCCTTTATCATATTGCGGCTGAGCAGTGCCCCCTGGTTGTCCCCGTACACTGCATCCTTAAGCAGCTCCTCCATTCCGCTGCCGCTGCGGTTCAGTTCATAGGAGACTATATCGGGAACGGCAACATCTACGCGGTAAGAGATACTGTAATCCTTTTCATAATCCCCCTTCAGGTACTCCGGCAACGAGAATTCAATCAGCTCCATATAGATCAGGGCATTGATTTTGCGGAGGATCTGCAGCCGGTGTGGCTGCACCTCCCGGGTCCGGAACGGCCTACGCAGATACCCTATGGAATAAGGGTACTCCACTGCATGATTAACTATGTAACGGGCAAGCTCAACAGTATGTGTGCTGTACAACTGCTGCATGACCCCAATCAGCGGCTCCCAGTATCCGGTAAAGTCAGTCTGAGCCGCCGCAGCGCGATCATCCATGATAACAAGGAAGCGGTCCAGCGAATCCTCCCCTTCATGAAGGTAGCGGTTCTTGCTGAACTCCGCGAGCAGACCTGCCAGCTCCGCGCCTTCCCCCTTCAGCCCCTTGGCTTTGCTCTCAACATCCGCGTACCACTGAGTTTCCCACTCTGCATTTCCGATTTTCATCCTGTCATCTCCCTCACCATAGTCTTCCTGCCAGCATCGTGAACCGGATCAGCGTCAGCTCATCGTCCTCTTCGAGCCTCAGCGGCTCATCCAGCGCGGAGCATTCCTTCTCCTGCACGAACACCTTGTACAATCCGTCTTCGTAAGCAAGCAGTGCCGCAGCCGTAGCCTGCTCTACCTCAGGCTTCGTCTCACCGTACACCGTGCCGAACCCGACCTTGCCGTTATCTCCCTGCTCCGCAATTTCATTTGCGGTCAGGTAAGGGATCAGATCTCCCCGCTCCTGCCGCTCCAGCATCGCCTGCACCTGCCCGGCTACAATCTCCGAGATCAGCGCGCGCAGCGTCTGCGGACGGTCAGCAAGCAGCAGCTCCCTCCGCTCCAGCACCGGCCTGCGTTTGCCCAGGCTTTTGACAGTTACATACAGCTTCATAGCCTTCCCTCCTTACCTCAATAGCTCTATTCGACAGATTATCTAGTTCATTACCCCATTTAGAGATAAATGTCACACCCAAACCAACGGGAAAGTACATTATAATTCTGCTCCAGAGTCTGGCTTCCATCCACCTCCAGCACCTTCAGCTTCCGATCCTTCGCTTCCCGTTTAACCTTATCAGCAAACAACGCGTCTCTCCTCATCCAATTTTCAAAAGAACGCTCAGGATTCTCTGTAGCTTGTAAGATGCCGTGAATCCATTCCCGCCTGCTGTATTGACTGCGCTGAAATTGTTCTGACGGAATCAACCAGATCGCTCTTTCTTTTCGTTTCAGGAGAGGTTCTACCAGATCCGGCAATAATTGATTTCCTTCTACAACAACAGGATCGCTTCCCCCGCCCACTACATCGCTCAGTACATACAGGAAATCCTCCCGCAAATATTCGATATAAGTATTCAGCTGCTCCGCAATCTTCCTGGTGAAGAATACCTCATTCATCGCCATCCGCGACACCCGGTGCATTGTAGGCTGCGCTTCCTCTGTAATATGCTGCAAATGCTTCCCGGAATGTTCATCACAGGCATAGAGTGCAAAACCATTCTCCTCTGCAAACCGTTTGGCAAGTGTGCTCTTTCCCGCACAAGCCGAACCGCCAATCCAATAGATTTCCCTGTTCAGACCCATCCTTGTTCCTCCCGGGCAATTGATCAAATCCCTAAGTTCATTGCCCCATTAGTTTTTCTCCCTGACCTTTTCGCCATCTTCCTATGACTCACCTTTGCTTCTTCCTCTTCCTTATTTCCCACGCGGCCTCTTTTTTTGCTAAAATAGAAGGGTCGGCGCATTTCCGGGCAATCTTGGCGCCAGTCACTGAAACGGAGGCATTACCTGTGGATTATATTATTCTGGACATCGAATTCAACGGCCGCAAATTTGCCAGCGAGCATCCCATGGAGGTCATTGAGATCGGAGCGGTCCGGTTAGACGCTTCATTGCAGGTTAAGGATGAATTCTCAGCCTTGATCAGACCCATATACTTCTCCACCCTGAATTCATTCATCAAGAAAAAAACCGGCATCCCCCAGGAGGATATCGACGTCGCCAGCCGGTTCCCGAAGGTCATTACCGCCTTCAGAACGTGGCTTGACCAAAGCGCTGACGGCGTGCTGCTCTTAACCTGGGGCGGCGAGGATATGAAACGGATTATCCAGGATGTGCGGATGCACAAGATGGATGATGCCTACTGGATGGAGGCCACCTACTTCGATCTGCTCAAGGGCGTCCTGCGCGCCCGCGGCCTCAGTAACGACATCAGCGTCGAAGGGGCCATGGCCCTCTTCGGCCTGGAGCCTTCCGGCTCCGCCCACCGTGCGCTGGACGATGCCAAGATGACGGCGGAGATCTTCCGCGCAGTCTTCAGCGAGCTGGACTTCGGACGGTCGCAGCATTATGTCGATACCTTCTCGAACGCCAGGGAGCGCAAGACGGTTAAGATCGCTATCAAAGCGATGACCGCCCAGAAAATCGTCCCTACCTGGGAGCTGGTCGCCGAGCATTACTTCCCTGCGGAGGATGCCCTGGCGGACCCCCGGAAGCTGGCAGAGCTTAAGGCGTATTTCGCCGCCCAGCTCGGCAAGAAATAACCCCATATGCCCGCGCAGCAGCGGCAATCTCCCGAGGCATAGCCCGGGTGGTTGCCGCTGTTTGCTTTTCCAGCACCCACGGTTACCCGCCCTGCTGTCTGGTTATTCTACAAAATAAGAGTTGACCTTGCCGTTACGTCAAAGTATACAGTTAGATCTGTAAGCGGCCGCTTACCCGGCAGGAACGCCTTGAACCCGTTCTCTGCTGTATACGCCAAGACAGATGGGAGGCAGATTGGACCATGGAATATACGGTGCAGAAGCTGGGGACACTTGCGGGGATCAGTGCACGGACCCTGCGGTATTACGATGAATTCGGCATTCTGAAGCCGGCCAGAATCAATTCCTCGGGATACCGGATCTACGGCCAGGCCGAGGTGGACCTGCTGCAGCAGATTCTGTTCTACCGGGAGCTGGGCCTCGGCCTGGAGGCGATCAGGGATATTGTCCACTCGCCCTCCTTCGACGGGGCCCGCGCCCTGCGCGAGCACCATGACCAGCTGCTTCAGCGGAGAGCGCAGCTGGACCGGCTCATCGCGAACGTCGAGCAGACCATTGCACACACAGAAGGGAGAAGTATAATGAGCAATCAGGAGAAATTCGCAGGCTTCAAGCAGAAGCTGATTGACGATAACGAGCAGAAGTACGGCCAGGAGATCCGGGAGAAATACGGCGCGGAAGCCGTGGAGCAGTCGAACCGCAAGCTGAGCCATATGACGGAGGAGCAGTACGCTGCCCTTCAGCAGTTGGAGGCTGATATGTTCGCGTCACTAGAGCAGGCGATGGAGGATGGCGATTCGGCCAGCGAGCTGGCACAGAAGGCCGCTGACCTGCACCGTCAGTGGCTAAGCTTCTACTGGGATACGTACACCAAGGAAGCCCATGCCGGTGTTGCCCAGATGTATGTCCAGGATGAGCGCTTCACCGCTTATTACGACCAGCACCGCCCCGGCATGGCCGCGTTCCTGCGGGATGCAGTGCATGTGTATACCGGAGCGAAGCAGTAGACGTAATCGTTTGGCATAGCAAAGAGGCAGCCGGATTAACGGCTGCCTCTCTTTTATTCTGCTGAAACGTTATACCAGCTCAATCATCATCCTCGTCGGAATCGGTATCGGTGTACACAACCTTGGCAGTATACGCATCGACACCTACTTCTGTCTTGACCTGCCCGTTTCTGATTTCAATCTCATAGACAGCGCCCCCGTGATCCCGGTCCAGATCAATCTCGGTGACCGTCCCCTTCACAGCAGCTTGGGCTGCCTCCGCCGCCTTGCCTGCGGTAATCAACTTCCCGCCTGAGGCCGGAAGTGTCTTATGAGAGTCATCATCGTCTGCATCCTTGCGCACGCTGATCACTTTTCCCGAATAGGCATCTACCCGGACATCTATCTCCTGCTTGGTCTGCTGAATTTCGATATCGTAAAACGTGCCGCTGGCCTTCTTCTCCAGATCGATGCTCTCCACCTGTCCCGGAGCTGCCTTCAAGGCAATCTGCTCAGCTTGGCTTACACTGATCAACGTTTGGCTCTGACTCTTCGCCGATGCGGCTGCTTCCGCCGTACTGCCCTTCAGCTCGCCTATACCATAAGCGCCTCCGAGAATAAGTGCTGCCGCCGTGATGCTGCTCCATATCTTTGTCTTCAATGTTAACGCCTCCTAAGTTCATTCTTCGCTGCTTCATGTAGTAACTATAACGCTACAATCTGAGAGAACAGCGGGAGCAACATTAGAATTCGCTGAGAAAAAAGTAAACAGATACCCTAGGAATCCTCTCCATCCGGCTCTTCCCAGGTCACAGACATCATATGGCCCGAGATTGCATTCACCTGGACTACGGCCTCCCGTCCGTCTGAAGTATGAATCTCCACCAGATAATAAGCGCCCGCCGCATCGATTCCCGTATCCACATCGTCCAGCTTCCCCGGTACCTCAAGCAGAGCCAGCCTGACAGCCTCCTCTTCGGAGACTACGCTCTGTGCCGCTGGGCTAGGGGATGGTGACGGGGTAACGGCAGCTCCGCCAGATGGAGCTGGAGTAGCGGCAGGCGTAGGCTGCACCGCCGGTTCGTCCGTGCGCTTCAGCAGCACGATGGAGAGAATCTCGCCGGTCACTCCGTCCAGCTTCAGCTCGTACCGTCCTTGCTCTGTCTGAAGCTCTGCTACATAAGCTCCTGCTTGCAGCTTCAGATTGTCTACCTTACCGGGATATTCGCTCAGCACAGCCAGCGTAGCCTGATCTCTGGATAACAGCGGCTCCGAATCCTTCCCGAATATCCGGAAGGCAACCCAAGCCAGCAGCAGGAAGACAACCATACCTATGACTGCCTTGTACATTTTGCTCTTGTTCGTTGAATTCTGCTTCATTGTCCACCTCCCCTGCGGTCCGCAGCCATGCGGATCGTCACCGAGGTTCCCAGGCCTGCCGTACTATCCATGGACAGCTCCGCTCCAATCGCCCCCGCGATCTCTGCGGCAAGCGACAGCCCCAGGCCTGCCCCTCCGTTCTTACGGGTTCTCGCCTCATCGACTCTATAGAAACGGTCGAATATCTTCGGCAGCTCCTCCGGCGGAATTCCAATGCCGCGGTCAGTAATCACTATCATCCGTTCCTGCCCGGCAGCCTCAATACGCACGGTTATCTGCTCATCGCTGTATTTGCGGGCATTGTCCAGGAAGATGAACAGCAGCTGCCGGAGCTTCGCTTCATCGCTATAGCCCTCAGCCGGCCCCTTGACCTGAACTACGACCTCTCTCCCGTACGCATTATGAAAAGCCTTCGCCGAAGAATGGGCCAGTTCTTCGAGATCAATCACCTTCAGCTCCAGCTCCCACTGCTCCGGGTGCTTCGCCAGCAGTAGTAGCTGCTCCGTCATTTCCTTCATCCGCACAGCTTCGGAATGGATGGCCTCAACCGATTCATCGAACAGCTCCGGGTGCTCCAGCCCTCTGCGCTTCAGCAGACTGGCATAGCTCTCAATAACCGTCAGCGGTGTGCGCAGCTCATGGGAGGCATCTGACACGAATTTCTCCTGCTTCACATAATTGCTCTCCAAGAGGCCGATCATTTCATTGAAGGTATGCCCCATCTCCACCAGCTCATCCTTCGAGTGTTCTTTCAGCGGAAGCCTGCGGAATTTCCCGCTGCTCTGAATCTCCCGCATGGTCGCCGTCATTTGGACGATGGGCCGCATAATCAGGCCCGACAACAGGCGGCTGGAGAGCAGCAGCGGAAGCAGCGCCACAAGCGTAGCCCCGGCCAGGACTATCCGCAGCACCCGCAACGTTTCCATCGTGCTCTCCAGACTTTTGGTCATCTGGACATTCAGGACGTTCCCGTCCGTCCAGATGACCGGAACGCTCACGAACGCATACAAGCGTCCGTCCACCCGGACCCGCTCTGCCTGCTTCCCGGAATGGTAGACCGGATTCATCCGGCTGACCTCCTGCCCGGAGGCTGAGGTAACCGGCGCCGGTCCGCTACCGTCCGCAGAGAGCAGCCTCAGCATTCCCTCCACCGGCACATAAGCCCGGAGCAGCTCCGGTGCCGTTACCCCGTCTCCCGCTTTTCTCATCGCGGCAGCAATTCTGGCCGTCTCGGCAGATGCCTGCCCGAGCTGGCTGTCTAGTGACATCCGGCTGAACACGGCATAGATGAACAGATTCATGAGGATAAGCAGCACGGCGAACAGCACGCTGGAATACAGATGAATGGTGCTCCGCAGCTTCATGGGGCATCCTTCAGCACATAACCAACGCCCCGCACGGTATGAATCAATTCAGGCTCGTGGTCCAGCGTAATTTTTTTGCGGACATAGCGGATATAGACATCCACAATATTCGTATCGCCGTAATAATCGTATCCCCAGACGGCGGCCATGATCTGTTCCCTGTTCAGCACCTGGCGCTTATTCTTCAGCAGGTAGACCAACAGGTCGAACTCCCGGGGAGTCAGCTCGATGCTTCGGCCTGCCCGCTTCACCTCCCGCGTAGCTTCGTTCAGCTCCAGATCATCTGCCAGCAGCAGGTTGACGGATTCGTCTCTCCTCCGCCCCGAGGCCAGCCGCAGCGCAGCACGGACACGGGCCAGCAGCTCCTCAATTTGAAATGGCTTCGTAATATAATCATTGGCCCCAAGGTCCAGGCCTGACACTTTATCCTCTACCGAGCTTTTCGCCGTAAGCAGCAGAACAGGCGTATCGGGATCACCCGCCCGGATTCGCCGCAGCAGCTCTATGCCGCTGAATCCAGGCAGCATCACATCCAGCAATAGCAGATCCGGCTGCTGCTCCTGGTACATCTCCAGCCCCTGATGGCCGCTGCCGGCAATGGACACACGGTATCCCTCGCATTCCAGCTCAATCTGCAGCAGACGGGCAATTCTCACCTCATCCTCCACAACCAGAATCAATTCTGTCATCGGCTCTCCGCCCCTTCTACTTGGTTGCCTCCATTGTAGGGCATGGGCAGCTACAGTTTCAAACTCCGCCCGCTATTTACTATCACTCTATATATGCAAAAGGGTGCTTCCACCGTTTCACCGGCCGGAAACACCCTCTATGCCCATTCCTGCTGCGTATGAACCGGCAGCCGCTACAAGCTGCGGTGCAGCAGCGTAAGCACCCCGCGCAGCTCGGCAACCGCCACCTGCCCCGGTGCCGAAGGCTTATGCGCCGCACCGAAAGTCAGCGCCGAGCCGAAGATCTCTCCGGCCAGCCGGCTGATCACGCCCTCCCCATTCATCGCCATCGTAATGATCGGACGGTCCGCATACTGCTCCTGCATCCGGTTCGTCGCCGCCAGCAGGGTCAGCACATCGGCTGGACCTTGCGGCATTACGGCAATCTTCGGCAGATCGCCGCCCAGCTCCTGCGCCCGGCACAGCCGGGAGACAATCTCATCTTCGGACGGTGTCCCGTCGAAGTCATGATTCGAGAGAATTACGAACACCGCCTGACTATGCGCTGTTGCAATCAGTCTGCGGACCTCCGCTTCCTCTTGGAACAGCTCCACATCCACAATATCCACCAGCCCGCTCTCTACCGCCGCTTGGATCAGACGGAAGTAGTATTCGGTGGAAATTTCCTTCTCGCCGCCTTCTCTGGCACTGCGGAAGGTGAAGATCAGCGGAATCTCCGGCAGCAGGCGCTGGATATCCTCCAGCACCTGGGTCACGGCATTCATATCTTCCACCTCCGTGAAAAAATCACTGCGCCATTCCACCACATCCGGCGCCAGTGCGATCAGCGCCTCAGCTTCTTCACGCAGCTCCGTCCGCGTCGTTCCGACCAGCGGAACACAGATTTTGGGCATCCCTTCTCCGAGGGTTATATTCTTCACAGTTACTGTACCGCTCAAACGTGTCAGCTCCTTAGCGGACCCGGAGTCTCAAAGCTTCCTCTGATGCTCCCCGCTTAATTTGTCTATTAGCATCTTCTTCCTCTATCTCACATACGGAATCTGCTGGATTCTATTGTTCATGTGGCTCTGCCTTAGCAGCTGAACGCAGGAACTGCTCTACCTCTTCCAGTCTGGGCAGAGAAGCAATCGCACCGGTCTTGCCAACCGCCAGCGCACCGACTGCATTGGCGAAGCGTACCGCTTCCTCCAGCGTTCTGCCGCAGGTCAGCTGCCAGGCCAGCGCCCCGTTGAAGGAATCTCCGGCTGCCACTGTGTCTACCGCCTGCACCGGGAACCCCTGTACATGCCGGCTTCCGGCAGCATCCACGATTAGCGCTCCTTTGGAGCCCAGCGTTACAATCACGTGCCGGACCCCTTTTGACAGCATCATCCGGGCCGCACGTTCTGCATCCTCTACACTCTCCACGGAGATACCGGCCAGAATCCCCGCTTCGGTCTCATTCGGAGTCAGGTAGGTCACATGGTGCAGCAGCTCATCGCTCAGCGGCTGGGCCGGAGCCGGATTAAGAATCACCGGAATCCCATGCCGGAACGCCAGGACTGCAGCTGCCTCGCACATCGCCATATCCGTCTCCAGCTGCATCACCACGATCCCGGCCCCGCTAATCACGGTCTCAAGCGCTTCAATATCCTCCGGCTTCATCTCCACATTCGCACCAGGCACTACGATGATCCGGTTCTCACCGGCTCCGTCCACCACAATGGAGGCAACACCTGTAGCCTGGGATTCACTCTGTGAGATATACGTGGTATGAACCTGCTCCTGCTCCATAATCTCCAGCAGCCCGCTGCCAAAAGCATCCTTGCCCACTCTGCCGATCATCGTCACTTCCGCGCCCAGTCTGGCCGCCGCAACGGCCTGATTCGCCCCTTTTCCGCCCGGAGACAGAGCAAATCCCTGACCGAACAGGGTCTCCCCGGCCTCCGGCGCACGCTCTGCCCGCACTACCATATCCATATTCAGACTTCCAATTACGACTATACTCAATCCTTTACACCACCACTTGGTTTATTGTTTGATTTATGGTTTAGCTTATGATTTAGATGGACCTTGTACATTTATTCTCCCCTTATCTTATGGCCTTCCGGCAGGTTAATCAAATTTTATTTATCAGCTCCGCAGGCGGCCAGTTGTCACCGAAACTTCGCTGTGCTTTTTAAGGATAAATATGCTAGAATGAGGTGCAATCGCTTCCAGAGCCTGACCTGCCTCATTGAGCAAACGTTTGCATCTTAGATACATCCGACAGCATTTCGTTATTATCTAAATCGCATTTAGGAGGCTTATCACGTGAGCGAGAACCACTTACCGTCAGTAGCTTATTTCAGCATGGAGTATGGACTGCATTCCGATTTCAAAATGTACGCCGGAGGCCTGGGCATTCTGGCCGGAGATTACATCAAGGGCGCGCAGGATATCGGGGCACCTATCATCCCCATCGGACTCAAATGGAAACAAGGCTACACGGACCAGAAGATTGATGCGGACGGCAACCCCTACGACTCTTACCACAACTATGTGTACGACTTCCTGGAAGATACGGGCATCAAGGTCACGGTAAAAGTCAGAAAGACCGATGTGGTCTGCAAAGTGTGGAAAACAGACCATTTCGGCAACCGTCCGCTCTATTTGCTCGACACTGATATCCCGGAGAATAGTGATGCCTGGATTACCGGCCAGCTCTACGGCTGGTTCGGGGAAGAGCGGATAGCGCAGGAGATCGTGCTGGGCATCGGCGGCGTCAAAGCCATGCGCGCCCTGGGAATTAAGATCGATGTCTATCACTTCAACGAGGGGCATGCGGCGCTCGCAGCGATCGAGCTGATCCGGGAGAAGATGTCCGGCGGCAGTACCTTTGAAGAAGCCTGGAAGGCTACACGGGAAGAGGTTGTGTTCACTACACATACACCGATTAAGGAAGGCAATGAGACCCATCCGCTGGACCGTCTGGAATACATGGGGGCATTCAATGGTCTAACCCGTTCCCAGATGGAGCGGATTGGCGGGGAGCCGTTCAATATGACCGTCGCCGGTCTAAGGCTGTCGCGGATCTCGAATGCGGTTGCTCAGCTTCATGCCGATACCGCCAACAAGATGTGGAAGGAAGTCGCCGGCCGATCCGCCGTCATCGGCATCACCAATGCGATTCACACCCCTACCTGGGTAGATGAGCGGATGACCCGTGCGTTTGAGGAGGGCGGCGACCTGTGGGCCGTGCACAAGGAGATCAAGCAAGAGCTGATCGGCTTCATCGAAGAACGCTCCGGCATCGCCCTGAATGCAGATCAGCTGCTAATCGGGTTCTCCCGCCGCGCCGCTCGCTACAAGCGCAGTGACCTGATCTTCTCCCAGCCGGACATTATAGAGCCGTACCTGGAGAGCGGCAAGATTCAGATTGTCTTCTCCGGCAAGGCGCATCCGCTGGACGACAACGGCAAAAAAATCGTCAGCAACCTTGTAGCCATGATGAAAAAATATCCGAAGAGCGTAGTCTTCCTGGAGAACTACGATATGACCATCGGAGCCCAGCTCACCCGCGGCTCTGACATCTGGCTGAACAATCCGCGCAGACCGCTCGAAGCCAGCGGAACCTCCGGGATGAAGGCCGCCATGAACGGCGTCCTGAACTGCTCCATCCTGGACGGCTGGTGGCCGGAGGCCTGCATCGACGGTGAGAACGGCTGGCAGATCGGCGGCGGCTTCGAGACCACCGACTTTGCGGTGCTTGACCAGCATGACAGCGATGCACTATACGAGACCCTTCTGAACCGCGTCCTCCCGGTCTTCTATGAGGATCAGGCCAAGTGGGTGCAGATGATGCACCGCAGCATCGAGACCACCCGCACCGAGTTCGCCACCAAGCGCATGCTGGATGAATACTATAACCGTATGTATATCAGAAGCTAACTTGCAGCAGTTCTTGCTCCATCAACCGTACCCAGTTGCTGCTGCTCCGTTACTGTTCACGAATCCCTCCTCCTGTCCGCTGCTGCGGGCGGGAGTTTTTTAGGCCCTCCTGACATTTCCCATACCGCTACTTGTAGCTTCATCCGTCCTCAATATGCCCATCTCCCCTCTGCTCTTAATGGAACTTTATTTCTCACCCGCAGACCATCGCTCATATCATGAATCTATCTTCTCCCGCATACACTTAATTATAATAATTATAAAAAAGGATTGATTTTATTTAAATTCTTGCTATCATAGAACTTATACTTAATCTAAAATCAAATCCTATACGAGGTGATTGTGTTCATGACCACAAACAATAACAACAAGCTAACGACTAGCTGGGGCGCCCCCGTAGGCGACAACCAGAATTCAATGACCGCCGGTGCACGCGGCCCCGTGCTGCTGCAGGACGTCCATCTGCTGGAGAAGCTGGCCCACTTCAACCGTGAGCGTGTTCCTGAGCGGGTCGTTCATGCCAAAGGTGCCGGTGCCCATGGTTATTTTGAAGTCACCAATGATCTCTCCCAATATACGAAGGCTGCCTTCTTGTCCGGAGTCGGCAAACGCACCCCGATGTTCATCCGTTTCTCTACCGTAGCCGGGGAACTGGGCTCATCCGATACCGTGCGCGATCCGCGCGGCTTTGCTGTGAAATTCTACACAGAAGAAGGCAACTACGACCTGGTCGGCAATAACACGCCTGTCTTTTTCATCCGTGACGCCATCAAATTCCCGGACTTCATCCATACCCAGAAGCGTCATCCGCAGACCCATCTGAAGAACCCGAATGCGGTATGGGACTTCTGGTCCCTCTCCCCCGAGTCTCTGCACCAGGTGACGATTCTGATGTCTGACCGCGGCATCCCGGCTACGCTCCGCCATATGCATGGCTTCGGCAGCCATACGTTCAAGTGGGTGAACGCCGAAGGCGCAGCCGTCTGGGTGAAATACCATTTCAAGACAGAGCAGGGCGTCAAGAATCTCGATGTTAAACTGGCAGCACAGCTAGCCGGGGAGAACCCGGATTATCATACAGCGGATTTGTTCAACGCCATTGATACCGGGGACTTCCCGGCCTGGAGGCTGCAAGTACAGATTATGCCTGTGGAGGATGCCGATACCTACCGCTTCGATCCGTTTGATGTAACCAAAGTGTGGTCGCAGAAAGATTATCCGCTGATTGAGGTAGGCCGCATGGTGCTGGACCGCAATCCGGAGAATTACTTCGCCGAAGTAGAGCAGGCCACCTTCTCTCCCGGCTCATTCGTTCCAGGCATCGAGGCTTCTCCGGATAAAATGCTTCAAGGCCGCCTGTTCGCATACGGGGATGCCCACCGCTACCGGGTAGGAGCGAACCATAACCATCTGCCGGTTAACCGGCCTATTGCAGAGGTCAACAATAATCAGCGCGACGGCGCGATGAATGCTACGAATAACGGGGGAGGCTCCGTCTACTACGAGCCCAACAGCTCCGGCGGGGCAACCGAGTCTGCGCAGCATAAAGCGGCTGCTTTTGAAGTCTCCGGCCAGGCAGACAGCGTGTCTTATGACCATGACGATCACTACACCCAGCCGGGTGACCTGTACCGTCTGCTCAGTGAAGAGGAGCGCGCCCGGCTCGTAAGCAATATTGTTGGTGCCATGACTCCAGTGGAGTCCGAGGAGATCAAGCTCCGCCAGATTGGCCACTTCTACAAAGCCGATCCGGAGTTTGGCCGGCGAATTGCAGAAGGACTCGGATTGGCTGTAACAGAGTAACCTCTATCCGCAGCAAAGAAGGGATAAGCATCGCTTATCCCTTCTTTGCATGATATGCAGCTTATATTTCCAGATTCATGAGACAGAGAGATTTTAGACTAGTGGCCTGCTCCGTGATTGTTAATAGAGATATTGCCGGAGGATGCGGATAGTTGGCCGCCTGCGCTTGCCGTTGTTACCACTACGCTTGCACTAATCAACAATACGGCTGTTAATAACGAGATCGCCTTTTTCATCTTTTAAAAACTCCCTCTCTAAGATATTTTTCATTATATTTTGATAAGATTCTTGTTGTTCTGCGGTCGCATGGCTTCGGATATGTTCATAAAACGACACGATCTTCCTAAAGCCTGTCCCGTCATAAAGTTTACTACTTATTACCAAAATATAGAGAGTCAAATTAATTGCATCATGAATTTTCTCCCTTTTATACAAATAAATTGCACTAAGATGCATGTAGTCTATGTAGTATCTGATATCTTCCTGTTTCTCTCTGCAGCTTAGTTCCTGTAGCGGCTCATTGAATTCATCCAGTACCCAGTCGATAGAAAAGTTGTACTTAATGGCAGATTCCAGCACAGTAATCAGGCAGGCAAGCAGCTCCTCCTGGTCTCCTGTGCGAATGAATTCAACATAATCAGGGAGAACTTCTACCTTCCCTTCCAGCAGATCAATGACGAAAGTGTTGGCTATCGCAATGTTCCTGTAGTATTCCACTTCTGCGGCAGCTTCCTGATCCACATCCGTGATCCAGCTCAAATCCGAATACAAGCCTATACACTTTCTTGATTCAGCGAGGTTACCGAGCTTTTGATAGGCAATCCCCTTCATGCACGCACTGTAGCCGAGATAATACACTATATTTTTTTTCAAATAATACTTCTTTGCACCCTGTTGATGGGAGCCGTAGGTTAGAACTGCAAGTTCAAAGAGCTTGTCTGAAATCTCGAGAATTGCCGCCCAGTTCTCCCATGAGAACGAGACTTTAAGCATATCTGTCAAAGAGTCTTCATTCATCCCATCCAATTCCAGCAATTTCTATCTTGCCTCCTATCATTCCATTATATTCCAATAATAACCTGCTTCACCGCTCCGGTCAATTCATTCCCGGCATATATATCTCTAAAAAAGCCTTTATTCTCCAGTTGAGCTATTCAATCTAACCTTTTCGACACATTTTATTCCATATTATGTAATACTGTAGTCTGCGGCTACTGCTGATACACATCCAGCCACTGCTCCAGTTGCTCCTTCAAGCGTTCTCTGGCCGACTCCGGCTCCACAATCTCCGCATTCGGGCCATACTGCAGAATCCACTTGATGAACTCCTTCTCATTATTAACCGTGACTTCGAACAGCAACGTTCCATCGCCTTCTTCGCTCATCCGCGGCTGTACGAACAGCTCCTCTTCCTTAATGTAACGCGCCACCTCCGGATCGAACCGTACCTTGAAAGTGACATTCCGGGTACCCCGGTTGATCGACCAGGTATTTTTCAGATATTTTTTAATATTGAAATTTCCCTTATCAAAAGTGGAAGCCGTCATCTCGACCTGCTCAAACCGGCTGATCCGGAACGTACGAATTGCGCCCTTCAGATGGCAATAGCCAATCAGATAAAAGCGCTGATCCCGCGGGATCAGATAATAAGGATCAATCTTCCGCGCTGTAGTGGCGTTGCGTGACTGCGAGTGGTATACCGTCCGGATGCTGCGCTGCTCCAGAATGGCTCCAATCAGCGGCTGCAGGAAGTTCCGGCTCTCCTTGCGGTAGGCCGGGGTACCCATTTGAATAATATCCGCGATATTCTCCAGCAGGCCATTCTGCCGCGATTTCTCCTTCAGATGAGTCCCCATCACCTTGTCATACGCAGAATGAAAACCCGGCGGAATTCTATCCGGATTCAGCACAGAAGGCAGCAGTGAGAATGCCAGCGACTCCTGCTCCGAGAAATCCAGCGGATATAAAAAGAATTTGCCCATGAACCGGTAGCCCGTACCTCTTCCTTCATTCGTAACCGGTGCAAAGTGGCTGATCACCTCAAGATCCCTGTAGATCGTTCTAATATTCACCTCGCACCTAAAAGCCAAGTCTGCTGCGGTAATCCCCGGGTTCGACTGAATGGCGTTAATGATTCTGAAAATCCGTATTACTTTGTCTGTCATAACAAATGCTCCTCAGTTTCCAAGTAAGTGTTGCCTATGATCCAATAGTCCAATAGTTATACTATATCAGTTCTATAGAAACATAACGCCCTCCCATACTATTGCAACATCCCGGCCCTTACAACAAAATCACCCTGGCGGGTGAATGATACTGGTGCCTCTATACCACTCTTACACGAAGCTCACTTTTCTCCATCAACCTGCCTTCTCTCCATCTCTCTGCCTTCTGGCGGCCATTTGACAGCTGCAGCCCTTAGCACCCTGGCTCATTGATACTCTGAATTCTATTGTGTTCGGTGTTTCGCACACGTTCTGAAGTGTTTCTTACTTTAATGGCGGTGCTTACACATCCTATATTTTTCAATAATAAGTATTTTCTCTCACCGACTGTTTGCATTGAGCCGCATTGTTGCACATCTTGCAAGATTTCTTAACAATGTTACGGGCTACACTATATTGTTGCATCATTTGCAGGAATTCCGGTGATTAGAGCAAATTAGCGCGGGCTTTGTTGCATTTCTTGCAGGATTTCAGCATCGGTCGCTTCTATTGGGCAGCATTGCTGCATTTCTTGCAGGATTTCTTAACAATGTTACGGGTTGCGAAGCATGGGCCAATACTTTATCGCAGCAGCATCGATTGTATTCGGATTTCCGCATACATTTCCAAATAGCAAAAAAAGTCCGCCTTCCCCATAGGGCTGACGGACTCATGCGATACAGATATAAGCGGGTGATGGGAATCGAACCCACGCTATCAGCTTGGAAGGCTGAAGTTCTACCATTGAACTACACCCGCATAGGTGAAATGAAGTATCGGGATGACACGATTTGAACATGCGACCCCCTGGTCCCAAACCAGGTGCTCTACCAAGCTGAGCTACATCCCGTTAATACAAAAGTTAAATCAGTGAAGTAATAATGGCGCGCCCTGAGAGATTCGAACTCCCGGCCTTTTGATTCGTAGTCAAACGCTCTATCCAGCTGAGCTAAGGGCGCAAAATCTATATGGAGCGGACGACGGGAATCGAACCCGCGACCCTCGCCTTGGCAAGGCGATGCTCTACCGCTGAGCCACGTCCGCAAAAACATGGTGCGCGTGAAGGGACTTGAACCCCCACGTCGTGAAACGCCAGATCCTAAGTCTGGTGCGTCTGCCATTCCGCCACACGCGCACACGTTACAAGAAAATGGTGAGCCATGAAGGACTCGAACCTTCGACACCCTGATTAAAAGTCAGGTGCTCTACCAACTGAGCTAATGGCTCTCATAAGAGAAACAATCGAAAATAGATGGCTGGGGATATAGGAATCGAACCTATGAATGACGGAGTCAAAGTCCGTTGCCTTACCGCTTGGCTAATCCCCAATATTATAATTAGCAAAATACTACGGAATCGGATGGATACTCTATACTTCGAGATATAGGATGCTCAATCCCTCATGTCTTAATACCAATTAAAATGGCGGAACCGACGGGATTCGAACCCGCGATCTCCTGCGTGACAGGCAGGCATGTTAGGCCAACTACACCACGGTTCCATGTTTGGCACTTTGGGGTCCCCGGAAAGTATTCGGAATATGCTACAGAGCATCTCTTCACTTTGTGGGGATAAATTGCGGGGGCAGGATTTGAACCTGCGGCCTTCGGGTTATGAGCCCGACGAGCTACCGGGCTGCTCCACCCCGCGTCATTGTACAAAATCTATTCGGTTAAGATAGATGGTGGAGGCTGAGGGGTTCGAACCCCCGACCCTCTGCTTGTAAGGCAGATGCTCTCCCAGCTGAGCTAAGCCTCCATATATGACTCGTATGGGATACTCTTCACTCCGTTACGAGATTGCGGAGCATTCCTTACGATGCCTATGCTTCAACGAACCCAGGGATTTCTCATCCCATCATTCAGAGAAGAAATTGGTGACTCGTATGGGATTCGAACCCATGTTACCTCCGTGAAAGGGAGGTGTCTTAACCCCTTGACCAACGAGCCATGCTGTGTAAAAACTTCAGTGAGAAGTAATGCTACGGAGAGAGAGGGATACTCTTCACTTCGTTACGAGATTGCGAAGCAGTGCTAACGAAGCCTATGCTCCAACGAACCACTGAGGGTTCTCATCCCTTTGCAGAGAAGTAATGCTACGGAGAGAGAGGGATTCGAACCCTCGAGACGCTTGTGGCGCCTACACGATTTCCAATCGTGCTCCTTCGGCCAAACTCGGACACCTCTCCATATGGCTCCCCGAACAGGACTCGAACCTGTGACAACTCGATTAACAGTCGAGTGCTCTACCAACTGAGCTATCAGGGAATATGTAATCAATTAGGGCAAAAAAAATACCACAGTGTGTGTGGATGGTCCGCTTGGCGGCGTCCTACTCTCCCAGGACCCTTCGGTCCAAGTACCATCGGCGCTGGAGGGCTTAACGGTCGTGTTCGGGATGGGTACGTGTGGAACCCCTCCGCTATCGCCACCAAACGGGCATTTACAGCGTAAATGCTTCAGGAATTTGATTCCTGAAAACTGAATCCGAAACGAATCTGCGTGTTAAAACTTTTGGATAAGCCCTCGACCGATTAGTATTGGTCAGCTCCATGCATTGCTGCACTTCCACCTCCAACCTATCTACCTCGTCGTCTTCAAGGGGTCTTACTAATTGGGAAATCTCATCTTGAGGGGGGCTTCACGCTTAGATGCTTTCAGCGCTTATCCCGTCCGTACGTAGCTACTCAGCCATGCTCCTGGCGGAACAACTGATGCACCAGCGGTACGTCCATCCCGGTCCTCTCGTACTAAGGACAGCTCCTCTCAAATTTCCTGCGCCCACGACAGATAGGGACCGAACTGTCTCACGACGTTCTGAACCCAGCTCGCGTACCGCTTTAATGGGCGAACAGCCCAACCCTTGGGACCTACTTCAGCCCCAGGATGCGATGAGCCGACATCGAGGTGCCAAACCTCCCCGTCGATGTGGACTCTTGGGGGAGATAAGCCTGTTATCCCCAGGGTAGCTTTTATCCGTTGAGCGATGGCCCTTCCATGCGGTACCACCGGATCACTAAGTCCGACTTTCGTCCCTGCTCGACTTGTAGGTCTCGCAGTCAAGCTCCCTTATGCCTTTGCACTCTGCGAATGATTTCCAACCATTCTGAGGGAACCTTTGAACGCCTCCGTTACTCTTTAGGAGGCGACCGCCCCAGTCAAACTGCCCGCCTGACACGGTCCCCGTACCCGATGAGGGCACTAGGTTAGAACCTAGATACGATCAGGGTGGTATCCCAACGGCGCCTCCGCAGAAGCTTGCGCTCCTGCCTCTACGGCTCCCACCTATCCTGTACAGATCGTACCCAAATTCAATATCAAGCTGCAGTAAAGCTCCATGGGGTCTTTCCGTCTTGTCGCGGGTAACCTGCATCTTCACAGGTATTAAAATTTCACCGGATCTCTCGTTGAGACAGCGCCCAAGTCGTTACGCCATTCGTGCGGGTCAGAATTTACCTGACAAGGAATTTCGCTACCTTAGGACCGTTATAGTTACGGCCGCCGTTTACTGGGGCTTCGGTTCACAGCTTCGGATTGCTCCTAACCGCTCCCCTTAACCTTCCAGCACCGGGCAGGCGTCAGCCCGTATACTTCGCCTTGCGGCTTCGCACAGACCTGTGTTTTTGCTAAACAGTCGCTTGGGCCTTTTCACTGCGGCCCCCTCGGGCTATTCACCCTACCGAGGCACCCCTTCTCCCGAAGTTACGGGGTCATTTTGCCGAGTTCCTTAACGAGAGTTCTTCCGCGCGCCTTAGAATTCTCTTCTCGCCTACCTGTGTCGGTTTGCGGTACGGGCACCTTCTCCTGACTAGAGGCTTTTCTTGGCAGTGTGAGATCATGACCTTCGCTACTATAATTTTCGCTCCCCATCACAGCCCAGCCTGTGCGGTGTGCGGATTTGCCTACACACCAGCCTCACTGCTTAGACGGACATCCATCAGTCCGCGTCACTACCCTCCTGCGTCACCCCATCGCTCATAGCGGATTACGGTGGTACAGTAATTTCAAACTGTTGTCCTTCGACTACGCCTTTCGGCCTCGCCTTAGGTCCCGACTTACCCTGAGCGGACGAGCCTTCCTCAGGAAACCTTGGGCTTTCGGCGGATCAGATTCTCACTGATCTTTTCGTTACTCATACCGGCATTCTCACTTGTGTAGTGTCCAGCGCTCCTTACGGTACACCTTCAACCCCTACACAACGCTCCCCTACCCCAGATGCAAAGCATCTAGCCATAGCTTCGGTGGTGTGTTTAGCCCCGTTACATTTTCGGCGCAGAGTCACTCGACCAGTGAGCTATTACGCACTCTTTCAATGGTGGCTGCTTCTAAGCCAACATCCTGGTTGTCTGTGCAACTCCACATCCTTTCCCACTTAACACACACTTGGGGACCTTAGCTGATGGTCTGGGCTGTTTCCCTTTTGACAATGGATCTTAGCACTCACTGTCTGACTCCCGGCAAGAAGTTAATGGCATTCGGAGTTTGACTGAGCTTGGTAACCCTTGCGGGCCCCGCACCCAATCAGTGCTCTACCTCCACCACTCCATTCACCGAGGCTAGCCCTAAAGCTATTTCGGGGAGAACCAGCTATCTCCGAGTTCGATTGGAATTTCTCCGCTACCCCCACCTCATCCCCGCATTTTTCAACATGCGTGGGTTCGGGCCTCCAGTGCGTGTTACCGCACCTTCACCCTGGACAGGGGTAGATCACACGGTTTCGGGTCTACGTCCACATACTTAGTCGCCCTATTCAGACTCGCTTTCGCTGCGGCTCCGGCTTCTCACCTTAACCTTGCATGTTAAACGTAACTCGCCGGTTCATTCTACAAAAGGCACGCCATCACCCATAAAGAGGGCTCTGACTTTTTGTAAGCACACGGTTTCAGGTTCTATTTCACTCCCCTTCCGGGGTGCTTTTCACCTTTCCCTCACGGTACTGTTTCACTATCGGTCGCCAGGTAGTATTTAGCCTTAGCAGATGGTCCTGCTGGATTCATACGGGGTTTCACGTGCCCCGCACTACTCGGGATCCGTCTCGGAGAGAACACAGTTTAGGCTACAGGGCTTTTACCTCTATCGCGGGCCTTTCCAGACCTCTTCGCCTACCATATTCCTTTGTAACTCCATGTGAGACGTCCCACAACCCCAAGAGGCAAGCCCCTTGGTTTAGGCTGTTCCGCGTTCGCTCGCCGCTACTGACGGAATCACTATTGTTTTCTCTTCCTCAGGGTACTTAGATGTTTCAGTTCCCCTGGTCTGCCTCTGCGTATCCTATGTATTCAGATACGAGTAACTGCGAATTACCACAGCTGGGTTTCCCCATTCGGACACCCCCGGATCAAAGCTTGCTTACAGCTCCCCGAGGCAGTTTCGTTGTTCGCCACGTCCTTCGTCGGCTCCTGGCGCCTAGGCATCCTCCGTGTGCTCTTAATAGCTTAACCAACGTTCCGGTGTTTTGCTTGTTTGCACAATCAAAAACCTTCACTTAGCATCACTAAAATATTGAAACTTGTTTACACAAGTTCAGCTTAAAGGAATGTTCTAAAACGCAAATTCGTTTCGGTATCCAGTTTTCAAGGATCAAGTTGCTGTAAGTTCGGGTCGATCACAACAGTGACGATCGAAGTTACAGCCGGTTGAGAGTTTGAGCTCTCAAAACTGACCAACGAGTGAGTAGCTAGCCGACCGGCTAGATTTAAGATTTGAATGTCTTCATTGCAGAAGACAATTCTCCATAGAAAGGAGGTGATCCAGCCGCACCTTCCGATACGGCTACCTTGTTACGACTTCACCCCAATCATCTACCCCACCTTCGGCGGCTGGCTCCCTTGCGGGTTACCCCACCGACTTCGGGTGTTGTAAACTCTCGTGGTGTGACGGGCGGTGTGTACAAGACCCGGGAACGTATTCACCGCGGCATGCTGATCCGCGATTACTAGCAATTCCGACTTCATGCAGGCGAGTTGCAGCCTGCAATCCGAACTGAGACCGGCTTTGCTGGGATTGGCTCCACCTCGCGGCTTCGCTTCCCGTTGTACCGGCCATTGTAGTACGTGTGTAGCCCAGGTCATAAGGGGCATGATGATTTGACGTCATCCCCACCTTCCTCCGGTTTGTCACCGGCAGTCACTCTAGAGTGCCCAGCTTCACCTGCTGGCAACTAAAGTCAAGGGTTGCGCTCGTTGCGGGACTTAACCCAACATCTCACGACACGAGCTGACGACAACCATGCACCACCTGTCTCAACTTTCCCCGAAGGGCACCTGATGCATCTCTGCTTCGTTAGTTGGATGTCAAGACCTGGTAAGGTTCTTCGCGTTGCTTCGAATTAAACCACATACTCCACTGCTTGTGCGGGTCCCCGTCAATTCCTTTGAGTTTCAGTCTTGCGACCGTACTCCCCAGGCGGAGTGCTTACTGTGTTAACTTCGGCACCAAGGGTATCGAAACCCCTAACACCTAGCACTCATCGTTTACGGCGTGGACTACCAGGGTATCTAATCCTGTTTGCTCCCCACGCTTTCGCGCCTCAGCGTCAGTTACAGCCCAGAAAGTCGCCTTCGCCACTGGTGTTCCTCCACATATCTACGCATTTCACCGCTACACGTGGAATTCCACTTTCCTCTTCTGTACTCAAGTCACCCAGTTTCCAGTGCGACCTCAGGTTGAGCCCAAGGTTTAAACACCAGACTTAAATAACCGCCTGCGCGCGCTTTACGCCCAATAATTCCGGACAACGCTTGCCCCCTACGTATTACCGCGGCTGCTGGCACGTAGTTAGCCGGGGCTTTCTTCTCAGGTACCGTCACTCCGGCAGCAGTTACTCTACCGGACGTTCTTCCCTGGCAACAGAGCTTTACGATCCGAAAACCTTCATCACTCACGCGGCATTGCTCCGTCAGGCTTGCGCCCATTGCGGAAGATTCCCTACTGCTGCCTCCCGTAGGAGTCTGGGCCGTGTCTCAGTCCCAGTGTGGCCGTTCACCCTCTCAGGTCGGCTACGCATCGTCGCCTTGGTGGGCCGTTACCCCACCAACTAGCTAATGCGCCGCAGGCCCATCCCCAAGCAGCAGATTGCTCCGCCTTTCATTCTCTCCTCAGGAGAAAAAAGAAATTATCCGGTATTAGCTACCGTTTCCGGTAGTTATCCCAGGCTTGAGGGCAGGTTGCCTACGTGTTACTCACCCGTCCGCCGCTAAATCTGAAAGGAAGCAAGCTTCCTCTCAAACTCCGCTCGACTTGCATGTATTAGGCATGCCGCCAGCGTTCGTCCTGAGCCAGGATCAAACTCTCCAATTAGGACGCTTACGAAGTAAGCGTCACCTGCAATCTCTTCGGTCCAGCTCAGCTGAGCGGACGAAGAGATTGCAGTATAGAAAGAGCGATTGCTCATTTTGAAACATCTGACGAGAATTGTTACATTCTCTAATTTGGATCTCACCGAAGTGATTTCCAGGTACTCACTCGTTGTTCAGTTTTCAAAGATCAAGCTCGTCGTCAGCGCCGCTCACCGCGTCACCAGCAACTCTTATAATATAACACATCCAACCGATCAATGCAAGCTCTTTTTTCAACTTCTTTTTCGAGCCAGGCGTTGATGTTTCGCGGCCAGAAATAGAATATATCACGGATAGAGATTCATTACAAGCATTATTTTATAACCAACATCTTAGAATGATATTAGCCGCGAATGGACAGAATAACCGAATATCTAAACGTAAGCTCTGGAAGCCTCAAGCCTACGTTATCTAACCTTCTAGGGGGATTGTTATGGACACTCATGAATTCGTGGAGAAGTTCCAGGAGAATCAGCGTAAAGCGCTAAAGAACAGAAACCGCGGTAAAGGAACTCCAGGCGCAAGACTGGCCAATAAGCAGCATAGCTCTAACAAATAACGGCGACAAAACAAAGCAGGGATGTCTGCACGGCCAGTTACGGCTCTGCGGACATCCCTTTTGCATTCTATTCTATAGAAGCAGTTGTAATTATTTGCTCAGTTTCGTTACACCTACAGCCACTTTCTCGATTTGTGCTTTGCTGAGTGATTTGTCAGCGGAGCTGATGGTTACAAAACGGTCTGCCAGCTTGAAGGTCAGCATCGGCATATCCGAAGGGGTGTACCATTTCGCTTCTGTTCCATTGGAGAGCTTCACTGTACTGCTGTCATAACCATCGGAATAGTCACGCGGCGAGACAGTTACACGCATTTTATTGAACAGGAAGCTTACGCCGTCATCACCGCCCGCAACCTTCTGGAAGGCATCTCCGCTGACCATCTGTGTAGGGGCATAGGCTGTCTCAAAGCCCTCGAAGTTGGCAAACGCCTTAGTAATCTGCTCCTTCTGCGCCGCACTGTATTGTACCGCCGTCAGCTTCACAGCTGAACCATTATCCGGCGTTGTGGCCCCTGTTCCAGTTCCAAGGATAACCTCATTCGTGGATGGATTAAATGTAACCGGCACCTTAAGTGCATCTGCCATCGCCCGGACCGGAAGATACGTTGTATCCTTATAGGTGATTGGCGCCATTGTTTTGCCGTTGTTATCGACCGGGGTATAGGCCGCTCCGTTAACTTTGAACCCGATGCCGTGGTTAAGATAGGCGCTGATCTTCTGCATGTTCGTTCCTGCGTAGACCCCTGCTGAACCTGTAACGGCCATTCCGAATACCATCGTTGCTATGATCATTTTTTTGCTTTTCATTGAATATCGTCTCCCTTAGCCTGTGATGTTAGTGTGTTCCTTGCTATGAATTCATTAAACCATTAACTTGTTTCTAACTTGTATCCGGATTGTAAAGAAGTAACTCAAACGCTCACCCCATAGACCTCTGTGTATAAAATATCTCTGAATCGGCGGAACTCCTTCATCGTCACCGGCTCCGGGTAGGTCATAATGCGCAGCGGAAGATCGGCTTGCCCCGCACGCAGCGGCGGCTGCAGGTAGTCATAGGGATTCAGGTAAAAGCCCAACCGCTCGTAAAATCCGATTCTTCTCTGCTCCAGTTCCCCGTCCGGCGGCTCTACCTCAAGCAGCACCGGCTTGTCCGAACGCATAAGGTAGCTGCTCATCAGCTTGCGGCCGATCCCTCCGCTCCGGCGCTTGGGATTCACGGCAATATGCTCGATGAACCGCAGTTCGGGTAATTCCCATGCCGCCAGAAAAGCCAGTATCTGCCCCTCCGTATCCTTGCTGGTACACAGATGATAATTCGGCTGATCCAGCAGAGCCTGCTGCCCGCTGCGGGTTCTAAGCTCACTTACCGGAAAAGAGGCTTCCATGATAGCGAATATTTCATTGAATTCTGCTTCACTAATACTTCCTTCATTAATAAATGTCTCATCAATAAATGTCTCATCGATCACTGTATTCTCGTCCATTGCAATGGCCTGCTTTCTGCCGCTCCGCTGTGTGAAGGGCTCTAATGTATGGTTCCCTTATCCGGTTAAAAATACCTTAAGGGATTCTGTACTCACCAAGATGCTTCAAAATAAAGACTGTCACAGAACATTCTCCGCTTCCCTATGCGCCGATTAGCATCTGGTACTAGGAGAACGTGCTATACTGTAGTCAACAGATACATCATCACACTTATATAGGAGAGGTTCATTTGGATAATCAACGTTGGATCGCACCTGAATTCTACAATCTGACTTCGGAAATGGAGCAGCATCC
This sequence comes from Paenibacillus sp. FSL R7-0204, assembly GCF_038002225.1. NCBI lineage: Bacteria > Bacillati > Bacillota > Bacilli > Caryophanales > Paenibacillaceae > Paenibacillus > Paenibacillus sp. FSL R7-0204. The sequence goes on from NZ_JBBOCA010000001.1 coordinate 6,906,632, forward strand.
TGAAGATAAGATTGCAATTAAATGGTTACATGAAAATGGGAGCCTGGAGCAAATCACCTATGGTGCGCTCATGTCTCAGGCTAACCGTCTCGCAGGCGGCCTGGCCGGTCTCGGACTTACCCAAGGCGACCGGGTCCTGGTCATGGTCCCCCGCCGCATCATCGCCTATGCGATATATCTGGCCTGCCTGAAGCTGGGACTGGCTGTTATTCCTTCGTCTGAAATGCTGCGGGCGAAGGATCTCTCGTACCGGCTGCGCCATTCCGAAGCGCGGGCCGTTATTGTCTGGTCTGAGGTTACCGGAGAAGTGAACAAAATCTCCGATGATCTGCCCGCACTGGACTACCGCTTGTCCGTCTCCAGCGGTGAGGCTGAGCCTGAAGAAGGCTGGATCGACCTGGAGGGTCTAATGGAAGGACAAGCTGATTCTTATACTACGGTTGCCAGCCGCCGCGATGATATCGCCATTCTGGCCTATACCTCCGGAACCACCGGCAACCCCAAAGCAGTAGTTCACACGCATGGCTGGGGATATGCCCATCTGCGGATCACTTCCTCCCTCTGGTTCGATATTCGTGAATCAGATACGGTCTGGGCTACAGCCGCACCGGGCTGGCAGAAGTGGATCTGGAGTCCGTTCCTGACGGTACTCGGCAACGGGGCCACTGGCTTCGTCTATAACGGAGCCTTCCATCCGGAGCGCTACCTGCAGTTGCTGCAAGATGAGAAAATCCAGGTATTATGCTGCACACCGACAGAATACCGCCTGATGGCGAAGACTGAAGGTCTGGCAGAATACGATCTGTCCAATCTGCGCTGCGCTGTGTCTGCCGGTGAACCGCTGAATCAGGAAGTGATTCATACCTTCCAGCAACACTTCAATATTACAATTCGTGACGGCTATGGACAAACAGAGAGCACACTCATCATCGCAGCGCTGAAGGATGAACCGATCCGGGTCGGCTCCATGGGCAAATCGATTGCTCCGGGCATTGTCGAGGTGATCGACGAGGACGGACATCCGCTGCCGGCCGGAGTGGTTGGCGATATCGCCGTACATCTGAGCATGCCTGCATTGTTCCAGAACTACTACAAAGATCCTGAGCGCAAAGCGAACTGCTCGCATGGGGAGTATTTTGTAACCGGCGACCGGGCGCGCAAGGATGAGGACGGCTATTTCTGGTTCGAAGGGCGCGGAGATGACATCATCATCAGCTCGGGCTACACGATCGGACCCTTCGAGGTCGAAGAGGCGCTGATGAAGCATACCCTCGTTAAGGAATGCGCCGTAGTCGCAAGCCCGGATGAGATCCGCGGGTCAGTCGTCAAGGCTTTTATCGTACTCAAGGACGGCCATGCCGGAACACCTGAGCTGACCAAAGAGCTGCAAGCACATGTGAAGGAGCAGACCGCTCCCTACAAGTATCCGCGTAAAATCGAATACATTACGGATCTGCCGAAGACTACCTCCGGAAAGATCCGCAGAATCGAGCTGCGTGAGCAGGAAAAGCGCGCTAATCTGTAGCAAAAGCTGCTTTGTACAGGGAGTACTGCAAATCTGGCAGCTCCCCGCCAGCCGAAATTATAAAATCCCCGTTCCTACAGTGATGCAGGACGGGGATTTTTGTTTTTGGACGCCTAAGCGTGCAGTGCATACCTTACTCGGACCAATACTCCGCATCTGGATTGAGCGCTGCGCCTACTTCGCCTTCTTTTACCAGATCGCAGTCCAGGTAGCCTTCCTCATCCAGGAAATAGACCTCCTGCTTATAGAATTCACACAGCGTCTCCAGGAACTTCGCCGGTGAATCGTACATCACCACCAGATCTCCGTAGTCGTGCAGCAGATCGCAGATCCGTTCCACGCCTTCTTCAGAGCGGTAGTAGCAGATATAATCACTTCCATAGTTCGTCAGCAGCGGCAACACGATTCCACCGCCGGTATATCCCTTTTCCTGCAGAATCCCTGACAGTATCTTCACTTCATGGCCGTATTCCCCGATATGAATCAGCCGGTAGCCCGGAATGAACTCCAGCAGACTGGGATCTTCCTCGGCGCCGCCCGTTCCAAGAACCGTATCATAGACCGCACGCAGAAGCGCAGGTACTTCGGGTGTAAACTCTAATATCGCATCACTGCCCCCCGCCTGAGCTTTCCCCAGACTGGCGGTGTACCCGGGACGCAACTGCGTGGACAGCTTAAGGAATTCCTGAAATGTACCGGTAAGCATGTAATCATCCTTTCTCACAAAAATATAGCGGAGCAATAAGGAACGCCCCTATCTCTCCGCTTGGTGCTGCCATGCTAAATTGCTATGTTATTTGAGATTGGTTACTTGGCAGCCGAGGCCCACATCTTCTCCAGCCACTGATCGAAATCCGCGCCCTTCTCGCCTTCATAGGCATCGTAGACATCAACCCGCATTTTCTTCAGCTTCTCTTTGAACTCTTCGTAAGTATGGTCCTTGGGCAGACTCTTCTTAATCCGCAGAATGATCTTGGACACCCCTTTGAACAGTTCGGCTTTGTTCTTCGATGGAACCTTGACCTCTTCGCCAAAAGCAACCAGCTTGTTGTATGCGGCTTCTTGCACGGTATATACAGGATCGCTGATCATCAGCCGATTAAGGATATCGATAATTTGTTTGTGGTTGTAGCGGCCCAGCTCTTCTACCGCTTCAAGACGCGCTCTCCAGTCTGCGGAACGGCCGGCGGCCTTCTTCAGTTCGTCATAGTTCTCTGGCAGCTCTTGGATTACTTCTTCATTATTCAAGCGTTACAATCCCCTTCTTGGTTAAATCTAATATATAGAACGTTACCTAGTGCAATTCTACCGTACTGCGCTGCTTGATTTCAATCTTTTGTCCAAACATTCATGGAAAAAGACTTGGAGGACGGGTTTTGACTAACGCTAGCCGTATGCGTATAGTATGTACCAAATCATCCGCCAGCAGATAAAGGAGACCCACTATAGATGAAAGCCATTGCTATACATATGCCCGGCCCGCACGGGCATCTAACAGAAATTGACCTCCCCCTGCCTGTTCCGGGTGAGCATGAGGCGCTGATTGAGATGTATGCGACCTCGGTTCATCCTGCAGATTGCAGGATACTGGAAGAAGCACGGTTTGCCAGCGGGGAACGCCCTGCAGCCTGTCCGTTCATTCCAGGCGTTGTTGTAGCCGGAATCGTTGCGGACACTGGCGCAGGGGCGAGCCGCTTCAAGGCTGGCGACGAGGTATTCGGCCTGAAGCCCGCTGCCAAGAGCGGAGGTTACGCGGAATATACATTAGCCAAGGAGCATGAGCTTGCGCTTAAGCCCCCGGGGTTATCCTTCGCAACAGCCGGGGTGTTACCCGCTGCCGGACTTGCGGCCTGGCAGGCGTTGGCTGCCGCCAAGGTCGCAAGCCGGGACCGCGTGCTGGTGCAAGACGGTACAGGCGGAACCGGCAGCTTCGCGGTACAGCTGGCAAAGCTCCGGGGCGCCACGGTGATTACTACCGTTAGCAGTGAGGATGAGCTGGATGTTGCCTGGGGCCTAGGGGCCGATCAGGCGATTAACAGCAGCGGGCAGGATTTTGCCGCGATTCTGGGACAGAGCATCGATGTGGTGATCGATACCGCAGGAGGCAGTGTGCTAAGCAGAAGCTTCGCGGTACTGGCTCCGGGCGGAAGGCTGATCTCCACTGCTGAACAGCCTGATCCGGCCTTGGCAGCACAGCAAGGAGTTACAGCAGCTTATCTGACTCCGGCTGCCGATCCCTATCAGCTGAGCGAGCTGGCCCGGCTGACGGCCGGGTGGAAGCTGCAGCCGCTGATCGGCGGTGCTTTTCCACTTAGTGAAGAAGGGCTGCTCACTGCAGAGGCGCTTAGCGCAAGCGGGAAGGCGCGGGGTGTTATTGCTATTGTAATCAAATAATAGAGGGATAAAAGAGGAATATCCGGAGCATTAGCTGTAGCCGTGCGAGCGCATCTGACTATACTGTGCGCAACCTCATTTCCATCGGCCACAGCATATGATATTTTCCTCATAGAAGCTGCACAACGGATAATCTCAAATCAGGTAAGGGGCTGATTGACATTACAATGATCATTGTATTCACAGTACTGTTGCTTGCTGCAATCATAGTAAGTGTCAGGATCTTGCGAATCCGCCGCCAGTTGCAGGACCAGACGATTATTGTCTCGGACCGTCTTGCCAACTTCTATGGCCGCTCTACACTGGGTCAGGGACAAATCCGTGGTAATGGCTGGCTTGTTCTGTTGAAGGACGATCTGATATGGGAAATGTATCTGCCCGCCAGAAGCCTGGTCCTCCCGCTGAAATCTATCCTGAGTGTTGATACAGCCGCTGCACATCTCGGCAAAACCGGGAAGGCCGGTCAGCCACTGTTAAGAATTACATACACAGACGGAGAACAGGAGGAATGCGCCGCTTGGAAAGTAGATCAAACTCAGCAGTGGGTTAGTTCGATCAACGAGAGACGCAAGCAGGTTCATTGAAGCTCAAGCGGAAAAGATCCTCCCTCAATTCACTTGAAAGTTATGTACCAGCACAACCAGCAGTACAGCCACCATGATACCGGGCAGCAGGTTAGCTACCTTGATCTTGGTGATCCCGAGCAGGTTCAGCCCAATTCCGATAATCATCACCCCGCCTGTAGCGGTCATCTCTGCAATACAGTCGCTCAGCAGCGCATCAGGCACAAACCGGGTAATCTGCGCAGCCAGTAAAGCGATGGCTCCTTGATACAGAACAACAGGAATGGCCGAGAACATCACACCGATGCCCAGCGTTGAAGTCAGAATCATGGCAATGAAGCCGTCCATAATGGATTTGGCGTAGAGAATTTCATGATTGCCTTTGATGCCGCTGTCCAGCGCGCCCAGAATAGCCATGGCCCCTACGACAAACACCAGGCTTGCTGTGACAAAGCCCAGCGAGATACTTCCCCGGTTGCCCGCACCTACTCTGCGTTCCAGCCAATCGCCCGCACGGGTGAATTTGTCTTCAATGTTGATCCACTCTCCGGCCACAGCACCGATCACTAAACTTAGAATGACGATGAGGAAATTTCCGCTTTTCAGGCCCATCTGCACCCCCAGCAGCATAAGCGCCAGTCCAATCGCTTGCATCACAGTGTTCTTCATACTCTCCGGTATCCGCTCCAGCAGCTTACCCAGCAGAGTTCCGGCAATAATGGCTATTCCATTCACGATTGCTCCGAGCAGTACCATTCCTCAGCAACTCTCCCGTCAATTCTTTTCTCTCTTAATCTGCATTATAAGGGCAGCTGTCACTATGGAGTCAAGACTATTCTATGCCGGCAGGAATGACAAGCTCCGAGACGCACCCGGCGAAAAATTGACAAATTTCGGTTATCGATGGTACGCTCACTAATATCATTTTTAATAGAACAACTCAGGTAAGGAGCGTCTCGATGACTGACCGGATGATTCTTAATCAGGCAAGCTTAACCAAAGAAGTCACCCTTATTCTTGCTCTACTGAATTCCGGAAATCCAGATGAGACGGCGCGGAAGCATCCGCAGTTGTTCACAGAGGTGAACTGGGACTTATTCGTGGAACTGAACCGGCAGCACAGGGTGTATCCCTACCTTTATTCCAGGCTGAGCAAGATGGAGGAGAAGGTGGTCCCTTCTGACGTTCTGGAGCAGTTGAAATGGCAATACCGCAGGAATACGGTGCAGATGCTTCAGCTTAGCGGTGAAATGAGCAATATCGCAGGTCAGCTGGCCGAGCTGAATATCCGCTGTCTGTTCCTCAAAGGGCCGGTGCTTGGGCAGGAGCTGTACGGAGACCTGTCGCAGCGCACCTCCCGGGATCTCGACTTCCTGGTGCCGATTGAACAGCTGGAGGATGCCGAAACCTTGCTGATCCGGCTGGGCTATGAGAAGGAAGACAAGTTCGAGAGCCTGCTTGGCGACTGGAAATGGCGGGAGCATCATTCGACGTTCGTGCATCCTGTCAGCAACGTCAACCTGGAACTTCACTGGCGATTAGGACCGGGGCCTGCCAAAGAGCCCGCGTTCGACGACCTATGGCGTCATTCCCGGACCAGCAGCACCTTCGGCCAGAATGTCCGCTATCTGGGGCCGGAGGATCTGTTCATGTTCCTGGCTGTACACGGTGCCAGACATGCCTGGTCCCGGCTGAGATGGCTGCAGGACATCAAGATGCTGTTAATGGGACAGCAGCCGCCCGACTCCGCCAACCTGGTCCGCCTACTACAGCGCTATGATCACAACGCCATAGGAGGACAGACGCTGATTCTGGCCAGAGAGCTGCTGGAGACGCCGGTTGACCCGGCGCTGTCCCCGATGATGGACAACCCCAAGGCCCGCAGGCTGGCACAGGACATTCTGTTCTATCTCCCGCGCATCGTGAATTTGAATACCCCTCCGCTGGAGCCGGAGGTGGAGCAGCATTTCAACCGGTACCTTCCAAGCATTCTATCCACCCGAAGCCGGATGCTCCGCTCCGCCAGCTTCCTCTATCCCTATGCAGCGGATGCCAAGACCCTGCCGCTGCCGAAGCCGCTGCATTTCTTGTATTTCCCGCTGCGGCCTTTGCTGTGGAGCTGGCGGAAGGTGACGGGTGCGGAGAAGGAGATGTAGGCAGGGACAGCCATACCAAAAAGGCAAGTGCTGCGTTAGATTAGCAGCACTTGCCTTTTTACGGTTTCGGAGCCGGGTGGCGGTCAGCCAATGTAATCGGTTTTTCGATTACATTCGGGCCACACACCCACGCAGCACCGAATATGTTCGGTTTTTCGCCTACATTCGCGTTTTAGGTATACCCTTATCCAGCCTCTTCCTGCCCCTTCAATAGCCGGCTAAACATGCCGCCCTTCTCAGAAGCCAGACCGCTGTAGACTCCCTGCTGGATGACCCGGCCCTGGTCGATGACCAGAATCTGATCGGCTCCACGGATTGTGGACAGGCGGTGGGCAATGACGATGACGGTCACCGAAGCCTTAATCCGCTCCAGCGCCTCTTGAATCCGCTGCTCGTTCTCGGTGTCGAGCGCACTAGTCGCCTCATCAAGCACCAGAATCGACGGCTTGCGGATAATAGCGCGCGCCAGCACCAGACGCTGCCGCTCCCCGCCCGACAGGCGGACTCCCCGGTCGCCGAGCAGTGTATCCAGTCCGTCCGGCAGCCTGCGGACAAAGTCCGCCGAGGAAGCAAACTCCAGCGCCTCCCACAGCTCTGCTTCCTCTGCATCCGGCTTAATCATCATTAGATTATCTCGGATAGTAGCGTTGTACAGGAACGGGTCCTGCGCCACATACCCGATGGATCTGCGGTAGGACAGCAGCCGCTCCCCTGTGACCGGCTCACCGTCCGCCAGGATCTCCCCGTTCTCCGGCTGCATCAGTCCCATGAGCAGATCGACGAGTGTGCTTTTGCCGGCGCCTGAACGTCCGACAATCGCCGTCATCTGCCGGGCGGGAATCCGCACATTGACGTTCTGGATCGAATATTGCGGCTCGTCCGCATGATAACGGAAATCGACATTTCGGGCCTCCAGACCGCGCTCCAGTGTCATCGGCAGCACACGTGCTCCGCCTTGATCCGCTTCATGCTCGACAGCAGCCAGACATTCTTCCTGCAGCGATTGCAGTTGTTTGAAGGATGGCACTACTGAGGCCAGCTGCTCCAGCAGCGACTGTAGCGTCGAGAAGGTTGGCCACAGCCGGGTGAAGACGAGAATGACCAGCAGCAGATTCGGCCCCTGCACTTGCATGAACCGGAAGGACACGAAGATAAATACAGCAATCAGCAGCGTGGAGGACAGCTTATACAGGAGCTGGGAGTTAGAGCGCAGGCGTGTGTAGTCGAGCTGCTCCTGCTTGACCTCGCCGGTGAAGGCATGCAGCCAATCGAGGCGGGACTGCTCCAGATTATTGCTTTTGATGTCCTTGATTCCGTTCAGCTGATCGGTAATGCCGCCCAGATACGTCTTGCCCAGCTCTGTGCTGCGGCTGCCCAGCCTCTTCGCCTTACGGATGAACCGCCGGGAGAAGATGGACAGCAGCGCCGCGCAGACGAGAACCGCCAGTGTCATCTTGGGGGAGAGCCAGAAGGCAAAGGCAATCTGCACCAATGTGAACAACAGCGAAGTGAGCAACTGCAGGAAGCCGCTGATACCCGCCAGGACTCTGGCCAGCTCGGTGGTCATCATATTGATCAAATCGGAGGTACGCTTCTTCAGAAAAAAAGACCATTGCGCCCGCAGCAATGCGCCATAAACCTCAACCCGCAGCTGTCTGCCATAGGTCTGCTGAATCTCGACATTGCGGATTGCCACGAACCTTGCGATCAGATTCTGGCAGAGCACAATTAGAACGTAACTGCCCAGCACCAGCAGCAGTGCTGTGGATTGCGGCAGTTCACTGATGAATCCGAGCATGGGAAGATGGTAGCCAGCCGCAGCGCCGCCCAGCTGAATGCCGGCCATGCCAAGCATGGGAACCAGCAGCAGAATGGCAGAGCTCTCCAGCAGACCACTGATCACCATGCCAAACAGATTAAGATACAGCTTCACGCCCGACAACCGCTGAAGCTGCCGGACGTAGTAGATTATGGCTTGCATGGACCCACCTCGATTACTCGGCTTGTAACACCTTTGCGAACTTCTCCACCACCACGAAGCCCTGCATAGCGTCATCCCCGGACACATAATGGGCTCCGCTGCGCAGCCAGGCGTGGGCAATCATTTGTCCCTGCTTATCGCGGGCCACCCCCATATAGAGAGTACTCTCAATGCCCCGCTTCTCCAGCATCTTCAGGGCGGCTACCGCCCGGACCATACAGGTGCTTTTCCAGGGAGTATAGCGGCTCATCACCCGAATCGCCTTGGTAATCTGCTGGATGCGGCGAATATCGGAAGCTTTGGATAATGCGGGAGTCTCCAGGGATTTCACCCCAAGCTGCGGGGCTGTCCTGGCAAAGGGGAATAACAGCTGGATTCGGACCAGCATCAGCCGCCATAATGCCTCGGGAATCAGCGCAAGCAACGCCTTGTCATGCACCAGCAGAAGACGGAGCCGCCGGAGGGTCATCATGGTCCGCTTACGATGGAGACAAGATCCTCATTCAGCAGGTTCTGTACAAAATCAATGACATCCTGCTGCGCCAGCTCTGCCGGTACCTCAAAGATGTCCTGCATCTTCCCGGCAATCTGCCGAAGCGATACCGGTGAAGCCAATGCTTCCCAGATCACACCGCCGACTTCGCCGAGGTTGTAGTATTTGCCGTTTTTCACATTCAGCATGACCTTCTCGCCGTCCATGTCACTTGCGATATTGCCTTCCCGTTGAACCAGTACCGAATCCAGCGACAGCACTTCTGTAATATTCATATTCATAAGTTCATCTCCTTCACCTTGGGCATAATCGTCTCCATAATCTTTTCCGTCTGCTGCGGTGCACTGAAGCCCTGCTCAGGGCGGGTCAGCCGGTACATCGGCAGCCGGTTTACGAACGAGGCCAGCAGCCCGAAGTGCCATTCTCTGACACCCATCGGATCGACCAGCGCTTTTTGATAAGTATGATTGTATAAGGTATGAAGCCGGTCCAAGCCGCTTATCGCCTCTACGGCCACCTGCCCGTCCTGCACCACAGACAGTTCAAATATGCCGGCCAGCGGCAGCGGCTCACTCTGGAACCGGTCATGCACCGGTACGGCGAACTTGGTCTCCCGCTGAAACAGCGGACGGTACGCAGACGAATTCATTCCCAAATAGTCCAGGCTCTGCTGCCACAGCTTCTGCTGCGGATAACCTGGAACAGCTAATGGATGTCCATTATGCACCAACACGGGAATAACGTCGTCACTGACCAGGAGATGTCCCTGATCCATCAGATAGGAGGCAAGCGTGGATTTACCCGCACCTGAACGCCCCACCAGCGCATAGGCCTTATTGTCCAGCACAAGCGAGCTGCCATGCAGGGCCAATATGCCTTTTTGCATCAATACTACCCCCATACAGCTGCCCAGAATAAACAAGCGGATGCTATCCGGATCTGCGCCTGCTGCTGGAGAGACTGTAATCGTACTGCCGTTCTGTATAGAAAAAATAGCGGTACCCTTCACCATAAACATCACTTCATGCTCCGCGATACCCAGATTCGGCGTAATCTTCGATATCGCTTCCCAGCGCTCCGACAGACGGCCTTCAACTACCGACAGGCTCCCTATCCTACCCGGTTGATCCGTACGGGGAAGTTCTGGTAGCGCGAACTCACTGAGGATTTGTAGGCCAAAAGCCTTATAACCGTGGCATTGCACTGTGCCAGCCATACTGCTCACTCCATCTCAGTCAATTTCACCCGTTGTCTTGCGGATGACAAGTGGAAACGGCATTGCCTTCCTTTGAAAGGACGGTACCGTTTCGGAACATTACTTCGGATAAAGGGATAGCCCTGATCCCCCTCCAGCAAGCTAAGAGGGATTAGGGCTGAGCGGTAATGCAGGAAGACTAGGAGTGACTAACGATTTCATCTGGATCGGCTTGGAACGCATCGGCAATGGATACCCCTGGGCCAGCCATAGTCATTTTCACATCCAACACTTCCAATGCAGGCTTGCTGTATTCCTTTTTCATCATGTCACCCCCTTTCAAGAAACGTCCTTCAGGAGAGCCGCTTCAAAAAGCGGTAGAAAACCAGTCCTCGTGTAAGAAGGCGGAAATCCGTGTTAAAGATTAATAATGGTTCGGGCTCACTACCCAGCCGGTCCAAACATCCGGCGAGCCCGGGACGATTCAGATAAGACGAAGTACGGGGGTCTTGAAGCATCTCCCTCAGCTCCTGCTGGAACCTCTGCCACTCGGGCAGCATACGTGTAATGCCATCCGCCCCCTGAATCCCGCGCCGGGTCTGGTTAAGCCTGACCTTATCCGGCAGCCGCCCCTCCATCGCCCGGCGGATAAGCGAGCGGTCCATTCCGTTCTGGACGTATTGCTCCTCAGGCACCGACATACAGAAGTTGATGACACGCAGGTCATTGGTCGCATCCCGGTCCCATACCCTGTACTTCAGCGACAGCTTGGTCGCCGCCGTTCCGTTCACATTCCAGACATGCGGCTGGCGGAAATGCTCTCTGCGGATATCGTACACGGTCTGGGAAGCAGGCGACTGGTCCAGCTCCTTCAGCCGCTCCTGCACCCCTGTCCGCCGGGCAAATTCAGGATGGATCAGCTCCGGCGCAGCCTCCTGCTTCCCGGCCATCAGCTGGCCCAGGGCGGGGAATACCTTGCGCCCGGCAATCTTCAGCATTCTTTTGCGGCTTACTCCCATCGAATGGCTGTACAGCTTATTCTCCCGGTAAAAGCGGAACCAGCGGAATTCACGCAGCAGCTTCGCCTGGTAATCCAGCGCCGGTCCCCAGGAGATACTCCAGTTGCCCCGTTGTCCGCTAAGCAGCACTCCGGCATTCTTCAGTCCGGCTTGTTCATATATGCCCCTCAGCCAATAGGAGTTCTCTATGAATTTGTAGGGCATCTCCATAATATCGAGCCATTCGTCGATTTCGCCATAAGAGCTGCGGTCAGGAAAATTGTAAAAGCTAGGCTCAATGTTCCCGACATAGGCGATGGTCTCCTGAATATATGGACGCTCATCGGTCACCCGCTGGCCCAGCTTGAAACCTGTAAAGTGATCCAGGGGATACGAGCTGAAGGTGTAAAGTGGCTTGCCGGTGCGGCGAAGCTCCTCCGCTGCAAAGCTTACCACCGCTCCTGAGTCCAGCCCGCCGCTTAAGTTCGCGCCAGCTTCAAGGTGGGTGCGCAGCCGGTCCCGGACTGCGCGTCCGAACACCTCACGGAGCGCTTCCTCATACTCGCCATTGCTGCGCAGCCGGAGTGGAGACGGAGTCTGGAAGGTGTAATACCTGGAGAAGGTTATCCCCTTCGCGCTGACTGTCATTGAATGCGCCGGGGGAAGCTGCTCCACACCCTGATATACTGTGGAGAACATATCCGCGACATCCATCCGGCCCTGGCCCGCCAGATATTCCGAGATCCAGCCTTCATGCAGCGCGTGTCCGCCATCCATTAGCGTGAGCAATGGATGAATCACGGTGCAAAAGGAGAACTGTCTGCCTGAGCGGTGGAAGTACAGCGTCCGGCTCCCCGAGAAATCCCTTGCTCCAAACAGCGTCTGCCTGCCGGCATCCCAGATCATGAAGGCAAAATCTCCGACCAGATGCACCGGAGCCTGATCCCCCCATTTCTCATAGGCCAGAAGAATCAGCAGGCTGTCCGGCATCGACTCCTGATCCTCCCGGACAACCTGAAGTTGTCCAAAGAGCTCGCTGCGGTTATCGATGATGGCATCAGCTACGATCGCCAGCTTCCGCTGCGGATCATAATAGGGAAGCACCTCGCCCCGGGACTGCGGAGTAATCCACTGTGCATGGCACCCGAGGAAGAGTCCTTCCGTACTCCAGCCCCGGGCATCATCCGCCGGATAACGCTGCAGCTCCTGCATCAGGCGCGGGCCGAGCTCAGGGTCCAGCGGCCCATGCTGCATAGAATAGATCCCGGCGATTGCACTCATGGGTTGACCTCCAGCTGTCTATAATTTCGCTACCGTTTCAGTACTAGGTTCATTACAACAGGTTCTTAATAGTGAACACTTCTTATTACCTAAGATAACGTTCTTGCCATTAAATGTGAATAGTACCAGAGAGTACTTTTAGGTATCCTTTAGCGTATTGACTACAGTTAAAATCTATGGTATTAAAACCCTGAAATATGACCTATGGTATATAATGGCTTATACTGATATTGACTGATTCACCAAATACCTTTAATAGGAGCTAGATTCATGGACAATTACTCAATGGACCCCATCCTGATTCCCGTACCGGAAAGCTTCGAAAGCAGCCGCCTGCAAATCCGCTCAGTATTATGGGGAGACGGTGTCGCTGTACATGAAGCCGTTCGGCAAAGTGCCGCTGAATTAAGCCCTTGGATGCCCTGGGCCCAGCGTATCCCTTCTGTCGAAGAATCAGAGGTATCCATCCGGAAATCACGGCTGCAGTTCCTGGAACGCAGCGATATCCGGCTGCTGCTCTTCCATAAGAAGACAGGGCAGCTTATCGGGAGCAGCGGACTGCACCGGATCGACTGGCAGGTGCGTAAATTTGAAATCGGATATTGGGTACACACCTCATTCGCGGGTCAAGGTTACATCACGGAAGCGGTGAATGCCATTGCGGATTTCGCCATACAGGAGCTACAAGCTAACCGGCTGGAGATCCGCTGCGATTCCCGCAATACACAGAGCGCTCGCGTAGCCGAACGTACTGGCTTTACTTTGGAAGGTATCCTGCGCAATGACAAGACTGATGTACAGGGGAGCTTGAGAGACACAATGGTCTACTCAAAGGTTCGCGGGGTTGAATATTAAATGGGTGAATGAGGACAAATATACTATATGGAGTGATAGACCATGCAAGAATTGAAGTTTGTTAGGGATTACAAAGATATAGAGCCGCTGCGGAATAGCTTTTTCGAGCTGGCAAAAGATACGTTCGAGCTGGAGCTGGAGCGCTGGTATGAGGAGGGCTGCTGGACGGATAAGTATGTTCCTTATTCTTATGCGGAGGGAGACCGGATCGTGGCGAATGTCTCGGTGAATCTCATAGAGCTAATTATTAATGGGGTGAAGTCTCCTGCTGTGCAGATCGGGACGGTAATGACTCATCCTGACTATAGAGGGCGGGGCCTGTCTGCCCGGTTGATGGACAAGGTGCTGGAGGAATATGGACAAGCGTGTGAATTCATGTATCTTTTTGCCAATGAGTCAGTCTTGGAGTTCTATCCTAAGTTCGGCTTCCATCCGGTGGAAGAACAGATCTTCTCCATGGCCTGCCCCGGAGGTGCTGCCGGCTCTGGGCCAATCCGTAAGCTGGATCTAGCCAACCCGCGTGATCTGAGTCTGGTCTCTACCCTTGGAGCGCAGCGGGTACCGGTATCTGAGCGTCTTGGCGTAAGCGGCGCCCATGGACTCCTGATGTTCTACTGCCTGAATGTGTTCAGCGATCAGCTCTACTACCTGGAGGACGAGAATCTCATTGCCATCTTCCAGCAGGAGAATGGACAGCTTGAGCTGTTCGATCTGATCAGCACACAGCCCGTATCCTGCCGCGACATCGCCCTGAAGCTTGCGGACAGCGACACGGAGACGATCGTCTTCCATTTCACCCCGGATGACCCTGGCCTGGAGTTGTCAGGCAACAGCCATTCAGAGGGCCTATTCGTCCGCACTCAGGGCGGGCAGCAATATCCTGCGAACGTTAAGCATCCGGCTACTTCCATCGCCTAGGCGTACGCTACACTTTTACCCTTGTAGAATGTTCACAGCGTCATGAACTGCCCCTGCCGGGCCAGGTACGCTTCCTTCTCCTTATAGTCCGGCATGATACTTCCCAGGCGCCGCCAGAAGGAACGGTCATGATTCATATGCAGCAGATGACACAGCTCATGAATGATGACATAGTCGATCACTTCAGGCGGCGCCATGGCCAGGCGATAGTTGAACGTCAGCTTGCCGTCAAAGCTGCAGCTCCCCCACTTGGTCCGCGACTCCACAATCTCCACACTCTTCGGCTTCACTCTGAGCTGCGTCTGGTAGGGCTTGATGCGCTCTGCGATGATTTTCTTCAGACTGGCCGTATAGAACTTCTTCAGCGCAAGCTTCAGCTCCTCCGCCTCCGCCTGCCGGTCCCCAATCAGCTCATGCAGCGCATATTCCTTCCCCAAGTACAAGAAGGCTTCTTCGTCGCCCTCATAAGCCTTAACCCTCGGCACCTGCCGGGCCGCCGCATTGCTGCGCAGCTTCTCCAGAATCTTCGGGCCTAAGATTGCTACCGCACCGAGGATCATCTCTTCACTCGTTCCCTTGGGCGCCTTAACGGTAATGAGGTCCGAGCCGTCCACCGTTACGGATAGCTTCTTGCGCTTGGCATACTGGACATGTAACGTAACCATCTGATCTTCTAGTTGAATCTGCATAGCCACCATCGTTTCTGTAATTTCTAGTACACACTAATATACCGGATAACCGGATACAAACACCGCCAGATACAGAAGACCCCCCGCAATAAATAGCGTCGTGAGCAGGATATCCTTCCACTTCTTATCCTCCGTCAATAGCACAGCCGCGAAGGCCAGCGGAAAAGCTACAGCGAAATAACGCGGAGCAGACAGCAGCCAAGTCGGGGCCACCACATAGACGAAATAGGCGATTATGTACGCCATGTAGGCGGGATTAAGCTTCTTCGCACTGCGGAGCATCATGAAGAGAACCAGGAAGATCGCGCACAAATTCGGCAGCCACAGCCCCAGGAACGACCGGTAATCGGCCTCTTTGAAGGTATTCACCGCATACTCCATCTGATATCTCAAGGTATCGAAAAAGAAGTAGAACCGCTGCGACCAGTGCTCCCGCTGATAAATACTGAACTGGAACGCGTTGCCCGTCACATTGTAATTGATGTAGAGATAAGCCAGCAGACCGAAGGAGACGCTCACCAGGGAGAGAACAGCCAAGATCAGCTTATTCGTAAAAGCCTTCCGGTCCATAGTCCTATAGCCAGCGGCCAGTTCCCGGGCAAATTCCACGGCAATCGGCACGGCCAGCAGAATCCCCGGGGAACGGGTGAATCCGGCCAGCGCCGCACAGAGGCAGCCCAACAGCCAGCGCTTTTTGCGCACAAAATACAGCGCCATCAGGGAGAGCAGCAGGAACAGCGCCTCCGTCATGGGAAGGAAGAAAAAGAAGGCTGACGGAAAGATGAAGATATACTTCACTACCCGCAGGGCATTCCTGCGTCCCATATCCAGCCGGGCCAGTTCATAAGCGAACAACGCTGCTGCAAGCGTGCAAAGATTGGCCACGGCAAATCCGGCAGCCATATAATTGCCCGTGAAGAACTGCGCGAGCTTGATCATAACGGGGAAGAACGGCAGAAATACAATATGAAATCTGGGGTCCCCTTCCGTCACATACCACCGCTCAGCAATGCCCAAATAGGACATCGCATCAATTCCGCGGATATGCCACATCTCAATGAAGCGGGAGAACAGGCTGCCGGAGCCGCCCTCCCGAAGCACCCAGAATACATAAGCCGCTAGAATCAGCAGCACCCGGCTAGCGATCACCCACAGCACAATCTTCCACCAGGTCCGCTGCCGTTCCTCCGGCGAATCGTCTGTATTCACCGTCCGCAGTGCGCCGGGGCTCAGGATGTACCCGGTTATAGCAGGGATGGCCCGCAGGCCTGTCCAGATAAACAGGACCAGACAGAGCAGGGAAGCCAAGGTTCCCGCCAGGGTCCAGGTATGCACTGACACGGCCCATACCCAGACAACTATTATCATAACAAGTATAAAGAGAGCTGAAATTGCTGTATTGACCTTTTTCACCATAGCCTCCGGTTCCGCAAGCTTTGCGGTATTGATTTGTCTTTTTCTCATTTTCTTATAGAAATGCCCGTAGCACAATGATTAGTTTGAAGCGACCAAACCAAAAAAGGAACACCGCATAAAATTCAGCAGTGTTCCTCTTCGGTACAGCATAGGGTAATGCTTGATCAGGATTTCGGAAGCAACGGGAAATGACAGGCTACCGGACGGCCCGGCAGGACCTCTTCCAGCAGCGGCTCCACTAAGCGGCATTTGTCCTGTACGAACGGGCAGCGGGTATGGAACCGGCAGCCCGAGGGCGGATTGGCCGGGGAGGGCACATCTCCCTCCAGCATAATACGCTCCTGCTTGCGCCTTGGCGTCGGCTTCGGAATGGCCGATAGCAGGGCGGCAGTATACGGATGCAGCGGGGCCGCGAACAGCGCCTCCGTCTCCCCCACCTCCACCAGCTTGCCCAGGTACATGACCCCCACACGGTCAGAGATATGCCGGACTACGTTAAGACCATGCGCGATGAACAGGAAGGTTAGGCCCAGCTCCTTCTGCAGCTTCATCAGCAGGTTAATGACCTGGGACTGTACCGACACATCAAGTGCGGACACGGCCTCATCGGCCACAATAAACTGCGGATTCAGTGCAATCGCCCGGGCGATGCCAATGCGCTGGCGTTGTCCGCCGGAGAATTCATGCGGGTAGCGGTTCCGGCGGCTGGCATCAAGACCCACCAGCTCCATCAGCTCGACCACTCGGGCATCAATAGCCTTGGCAGACATCTTCCAGTGAATGCGCAGCGGCTCGCCGATAATATCCTTGACGAGGAAGCGCGGATTGAGCGACCCGAACGGGTCCTGGAAAATAATCTGCATCTCTTCCCGCAGCTTCCGCATGTCACGCGAACCCAGCGAATGGATATCCTGGCCCTTGAATAGCACCTGCCCCCCGGTCGCACTTTGCAGCCGGAGCAGTACCCGTCCGAAGGTGGATTTGCCGCAGCCGGATTCCCCGACCAGCCCGAACGTCTCGCCTTGGCGGATCGCCAGATTGACCCCATCCACCGCCTTGACCTGCCCGACGGTCCGGTTAAGCAGACCCTTGGTGATCGGAAAATACTTCTTAATATCCTTAACCTCCACCAGTACTTCTGAGGAGGCAGCTACCTTACGATCTGGCTTGGCCAATGTCTTGTTCATCATGCGCGCTTCGCCTCCCCGCTGGTATACGCTGAAACCGGCTTATCCTTGAACAGCCAGCAGGCGGCCCGGTGATCATCAGAGATCAGGAAATCCGGCGGCTCCTGGCTCCGGCAGATCTCCATCGCATGCGGACAGCGCGGATGGAAGCGGCAGCCCGCAGGTATCTGTCCTATCGGCGGGATCGTTCCGCTGATCGTATAGAGCTCGCCTCCCCGTCCGCCTTCGAACCCCGGAATCGACTGGAGCAGACCTATCGTATAAGGATGACTGGGATGGTCGAAGATCTCTTCCACACCGCCTTCTTCCACGATAGCGCCCGCATACATGACAGCAATGCGGTCCGCCATCTCAGCGGCAACTCCCATGTCGTGGGTAATCAGCAGGATGGACATGCCAAGCTCCGACTGAAGCTTGCGCAGCAGATCCAGAATCTGCGCTTGGACCGTAACATCAAGTGCGGTGGTCGGCTCATCGGCAATCAGCAGCTCGGGGTTACAGGCCAACGCAATCGCAATGACCACGCGCTGGCACATCCCGCCGGACAGCTCATGCGGGTACTGCTTCGCACGGATTTCCGGGGCCGGTATGCCGACCAATCTAATCAGATCGACCGCCAGCTTCAGCGCTTCTGCATCCTTCTTATTCTGATGCAGCCGCAGACTCTCAGCAATCTGTTCCCCTATGGTGAAGACCGGATTCAGCGAAGACATCGGGTCCTGGAAGATCATAGCAATCTGGTTGCCGCGGATCTCCCGCATCTCCTCCTGGCTCTTCGCCCCCAGATCCTGTCCATGGAAGTCAATGGTTCCATTCAGGATCATACCGCCCGCATAATCAATCAGGCGCATAATTGCCAGCGAGGTGACACTTTTGCCGCTGCCGGATTCCCCTACAATACAGACCGTCTGACCTTTATCCACCGTAAGCGAGATACCGTCGGTTGCCTTGAGCAATCCCTTCTCGGTCGCAAAGCCTGCGGTTAGTTTCCTGATTTCGAGTAGTTTTTGCGCCATTGTTCCAGCCTCCTCCGGGATTTGGTCACTTGCTGTCTGGGATCAAGAGCATCCCGGATACCGTCGCCGATGAAGTTAACCGCCAGCACGACGAGCAGAATGCACAGACCCGGATACACGGCTTGCATCGGATCAATTAGCATGAATTCCTGTGCACTGCTGAGCATCAGTCCCCAGCTTGTGGCCGGAGCCTGGATACCAAGACCCAGATAGGACAGTGCAGATTCACTGAGAATCGCTCCGCCGACCATCAAGGTGGCATTGACAATGATCGGGAAGCTCGCATTGCGGAGCAGATGCCGGAAAATGATCCCCCAGCTGGATACCCCGATGGCTCTGGCCGCCTCCACATACTGCATCTCCCGCAGTTGCAGGAAGGTTCCCCGGACCAGCCGGGCAATACTCATCCAGCTGGTGAACGCCAGAATCAGGATCATGAATTCAATCTTTGTGCCGAACAGCGCCATCACCAGGATATTCAGGAACAGGGATGGGACGGAGTTCATGACATCAACAATACGCATGAATACCGTATCTATGAATCCGCCGAAGTAACCCGAAATCGCCCCGACCACCGATCCGACCAGCACGGATACAAAAGCAACGGAGAAACCGATAAGCAGCGATATCCTCGCGCTGTACAGCAGTCTGCTGAGAATATCGCGGCCCAGCTCATCTGTACCGAGGAGATGGCCCTCCGCTCCCGGCTTCAGGTTGGCGAACATCAGATCAATCTTCTCCGGTCCATACGGGGTCAGCCGCGATGCGAAGATTGCCAGCAGCACAAAGATAAACAGCACGATCAACCCGCCCATAGCAAACGGATTGCGCGAGAACTTCTTCCACAGCACTCTCCACGGGCCGGGAGGTCTGTCCATATCCACCACCGGAATTTCCGGGTCGGTCCCGCCCGGCATCGGACTCATATCCGGCGTTCCCAGCGGCTTGGAGACCTTCCCTTTGATAAGCTCAGTATTGTCTGTACTCATGCTGCCTTCCCCCCTTGCTTACCGAGCTTCACCCGGGGATCAACGACTACATACAGTATATCTGCCAGAAGATTGCCAATGACGACCATCACAGCCGTTACAATAGTGACAGCCATCAGTGCCGAATATTCACGTGCAGTGGCCATCTCTACGAACCAACGGCCCATTCCCGGCCAGTTGAATACATTCTCAGTTAATGCGGCCCCGCCCACCAGGATCGGAAGATCAAGGCCAAGTATCGTAATAATTGGAATAAGCGCATTGCGCAGGGCATGACGGAAGACGACCTTGCGTTCCTTCACACCTTTGGCCCGTGCTGTCCGGATATAATCCTGATCCAGCACCTCCAGCATACTGGCCCGCGCATACTTCATATAAGAGGCCAGGAACCCAAGCGCCAGCACCGTTACCGGCAGCACCAGATGCATGAATAAATCAGCGATACTGCCTTCCTTGCCTCTTGTATGCATATCCGACAATGGGAACCAGTCCAGCTTAAGCGACAGCCACTGCTGCAGCAGAATCCCGAACCAGAAGGTCGGCATGGCGAAGCCCAGATATGAAATGAAGGAAGCCGTCTGATCCGATAAACCATAGACTTTGGTACTATTATAGATTCCCCAGGGGATTGCGATCAGCAGGGATACCAGCCAAGCCGCCCCCATCAGGATTACGGTATTGCCGATACGCGGCCAGAGTAAGTCCGAGATGGCAATATGGTTCTTGAAGGTATATCCCAGGTCTCCTTGCAGCAGGTCGCCGATCCAGTGGAAATACTGGATATGAATCGGTTGATCCAGACCCAGGTTCTTGGCTTGCTGCTCGAAGATTTCCGGCGTCAGGCCCGGCGCGAGCATCACTTGCGTAGGGCCGCCCGGAGCTGCGTGGATGAGAAGAAAAGTTAGTATGGTAATCAGAAAGATGACCAGTACCGATTGAAGCACTCGACGCATCAGATATTCTGTCATTGGCTAGCCTCCTAGAGATGGTAAGGCGATAGATTACGGAAGGCCCCCTATTTATACAAAAGGGGGAGGTGAAAGAGAATTCTCTTTCACCTCCCGCAAGTCTATTCAGTTAGCGGCACGTTACTCGGTTACCCACCATTTGATGGCGTGGAAGAACTGTCCGTAGCCCAGTGACGGCTCAGGAGCATCCTCCTCTGCCCAGTGTACTCTAGGCCCTGTTCCGATCGCCTGACCATACTGATACAGGAAGACATAAGGAAGGTCAGTGGAGATTTCCTTGCCTACTTCTTTGTAGATATCTTTGCGCTTGGCCTGGTCTACTGTGGAATATCCGTCTACCCACAGCTGATCCAGCTTCTCGTTCTTATACCAGCCGCTGTTCTGTCCGGCAGGCGGGAAGTATTTGGAGGAGAAGATACTCTCAGCATCCGGGTCCGGTGTATTCAGGGACCATGCCAGCAGCAGGGCCTGGAATTTACCCGGTGTCACGTTCTGGTCAATCCATGCCGCGAAGTCGATCGCCTTAGGCTTCACTTCAATGCCGACATCCTTCAGGTTCTGCTGGATAACAGCGGCTACTTGCTCGCGGCGGCTGTTGCCGGCATTGTACTGCAGTTCGAAGGAGAAGCGGTGGCCGTCTTTGGCAAGAATGCCATCCGTTCCGGCAACCCAGCCGTCTTCAGCCAGGAGCTTCTTGGCCGTTTCGGCATTGTAATCATAATTCACAGCGGCATCCTTCGGATCAGCCCAGGTATCAGGCAAGAACGGAGCGTTCATCAGCGCACCTACGCCCTTAAGGATATTGTCTACCATTCCTTGACGGTTCAAGGCATGGGCGATTGCCTGTCTGGTCTTCTGTCCCTGGAACAGGCCGTAGCTATCCGGGAAGTTCTTGCCGTCGAAGTTGAACATTACATATTCATACTGCGCGCCGGGCTTCTGGATAATATCAATGTTTCCGGCAGCCTTAACCGCTTCGACCTGCGTTACCGGAATCGCACTGATATGGTCCGTGTCACCCTTCATAATCGCCTGAACTTCAGTGTTCTGGTCGGCGTAGACTTTGTAGATAATCTGAGCGATATGAGGCTTCACCGTTCCCCAGTAGTTCGGATCAGCATCCAGGGTATGGCTCTCGCCCTGCTTCCAGGCTGTCCACTTCCACGGTCCGCTTGTGACCGTCTTGGCCGGATCAGTACCATAGGCATTCTTCTGCATTTCGGTCGGCTTCACATCCTTAAGGACATGAGCTGGAACAATCTCCTGAACCAGCGCGTACAGGAACGGGGCATAAATCTGGGACATTGTGAATTTCACCGTGTGGTCATCAACCTTCTCCACGCTCTTCACCTTGTCATATTGGCTGATCAGGGGCGAGCCTGTCTCCTTATTCTTGGCCGTTTCAACGGTATAGACTACATCATCTGCAACGACGGGCTGGCCGTCACTCCATTTGGCGGTATCCTTCAGCTTCACGGTGTAGGTCAAGCCATCTTCGGAGATCTCAGGAAGCGCAGCTGCCAGCGACCAATCCTCGGCCTGCACATTGCCTTCACGGTCCAGATTATACAGCTTGGCGAAGACGAATTGCGCCACATCGCCTGAAGCGGTGTCATTGATTAAGAGAGGATTAAGATTAACAATATCGGAGAATGTGCTTGTAACGAGCGTTCCGCCGTCTACCGGCGCGTCAGCCGCAGGTGCTTCAGTAGCATCAGGTGCCGTGCTCTCTGCCGGAGCTGTAGTGGCTGCAGGCGCACTTGTTGAAGAACCCGCAGTGTTATTCGTACTGCAACCTGTAAATAGAACCCCTACCAACGATAAGACTAGTAAACCTGACCACCATTTTCTCTTTTTCGCCATTCCTTTACTCCTCCTTAGTTAGGTGCTTGTACCTGCTCTTCAAAGCTTCTCGGGAGACTGGATGCTCCGGATCGTTATGCGCCTAAGACTGCTAATGACCGCCTTCGCACTACATGTGACATAACATCACACCTAATATATATTGAAGGAATGCGTTGAATAGACCGCAGGTCAATTAGAATCAGGGATAACTTTTCCGGCGGAAAGCCTTACAACTTCCCTCATAAATTATGGTTTATATTACATGTGAATATATCTTACGTCAATATATTTATTTACCGCTGTATAATCTTACTTTTTTGCTTCCGAAACATTTACTTCCAATGTATTTTGGAATAACTGTAAAAAAACCTTTTCCTCATCATTATCATGAGTTTAATCGGGTTAGTTTTAATGACACTTTCTTATCATTTTCGCGATTTTCCGACACTGTTCGCCATATTTCCGTATGTTTCAGCGCTAATCCGCTTGCTGTCTAGCCCTTTCCCGGCACAAAAAAGAAGGATAACCGCTCCGGGCTCTCTCTGCCCTCGGCTCATTATCCTTCCTTGTAATGCTGATGCTTTTTTATTTTTTTGACAAAATCGTGACTGAACTACTCTACCGACTTCAGCGCTTCAATCATATGAATCCGCTTGAGCTTGATGTGCATGAATGCCATTACAATCCCTGAGAATAGTATGGTCAGTAGCGCTGCATAGATGTAGCTCTGCCACTTGATGAGCGGAGCGAACATGGTGGCATCCAGCTCGGCAGTCGACAGGACGAACCGGTGCAGGATCACCCCCAGGGCACTGCCGGACAGGATACCGAGCAGGGTCAGCAGAATATTTTCCCGGTAAATATATAGAGTGACTTCCTTATCATAGAAGCCGAGCACCTTAATCGTAGACAACTCGCGGACCCGCTCGGACACGTTAATATTGGTCAAATTGTACAGAACTACGAAGGCCAGCGCGGCAGCAGAGACAATCAGCACCACAATGACGATATCCATACTGTCCATAGTTTCCTCGAAGGCTTCTCCCACACCGCTGGAAAAGCTGACCAAGGCCACCTGTCCATTCGCAGTCAGCTTCTCCCCGAAGGCACTCTCCCACCTTGTATCCTTGCCGCTGTAAATCAATAATTGAGTATTATAGACCGGCTCCTTGCCGAACACCTCCGTGTAGTAAGCCGGAGTCATGTATACATAATGCAGCACATAGTTCTCAGTGACCGCCGCTACCTTGACCTGGAATGGCTCATTGTTGCTGTCAAGAAGCGTCAACGTATCCCCGGGGGCAACATCATACAGCTTAGCCAGCTTCTCAGTAATGACCGCGCCCCCGTCACTCAGTACATGCGGCTTACCCGTGCTGCGGTCCTTAAGATTAACAAAAGACGCCAGCTCAGCTGTATCCGAGGGAACAAAAATCCGCACTTCCTGGTCATTCACGCCTTTGGCCCGGGCGGTCATAGCCTCCTGCAGCACATTCAGCGTGCCTGTCACCGCAGTCTCCTGTTCAATCAGCTCCTTATAGGAAGCCTGATCTGAGGCTGTTGCATTATCATGCAGGGCCACCAGGGCGCTGTATTTCATAATCCCGCCGAACTGCCGCTCGGCAATGCTGCCGATGGAATCCTTCAGCCCAAAGCCGGTCAGAATCAGCGCGGTACAGCCTGCCACCCCGATAACGGTCATGAACATCCGCTGCTTGTAGCGGAACAGGTTGCGGGCCGTGACCTTTTGCACGAAGCTGAGCCTTCTCCACAGGAAGGTGAAGCGCTCCAGCAGAATCCGCTGCCCGCTCTTCGGTGCCTTGGGCCGCATCAGCACAGACGCGTTGCTCCGCAGCTCCACCCGTGAAGCGATCATCGCCGTCATTGTTGTACAGACCAGCGCTACCAGGATGGAGACCACCGCATAGTCCAGGTAGAAGCTCTTGATCACATCAGGCAGGTTATAGAGCGAGCTGTAGGCATTATAGATGAGGTCCGGGAAAAAGGTGAAGCCCACCGCCAGGCCCACCACCGAGGCGGACAGACTGGCAAGTGTGCCGTACACCAGAAACTTAGTCATTATGTCCATAGCGCCGTATCCGAGTGCCTTCAACGTCCCAATCTGGAGCCGCTGCTCCTCCACCATGCGGGTCATCGTGGTTAAGCTGACAAGCGCTGCAATCAGGAAAAAGAATACCGGAAACGCCGAAGCAATCGCGGACAGCCGGTCCGCATTATCCTTATATTCGGCGTATCCGGGGTTAATCGTGCGGTCAGCCACATATACCTTGGGCAGCTCCGGCTGGCTCTGTGCGTCGGATGCTGCCTGTTGTTGCGGCTGCGGCTGTTGCGTCCCCTGCTGAGCCGCAGCCTGCTTGGCCGCCGCTACCGCCTCCTCCTTCAGCTCTTCCAGACGCTGCGCCGGGTAATCCTTCAGCGCTTGCTCTGTCTCTGTGAGGTGGCGCTCAACCAACGTGTCATAGGCCGGAGTATAGGCCCTCTCCGCAGCCGTATCCTTGAAGCTGAGGTATGCCTCTGTATATACCGGAAGTGTGAAATCCCCTTCCGGGATGACGGCGAACGCATCGGCAGTCCCTTTGCCGATCCGGCTCGTTCCACGGTTCGCGGTCTCAATATATTGTGGGCTCTGCGCGAAGCCTACTACGGTATAGGTCTTGGTCCGGAAGCTCTGTTCGGGCTTCTCTCCGGCCTCCCCGCCGAAGGTAATGGAATCGCCGAGCTTGAATTTCTCCTGTTCGCGCAGGTGTTCATCCAGTACAATCTCTCCAGAGGCTGCCGGGAGATGCCCGGCGGTGAGCTTGTAGCCGTTCAGTTCATTATTGTCCGCATACGAATAGACCTTGGCAATCAGCCCGCTGTCGCCAAGAAAGACATCAGCGCTGTATACAGGCTGAACCGTCTGCACCCCGGGTATGCCCTGAAGCTGTTCAATCCCTTGCTCCGACAGGCCGTAAGTGGACTGGACCCGCAGATCCATCAGCCGCAGATCCTTATAATACGTAGCTGCGGTGTCCAGCATATCCGGCCCGGCCGACTTGATCCCGGAGAAGAAGCTGACCCCCAGCATAATAATTGCAAAGATCGAGAGGAACCTCGCCTTGGTACGGCTGATCTCCCGAAAAACATCCTTCCATAGTGCCCGTTTCTTCATCATTCCCGGCTCCTTACCATTCGATATCTTCCACGGATACCGGTGCTGGATTCTTCACCATTTTCCGTACCTTGGCGTTGTTGATCTCAATGACCCGGTCGGCCATCGGAGCAATCGCCAGGTTATGCGTGATCACAATCACCGTTGTGCCGGTGTCACGGCAGGTATCCTGCAGCAGCTTAAGCACCTGCTTGCCGGTATTGTAATCGAGCGCACCGGTCGGCTCATCACAGAGCAGCAGCTTCGGCTGCTTCGCCAGCGCTCTGGCGATAGCCACGCGCTGCTGCTCCCCGCCCGAGAGCTGGGCCGGGAAGTTATTCAACCGCGCGCCAAGGCCTACATCCTCCAGTACCTTCCGGGCATCGAGCGCCCGGGGCGAAATCTGCGAGGCCAACTCGACATTCTCCAGGGTGGTCAGATTAGGGACCAGATTATAAAACTGAAACACGAAACCCACGTCATTACGGCGGTAGCCGGTCAATTCCTTGGCGCTGAAACGTGCGATGTCAGTACCGTCCACAATGACCTGGCCTTCGTCGGCGGAATCCATTCCGCCCAGTATGTTAAGCACCGTTGACTTTCCTGCTCCGCTGGGCCCTACAATTACAGCAAATTCACCCTTCTCGATCTCGAACTCAATGCCGTCGTTGGCAACAATCAGGGTCTCCCCCATCTTATAGCGTTTATATTCGTCCTTCACCGTTACGAATGCCATGCCGTCTCCTCCTGTCTTCTCCACAAACCGCTAATGCACCAGAACTAGCAGATACGATTCAATTAATCCAGTGTAGCACATGAACCCCCTATGATTGCAAAAGTGGAGTCATCACGCATTGCTCCTCCTGGCGGAAAAGGAAACCCGCCGCTTCGCGGCACGTACGCGGAGCACGCGCGAGTACGTAGAGCAGGCGGAAGGACGCGGAGCACGTGCGAGTAAGAGGAGCAAGCGGAAGGACCCCGGAGCAAAACAGGCGGGTCGCAGCAAGAGTAAGCAAATGGAAAAACGTATCTTAATTCCCGGATTACCGATATATTTCCGGAAGCAGGTGGAAAAACAGCATTTAATCAGGTCAATTTTGCTATTTTAGATGAAACGGGCGGATTTAAGTGGCTTTTTTCCAACTGTTGTCTGTTATTAGACCCAACCTTAATTAGCAAATGCCATTCATCCAACTATTTCCTGCTGATCTGCCTGCCAGTCTCTTCTCCAAGCCCATTTCTCCCTCAAAAGAATGAAGCTTCATCCTCCGGCCGCTCCGGCTGCCAGCAAGTATTCCCCTCACAGCAAAAAACCTCCTGACGGAGGTTTTTACCCGATGTTCTTGCCCGATGTTGTTACTCAGCCTTATTTATGGTGTCGGCATTCCGCCGTTAGCATTCAGGGTCTCGCCGCTGACATAGCTTGATTCCTGGCTGGCCAGGAATACATAAGCCGGGGCCATTTCAGCCGGTTGGCCGGGGCGTCCCAGCGGAGTCTTGGCTCCGAACTCCTTCAGGACTTCCTCCGGCTGTCCGCCGCTTACCTGAAGCGGAGTCCATACCGGTCCCGGTGCGACAACGTTCACCCGGATTCCCTTAGGTGCGACCTGCTGGGCGAACGCTTTGCTGAAGGTGTTGATCGCACTCTTCGTTGTAGCATAATCCAGCAGAATCTCAGAAGGCTCATAGGCCTGAATGGATGAGGTGTTGATGATCGTGCTGCCCGGCTTCATATGCTTCACCGCTGCTTTGCAGAGCCAGAACAGCGAGTAGACATTCGTCTTGAAGGTAGCATCGAACTGCTCTGTGGTCAGATCTGCGATGTCCTTCACGAACTGTTGCTTACCGGCAATGTTAGCCAGGATATCAATCCCGCCCAGCTCCTCTACGGCCTTGGCAATCAACTGCTCGCAGTACTTCTCGTCCTTCAGATCACCCGGCAGGGCCACCGCCTTGCGTCCGGCTTCCTCGACAAGCTTAACCACTTCCTTCGCGTCAGCTTCTTCCTCCGGCAGGTAGGCCAGCACCACATCCGCGCCTTCACGGGCAAAAGCAATCGCTACTGCCCGCCCGATTCCGCTGTCCGCTCCCGTAACAACAGCCTTCCGTCCGGTGAGCTTCCCGCTGCCTTTGTAGGTACCCGCCCCGTCATCAGGACGCGGATGCATCTTCGTCTCCAGGCCGGGGCTGGGCTGCTGCTGCTCGAATTCAGGTGTAGCCTTTTCATATTGCTGCACAGGATCTTGAATCTTATATTGATTACTCATGATAATATTCCTCCTCTGTTCGCTTCTGATTGTGTAGGCTTCTGACTCTTTCTATGTAACCAGCTTCCCTTTTTCTTAAACGAATTATGTATGAGTGCAGCCACAAAAATAAAAGCCCCCTGCCAAAAGAGCAAGGGGCCCCCACTGTATATCATTTAATGAATCAGAACTCTTCGTACACGGCCGGGTCCTGCTCCCACAGCGGTCCGGTGGTCGGAATGTCCGAGATCATCTTCATCTCTTCCTCCGACAATTCGAAGCCGAAGATATCTATATTCTCCCGCTGATGCGTCTCCGACTGCGACCTTGGAATCGGAACGGCTCCTAGCTGCACATGCCAGCGCAGAACAATCTGCGAGACGGATATGCCCCGGGCTGCGGCAATGGCCCGCAGCTGTTCATTCTTCAGCAAATCCTCGCCGCGTCCCAGCGGACTCCAGGATTCTGTAATGATTCCGTGCTTCTCATGATATGCGCGCTGCTCTGCCTGATTATAGAAGGGATGCAGCTCAATCTGGTTCATACTCGGCACCACACCCGTCTCCTTGATCAGGCGGTCCAGATGCTCCGGCAGGAAATTACTGACTCCGATCGAACGGATCAGCCCTTTTGCCCGCGCATCAATCAGTGCCTGCCACGCTTCCACATACAGGTTCACCTTAGGATTCGGCCAGTGGATCAGATACAGATCATAATAATCCAGCCCTGCCCGGTACAGCGATTCCTCAATCGTCTTGACTGCTTCCTCATACTTGTGATGGCGTCCGGGCAGCTTGGAGGTAATGAACAGTTGGTCTCTGGCTACGCCGCTCTGCCTCACCGCCTCTCCGACAACACCCTCATTCTCATAGTTGAATGCGGAATCGATCAGACGATAGCCTAAATCCAGCGCTGTCTTCACACTTTCCACACCCTCAGCGCCTCTGATCCGCGCAGTTCCAAAGCCAATTGCAGGTGCCTTCCTTCCATCATTCAGCAGTATTTCCGGAATATGATTTGTCATGTTTAAGAGCCTCCTGTGTGAAGATCATCGATCTCATGCTTCGTTATTCCTCATTCAGACGGATCAAATGCCGGTACTGCCATTCGCGCTCCTGCATCACGGCAGAAGCGGCCAGGCCGGGTCCGGCTGCTTCGTACACTGCCTTAACCGCATAAGTGGCGGCATGCACCGCATGGGTGGCTACATGGGCGGTGGCCGCTGCATGACCCGCAGCGCGGCAAGCCGCGCAGGCCGCTGCCGGACTTACCTCACGCGCAGCCGAGTGGGCCGCGAACGCAGCTTGCCGTGCAGCGGTCATCTTCAGCTCCCTGCGCACCCAGGCGCGTCCGGCTTCTACTGCCTGCCGGGGCCGCTTCTCTTCCGGGGATGCCGCCTCCACATAAGGCAGTACCCGTTCTGCACAGTCCCCGGCCCAGGCAGCCAATACTTCGTGCTGACTTGTGGCGGCCAGTGCGGCGATGGATTCATCCAGCCCGTCAGCGGCCAGTTTGGCCTTCACTCTACTCCTCCAGCAGCCCCTGCCGGAATCTTAACCAGCACCTGATACTGCTTACCCGGTCTTAGTTCCTTCAGAACACCGTCTTCCACAAGCTGTCCGCCCAGATATACCTCGATTGCCGCCACGCCGGACTCACGCTTCATATCAATCTGCAGCCCGGCGCCTCTGAAGCTACGCTTCACGGTTGCCTCCTGCCAGCCGGACGGAAGCTGCGGCTTCACCTGAAGCCCTTCCCGGCAGCCCTGCAGGCCGAACAGCCCGTCGATCAGACAACGGTACACCCAGGGAACGGTTCCGGTGTTGAACAGATGGCTGGAACGTCCGGCGGTCTGCGGGAACTGCTTGTAAGCGCCCCGGTAATAGTTAGGGATGAACACCGGCAGTTGGCCCCGCCGGATGATATCCTCGATATCGGGCCCGGGGAGCATTTTACGCAGCAGACGGTACGCGTGGTCCTGCTCACCCACTGCATACAAGCCATAGATATAGAAGGCAGCGGCATGGTTGTAGACAGCACCGTTCTCGGCTGTCCCCGGATGCTTCTGGGTGACCCGGCCCACATCCTCGCGCATGGCGGTATAGGACGGGGCGAGCTTTTCCACTCCATACGGGGTCTCCAGCTGTTCATGAACCGAATTCATCAGCTTCGCCCGCTTCTCCTCATCCGCCGCACCGCTGAGCAGCGCCCAGCCCTGGGGATTAATGAAGATCCGGCCTTCCTTGTCACTGCTGATTCCGAACACCACATTGTCATCGGTAATTCCCCGCGCATACCACTCGCCATCCCAGAAGTACTGATTGACGAGCGCATTCGTCTCCTCCGCCGCATGGCGGAAGGTCTTGGCGACATCCGTACGGCCGCTCCGCTCACAAATATCCGCCCAGACCATACATGCATACGCGGTAGCTATGGTCAGCCAGCCGGACACGCCTTGTCCCCGGTACCCTACCATATTCATCGGGTCACACCAGTCTCCCTGATTGATATAATTCAGGCCGCGCTCATCCCGCTCATGAAGCAGCCACTGCACCGCCCGGTCGATATGCTCATGCACAGGTCCTGTCTCCAGGCCGCCCGCATACGATACTTCCTCATCCAGAATGCTGTAATCATCCGTCTCATCCAGGTAGGTACTGAGGCAAACCGGCAGCCAGACACAATGGTCCGTATGCGGAACCTGATTGATATATTTCAGTTCAGCCGCTTCATGCAAAATAATGCCGTCCGGCATCGCACCGCTGGCCTCCTGCTGGCTTAAGGCCGTCAGGAACGCTTCTCTTGCCGTCTGCGGCTTAAGATAGCTCATCCCCATATTATCCTGCAGATAATTCCGGGTCTGCGGGTCGGTGGTCAGGCGGTTGGTCTGCCCGTGATAATACATCTGCCGGGGCAGCCAGTGGTTGACCAGATTGTCGAGGTCCGCATCCGGCGTGGAGATCTCAATGCTCCCTCTGCCTTCTGCGATGTACTGGGCATATTCCCGCTCGGCGCGCACGAATCCGTCCTCGCCTGCCGCATCGGTATCCAGGAACAGCTTCCGGCGGATCTCCGCGATTCTCTGCTCACTCCGGGCCGGGCCGAAGATGAAGCGGTATTCACGTTCTTCCCCCGCAGCCAGGTCCATACTGTATTGCAGGGCGGCAACCGGGGTCTCATAACGGGCTTCGCCTTGCGCCAGCCGCTTACTCTTAAGCGCTGACGGCGAGCCGATACCGCCTTCGCCCTCGAAGGCTTCCTGATTCACTTCCCAGGAGGCCGGAGCATGGTCGGCCAGCAGGAAGGTTTTGTCCTTCAGATGCTTGATTTTGGCATAATCCTGATATTTCTGATAAGGTGTGACCGCTGTAGCCACGATTCCCTGCAACGCTTCCTTATACTCGCCCGACTGATTCATCCAGGACATGTATCCGATGGTGAAGTAGGGATAGATGCTGATACTCCGCCGCGCCGCAGACAGATTGGTCACCTTCACCCGCCACAGCTCCATCGGGTCATCCTTAGGCAGGCTTAGCGTCATCTCTATCGCGATTCCGTTCTTCTCGATGGTCCATACAATATTATGTTTACCAACCGCAAAAGTGTAATGATCCGGAGGGTTGCGGACAGGCTCATAAGGGGCAGAGAACAGCTCCCCGTTCTCCTCATCCTTGACATAGACGAAGCGTCCGGGGTGGTGGGCATAATAAGGCTGCTCCGGCTGCATGAACGTCTTGGCCTCCAGATTCGGCGCATAGGAGTATTTGGCAGGCTCGGGCTGCATGAACTGGGCTACCGCATATCCCCGGCAGTTCATATGAATCATCATCTGCTCATTCCACAGGAACCCCGAAGCCTTGGGGAGAATGGTGGGACTGGACAGCTCATAATATTCGTTATCTTCAGATGCTCTTATCATACTCGCGCCTCTCTTTCCGGAATAAATATCCATCATTCTAGTAATCTTTATTCAAGAATACGCTCTCATAGGTTTGGGGGCAAGTCTACTGGAAGAGTTTCAATTTCATTGATTTGGTTTTTATAGTAGAATACACCCAGGTTAACTACCACTAAATGAGAGGTGCATCATATGAAGCAATCGTACATAGCCAGACTTGAATTATTCGTAACTAACGCCCAGCAGATTAAACAGGAATTCCCGTGGCAAAATGCCTCCGTGAACCGGCTGGCCGCCTTGCTCTACGCAGTGGAAGACAAAATGGCCAATGTGCAGGCGATCCGCATGTACCATGAGATGGTTAAGGATAACACCCGGGGCTTCTCTTCCTTCCGGGGAACCTCAGCCATCTGTATTGCTGCGCTGCTCTCCCTGTCCCCCCAGCCGGAACAGCAGCTTGCAGCTACGCTGGCTGTATATGACCTGCTCAAGGAACGTAAATTCCGGGCCTCCGACTACCTGGTGATTGCCGCCTATCAGATCGCTGTCCATACCCCGTACGATCAATATGCCGCAGCCATAGACCGCACCCAGGCTTTCTATGAAGGAATGCGGTCGAAGCACCGTTTCCTCACCGGACGGGACGACTATATCTTCGCTGCCATGCTCGGCCTCTCCGATATCCCTGTAGAGCAAGGGCTAGAGCAGTTGGAACAGCTCTATGTTACGCTCAAGCCCGAGTTCTTCTCCGGCAATAGTGTTCAGGCACTGACGCAGGTGCTGGTGCTGGGCGGTGAGGATCTCACAAGCCGGGTGCTAAGTCTGCGTGAGGCGTTCCGGGCAAGGGATATCCGGCTGGATAAGGAGTATACACTCTCGTCCCTCGGCATCCTGTCCCTGATCCCTTATGAGCAGCAGCAACTTGTAAGTGATGTCTCGGACACCTATGAGTTCCTCCGTCCGCAGAAGGGCTTCGGCGGCTGGTCCATTAACAAGCAGGAGCTGCTCCTGCTGTCTGCCGCCCTCGTCTCCTATCAATATATAGTCGATGTACGAAACGGCATTATTGAATCCACCCTATCTACCAGCCTGACCAACATCATCATTGCCCAGCAGACAGCGATTGCTGTAGCTGCTGCCTCTGCTGCGGCGGCAGCTTCTTCTTAAGGGTTGACATGCAAAAGGCCTCCGGAGCGTAATTGCTTCGGAAGCCTTTTTAATTGTACCTCGAAGCCGGTTCGTCACTGCGGTGAACATTTGGACTTCCGGCCGCTGTTGTCGTAAGAATTTCTTGATTTGTACCGCTAATCGCGGTTGAAATCCAGAGACAAAGGCGGTCGCTATCGCTCCTGCAGTTCCAAATTTCCCCTCCGCTTCTTTTTGTTTTTTTAAATTTGTTGCTGAACGTTGCGAGAGCAGGCTTTTAGTTGGATTTCAGGCACTTGTTAACCAGCAATCTCCCGTGTGACGGAAATTAGTTGGATTTATGACACTTAGCTCTGCCCATATCTGCGATGTTACCTATATCCGCTGGATTAGGTGTATAATTTCCAACTTCACTTCACCAAACAACGTTTTTGTTATAATTAGATGACGTTTTTCCACTTGTTGTTATGTTAAGTAGCTGCGGCCGCTTGCCTGCCACCCTTCCGCAACAACCTACACTTCCTCCCCATCCCCGGGCATCCGGCGTCTGCCGATCCCAAACGCATAGTACCCCGCTACAACAATAGCCAGGAAGGACGCGCCGACGATCAGCGACAGATGGGTATCCGGGTTGAACCACATGCCGATGATGACCAGCGACAGGAAGATAATGATAATGTAGTTGCTGACCGGGAAGAAGCGGGACTTGAACGGATGGGCTGCCATCTCGCCTGCCCACCGCTCTCTGAATCTGAACTGGCTGAAGGCCAGGGCGAACCACGGAATCATTCCCGGAAGCACGCTGGCACTGTAAATATAGAGAAATAGCTTGGAGTCCGGCATCAGATAGTTTAACAATACGCCGACCAGCAGCAGGGAGATCGTTGTGATAATACTGTTGCGGGGCACTCCGCTGGCAGAGACTCTGCCGAAGAACTTCGGAGCCTGTCCGTTCTGGGCCAGCGTGTAGAGCATTCTTCCCGCACTGTAAATCCCGCTGTTGCAGCCCGACATCGCCGCTGTCAGCACCACGAAGTTAATAATGCCGGCCGCAGCGACAATACCCACCTTGGCGAAGGTCAACACGAACGGACTGCCGATCTCGCCGATCTCATTCCACGGATAAATGGTCACAATGATGAAGATGGCCCCCACGTAGAAAATCAGAATGCGCCAGATGATATTCTTGATCGCTTTTCGCAGCGTTTGCTTCGGATTCTCCGCTTCCCCTGCCGTAATCCCTACCAGCTCAATCCCCTGATAGGCCGCCGTGACAATGCAGAGCGCGAACAGAAATCCCTTCAATCCTCCGGCAAAAAAACCGCCATGGCTATACAGATTGGACAGACCGAGCGGCTGCCCGCCATTGCCGAGACCGAAGAAAATCACCCCGGTGCCGATCACCAGCATCACAACAATGGCAACTACCTTAATCATCGCAAACCAGAACTCAAACTCCCCGTACAGCTTCACCGCCGCCAGATTGGCTGCTGCAATGATGCCCACACCGATCAGTGCCGGAATCCACTGCGGGATATCCGGGAACCAGTACCCGACATAGATTCCAATCGCCGTAACCTCGGCCATGCCGACTGTCACCCACAGGAACCAATAGCTCCAGGCGGTCAGGAAGCCGGCCAGCGGGCTGATATATTTATGCGCAAAAGTGGCGAACGAACCGGTCACCGGCTCCACCACCAGCATCTCCCCCATAATCCGCATCACAAAAAACATAATGATGCCTGCCAACAGATACGCAAGCAGCACGGAAGGCCCTGCCCACTTAATCGTACTTGCCGAGCCCATGAATAATCCCACGCCAATCGTGCCGCCCAGTGCGATCAGCTCGATATGCCGCGGCTTAAGTCCTCTGGTTAACTGTTTGGATTCCAACGAAATGCTCCCCCTCATATGTACATCTGTACACCTCACATGTACTCAACGCAATCTATCTTAATATGTAAGCATCATTGTATGCTGTGATATACATTAACGCAATGCAGAATTACTGGATTACTCCAACGCATAATTCAATCGATTGTAACAACAAAATTAGCTGAGAACCTATACATTTTGCACCATAGTGTTATAATCACTTTGTTTATCACAAGACAACAGGAAACAGGTGATCAGATGTTTGAAATCAAATGGCTGTGGCAGAACCTGGAGGGCAACCGGGCACGGTATATCGTGGCACTCTGCCTCTCGGTGGTGGGCTCAAGTCTTACGATTGTGAACCCCTACATCAGCCAGCGCATCGTCGATACGTTCATTGCCGGTGACCACGCAGGTGAGAATCTTGCTACAGGACGCGGACTGCTCATTGCACTGTGCCTGGGCATGATCGGCTTCTCTCTGCTCCGTACAGGGCTGGCATACTTCACGACCATGCAGTACGAAATTTCTTCACAGAATATGATGTACAATATCCGGATTTATCTGTACAACAAGATTCAGGGCCAGGACCGGGAATATTATGACCGCAACCGCACCGGGGACCTGATGACCAAAATGACGGGGGATCTGGATATGGTCCGCCACTCGATGGCATGGATTTTCAAGACGATCATTGAATCGCTTACGATTTTCCTGGCAGCCGTCATTTATTTCCTCACAATTGATGTGAAGCTGACGCTGTGGATGCTGATCCTGTCACCGCCGATTTTTGTGGTGGCCTTTATCTTCGCCAAGAGAGTACGTCCAATGTACATCGACCTGCGCGAACGGCTGTCCCAGCTGAATACGACGACCCAGGAGAATATCTCCGGGAACCGGGTAGTGAAGGCTTTTGCCCGTGAGGAGTTCGAGATTGCCAAGTTCACAGAGAAGAATGTCAACTACGCGGTGGCGAATAAAAAAGCGGCCCTCGTCTGGCTCGACTACTTCCCTTATCTGGAGTCGTTCGCCCAAGGGTTCAACGTGGTCCTGATGCTGGCCGGCGGTTACTACGTGATGGAGGGGCGGATTACCTTCGGTGAGTTCACAGCGTTCTCCTCGCTGATCTGGGCGGTCTCGAACCCGATGCGCAATATCGGAATTATTATTAATGATATTCAGCGTTTCTTTGCCAGCTTATCCAAAATCGTCGATATCTATTACGCCCGTCCGGCGATTGCCAACGATCATAATCCGGTGGAGCGCCGCCGCTATGAGGGACGGATTGAATTCGACCAGGTCCGGTTCAAATATGATAACGCTACCGTGCTGGATGATGTGAGCTTCACGATAGCCCCCGGTGAGACCATTGCGATTATGGGGGCCACCGGCTCCGGCAAAACCTCACTGATCAACCTCATTCCCCGCTTCTATGATGTGGCTGGCGGGCGTGTGCTGGTCGACGGACGGGACGTCCGGGAGCTGGAGCTGGATGAGCTACGCGGGAACATCGGAATGGCTACGCAGGATGTCCTGCTCTTCTCCGATACCATTGACGGCAACATCGCTTACGGCGATCCCGATCTGCCTGAGGAGGATGCGAAGGCTTATGCGGCTCTGGCCGCTGCCCATGATTTCATTGTCAAAATGCCTGAAGGCTACGATACCGTAGTGGGGGAACGCGGTGTCGGATTGTCCGGCGGGCAAAAGCAGCGGATTGCGCTGGCCCGCGCCCTGGCGGTCCAACGTCCGATTCTGATCCTCGATGATACGACCTCTGCGGTCGATCTGGAGACCGAGGAGCATATTCAGCGCAGCCTGCGTGAGCTGGAGTACCCCTGCACGAAGATCATCATCGCACAGCGGGTATCCACTACGGCCCAGGCTGACCGCATCTTGATTCTTGAGGGCGGGCGCTTGATTGAGGAAGGGACCCATGCCGAGCTATTGGCGAAGCGGGGCTATTACTACGATGTATTCATGCTTCAGAACGAGGGCATTGGAAGGCAGGTGACCGAGAATGGCCAGGAATAAATTCGATGTCGATGAGAATCTGGAATCGCCGTTCAATATCAAGCATTTCCGGCGGGCCATGGTCTATATCAGACGCAAAAAGAAGCCGATGCTTATCGCATTCGCGCTTAGCGCATTGTCGGCGGCAATCGCCTTGTCGGCTCCGCTGATCATGCAGCATGTCGTGGATGTGACTATTCCGGCCAAAGATATGGGGGCATTGGCCGGCTGGTCAGCACTGATGCTGGCGACCATCGTGGTCAGTGTCATTCTGGCGACTATCCGCTCACGGATTATGACCCGCGTCGGTCAGGATATTATTTTCGATATCCGCACCGACCTGTTCAAGCATCTGCAGGATCTGCCGTTCAAATATTACGATGACCGTCCGCAGGGCAAGATTCTGATCCGGGTCGTGAACTACGTCAATGCGGTATCCGATGTATTGTCCAACGGAATTATCAACTTCATTCTGGAAATCGTGAACCTGATCTTCATCGCGGTGTTCATGTTCGCCGTGGATGTGCGGCTCTCCTTCATCATTCTGGCCGGACTGCCTGTCTTCCTCGGCATCATGCTGCTGATCAAGACCCGGCAGCGCCGGGCCTGGCAGGCCGTATCGAACAAAAGCTCCAACCTGAATGCTTATCTGCAGGAGAGCATCAGCGGCATCGGCGTCACCCAGATGTTCTCCCGGGAGACACGCAATGAAGGCATCTTCACCCGTCTGGCCGGCAACTTCCGCACGGCCTGGATGAAGGCACTGCGTTACAACATTCTGATTCCGTTCAGTGTCGATAACCTGTCTACCATTGTTACGGCTATGATCTTCCTGGTCGGTCTGCTGACTCTGGACCCGCAGAACATGACGCTGGGTGTGATTCTCGCCATGAGCAGCTATGCGGCCCGCTTCTGGCAGCCGATTCTGAACCTGTCGAACCTGTACAACAACTTCATTAATGCTGTGGCTTACCTGGAGCGGATCTTCGAGACGCTGGATGAGCCGGTAACGGTCAGCGATGTTCCCGGTGCGAAGGCGCTGCCGCCGGTTCAGGGCCGGGTGACATTCGATGATGTCACCTTCGCCTACGATCCGGGCCTGAATATCCTGGAGAACATCTCCTTCGATGTCGCAGCGGGTGAGAGCGTGGCTCTGGTCGGTCCGACTGGTGCGGGCAAGACCACCGTCGTCAACCTGATCTCGCGCTTCTATAACCTGACCGGCGGACGCATTCTGATCGACGGGCAGGATATCTCGCAGATTACCTTGAAATCGCTACGCGGGCAGATGGGGATTATGCTGCAGGACAGCTTCATCTTCTCGGGAACCATTCTGGATAATATCCGCTACGGCAGACCGGATGCGACCGAGCAGGAGGTCATCGCCGCCGCGAAGGCGGTCTGCGCGGACGACTTCATCCGCGAATTCGATCAGGGCTACCAGACCGAGGTGAACGAACGCGGCTCCAAGCTCTCCCAGGGACAGCGGCAGTTGATCTCGTTCGCCCGCACGCTGCTCGCGAACCCGCGGATTCTCATTCTCGATGAAGCCACCTCCTCCATCGATGCGCAGACCGAACGCCTGCTCCAGAAGGGGCTGAACGAGCTATTAAAGGGCCGGACCTCGTTCATCATCGCGCACCGCCTGTCTACCGTGAAGAACTGCGACCGGATTATGTATGTCTCGAACAAGGGCATCGCCGAGAGCGGATCGCATGATGAGCTGATCGCCCGCCGCGGCCTGTACCACCGGCTGTATACGGCGCAGAAGATGGAAGCCTGATGTGCAAAGCAGGATAAGGCTATATAGATTGTACTTGTAGTTCAATTTATATAGGTTCAAACAAGTGGAAACGGCTTTGCCGTCCTTTTAAAGGACGATACCGTTTCAGCGAGAAATAGAAGGATAATCTATCGTGTGAAACATATAGATTCTTATATTTTAAGAAATCGCCAAAAACCGCAGCAGGGGCTCCCCTGTCTGCGGTTTTTGGCATGCTTAGTTGGACCGTACAGCACATCTTCAGTGAAGATTGCGCCCTCACGTAAGATCCGTTACCGCCTAAGACTACTGTTACTGACTTTCTCAATTTCGTGCAATTAAGCAATACTAATACTCCTGCTGCGATCCATGCGGACTGGAAAGCCGCTATTCCTGTAAATCGCACCATTATGCAGGCTAAGCGGACTCACATGCACTTAACCAGTCGCTCTTGCCTCATTTCTACCACCAACTGGCCTTATAACGGCCTCTCAGTCCGCAGGCGAGCGACAAAGCTGTCTTTTTCACAAAATAAGAGCCATAGGGTCCGGCTGTAGAACCTTCATATACTCTTCCCTCAGCATACTGTAGATCTCCAGATCGACAACCCCCTTGCCGGACCAGAGGGCCGCTTGCCGCAGCATCCCTTCCTTGACATATCCGTTCTTCAGCAGCACCTTCTTGGAAGGCTCATTATTCAGCATCACTTCCGCTTGAATTCTGTTCACCTGAACCTGCTGGAACAGGAATGCTGTCAACAGCTCAACAGCCCTGGAGGCGAGGCCCCTCCCCCACTGGGCTTCCGCAAGGAAGTAGCCAATGGTGACCATATTAACCCTCTGATTGAAGTCGCAGGCTTCAATGATTCCGAGCAGGTGCGTATCGTCCGCTGGAGCGAAGATGCCCCACTTGATCCGCGATCTTTTGCCATAATCCCGCTCATAATGACCGATCATGCTCTTGACTGTAGTCTTATTGTGCTTGGGAATAATCCCGCAATATTCGAACACATGGTCATTGCTGTAAATCTCGAACAGCCCGTCCAGATGCTGCTCTTCAATCTTGCCCAGTACCAGCTCCTCTGACCTTAAGACAGGGAACTGGTCAAACACAATCTCCATCTTCACCCGGGGCACTCCCTTCTCTGATCCTTAAGCGCTTGGCCTAATGGGGACGTACAGCTCAACCATGCACTTGCCCTGCGGGTCCTGCGCAGGATCATTCAGACAGAATTCAAGACATGGCCGGTCATCGGCTTCATAGCCGCTGCGGGGTAACCATACGCTGAACATGGTATCATACGCAAGGACAAATCTCTCTACCGTATCATAGTAGGAATACACCGCATACTGCCCGCCGGATAGAGTCTTGTATGCTACCTCCTCCCGATGGGCCTCCCGTTCGAATCCCTCCGGAAGTGTAACGCAAGCATCATACCGGCAGACTGACTCCTCCGTATGCTCCCCGTCATCCAGTGAGATTCCGATAAACTGCTGATTCGCCGCATACAACCCCTGCTCAGCAGCCCAGCCGGTTAGCTTGTTCCAGGCGTGGTGCGTGTCCAGGTAACTTCCAATATGCCGGACATAAGCGACCTCAACTTCTGCAATTTCTCTGAGTTCAACCATACTGTCCCATGCCCTCCTTAACAGCGGATTACCTTCTGCTACATTGTAATCCGTCAGGGCGGCCGGCTCTGCCTGCTTATTGCTGAGGAGTGACGGGAAATTGCTATGTTTCTGCCTGCTATTCCTGACACTGCTGGGGGTACAGCCGAAATGCCTTTTGAAATGGACATTCAGGACTGATACCGATTCAAAGCCGCTCTCCCCTGCAATCTCCAGAACGGTCTGATTCGTCCGGCTAAGCAGCACCATGGCCTGCTCGACGCGCTTCCTGGTAACGAAGGCCATAGGCGTCATGCCGGTGAAGGCTGTAAATATTCTGGTGAAATGATATTTGGAGAAATGGGACACCTCTGCCAGCTGATCCAGCCGCAGCGGCTGGCTGCTGTGATTTTCTATGTAGGCAATGACCTGCCTGATCCTCTCCCCATACTGCTCCTTCATCGCTGAATCCTCCGTCTCCTTCGTGTTACAATACTGTATAAATATTAATAGATGAGGCGATAATCAATGGTTACAACATTATACTTCGTACGACATGCCCACTCTACTTATTCTACCGATGAATTGAATAGACCTTTATCTGAGAAGGGGCGGGCAGACGCCTGGAGAGTTACCCGACTACTCCTCGATGAGAATATTAATATTCTCATCTCAAGTCCCTATAAACGGGCTATACAGACCATTCAGGGACTGGAGAAACCGCTTGGGACTACGATTGTAATCGAAGATGATTTTAAAGAAAGAGTGTTGTCTGCAGAGCCTGTCACCGATTTCGAGCAGGCAATAACTAAGGTGTGGGAGGACTTTTCCTTCGCCTGGCCGGGAGGAGAATCCAATCGGGTTGCCCAGAATAGGGGCGTACAAGCACTCTATAAAGTTTTGCAGCAATATAAAGGAAATTCGATCGCTATCGGAACTCACGGTAATATGATGGTCCTGATCATGAATGCTCTGGATAAGCGTTATGATTATAGCTTCTGGAAGCAGTTAGAAATGCCCGACATCTATAAGCTAAGCTTCCATGAGGACAAGCTTGAGGGTGTACAGCGTATTTGGAAATAACTCTCCATCATCCTATTAAACTGGACAGACTGTTGTCACAACCCTGTGGTATAACCAAAGGAAAGGAGTGATTATTATGGCAAGCTATGAATACTCGTCCCGGCAGGAGCTGATGGACATGATCCATAATCTGTACCTGCTCTTGGATGCAGAGTATGACGGAATTAACAATACATATAAGGATACGCGAATTCCCGAGGTGGACAAAACCCCTGCCGAGATCATCGCTTATCAGCTGGGCTGGCTGGAGCTGGTGCGGAGCTGGGACCGGAGTGAGTTGGAAGGACAGACCTTCTCCATGCCTGCTGCGGATTACAAGTGGAATCAGCTCGGCGGGTTGTATCAGTCCTTTTACAGCAAATATGCGGAGTATTCTCTGCCTGAGTTGCGCGAGCTCTTCCGGCAATCAGAGCAGCAGTGGCTGGACTGGATCGAAACATTGACGGAGGAGGAGCTGTTCATCCAAGGCGCGCGTAAGTGGACCGGAACCAAGGAGAACTGGCCGATGGCCCGGTGGATTCACATTAACTCTGCCGCTCCGTTCAAGACCTTCCGGGGGAAGATCCGAAAGTGGAAAAAGCATTGTCCTGAAGGACTCGCAGAGTGACAAAGCGGCAGCATCACCAAGTGGGATATCAGCTTAGCACCCACTGCTTCGCAATTATTGTGTGCTGTCTGCCCTCCCGTCTGGCCCCTGCATCCCCCTCCTGCCGGGGCCTTCCCGGTTCATTCCCCTGCTCCCGTCCTTGAAGTTGGTGCCGCCGCCATTCATGCCGGGGAACCCGCCGGGCCGGAAGTTGAAGTCTGCACTAG
This sequence comes from Paenibacillus sp. FSL R7-0204, assembly GCF_038002225.1. NCBI lineage: Bacteria > Bacillati > Bacillota > Bacilli > Caryophanales > Paenibacillaceae > Paenibacillus > Paenibacillus sp. FSL R7-0204. The sequence goes on from NZ_JBBOCA010000001.1 coordinate 6,948,695, forward strand.
TAATATTCTGAGCAGTGACCGCTTCGCAGGAAGTGAGCAGCAGCGAACAGCTAAGCATACTAATGATTAAGGTGATGTAATATTTCTTAGTCCGCATAGTTAGACCTCCTTGTCCCGGTCAGTAATGCATATAAATCTCGAACACCCAAGTAGGATAAGACAAGCAGCAGCGGATACACGGGATACAGATACCGGGACTTAATCTCCCAGAGCAGGTAGAACCCGATGAAGCCAAGAATCACCAGAAGGAGCGGGGTCTCCGCGAAGCACTTAGCCCGCAGTCCCCGGATTAACCGGATCAGAATGAAGACGTACATCAGGAAATTCTGGACATATAAGGCCCACAGCAAGCCGCTCCGGTACATAGAAGCACCTTCAAATAGTCTGCTTGCAGCTGTGGAATAGCTGTAATGGCCCATCACCATACCGCCCCTCCCGCCAGTGGAGGAGGCTCCTTCATTTCCTATCCCGTAGCGTTCTATCTGATACGTCCCTTCCGTCCAGGTCCAGATCAGCTTTTTATAATACATTTCTGCAAGCCCGGTTAAGGTCGCGCCGGAGAGCTTGCTGCGGATGGACGTCTTGAACAGTTCTACACTCTCCGCCTTATTATAGCCGGCTTCCTGTTGGTAGATATTATAGCTCTCCCGGTCATCCCAGAACCCGAGTGTCTCCAGATTAATCCCCATATTCAGCCACATGTATACTGGAGCAGAATTGCCGGACGGCGATTCGTCCACAATGCCTGCTGCTTGAAGCGCCGTATTCTGAATCCAGGCAGGAAGAACCCACAGCAGCAGGGTTATGCCAAAGGCAGCAATGACCTTCTTCACGCCAATCGCCCGCAGGTTCAGGAGCAGGCTGAGAACAATGGCAATCAGGAAGATCATACCTATACTGCGGAAGTAGTTGCCGAGTGTCAGCAGTACTGCCGCGAACAGTATATCCTTCATGGATCTTCTGCGGATGAACCTGACTGCGAAGTAGAGCGCGCTGGTGAGCAGAGCCGTGGCAATTCCATCATTATAGATGAAGTTGCTCATGAACAAAGCCGGAACATAGGTCGCAGCCACAATCAGAAGGCCATAGTCCTTCCTGCTTGATTTAGGATTCAGCTCTTGGCAAAGCAGGTAGATGACCAGCGTGGTGACGAGTGAGAAGAGGATATTGAAGCTTTTGATCACCAGATAATTGTCCGGGAACAGAAGCAGCAGCGTCTTCAGATACAGCACGAAGGAGAAATTAAAAGGGAACATGTACAGATATCCGCCTGACTGGAAGGAGGAATAATCCTTGTCATAGAGCATAGCCCAGGCCAGGGACAGCACCGTCTGTGAATCATCTGTAGGCATGCGGGTGAACAGAAAAATAATCACGAGCTGCATGGCACCAGACAACAGCAGAACGGCTGGAATAACCTTGGCCCGGCTATACCCTTCAAGCTTCCGGGAGAGTCTGTACAGCACGAAGCCCAGTCCCAGAACAACTACAATCCATAGCAGGAACACAAGCGGCTGCTGCCCTTCCAGCACCGCCCGGTCTCCATACACGGAATAATTATATTTTGCCCGGATGAAGAACGATGAAGCGATGAACAGCCCAATGAACAAGGCAAGGATGATCGTTACGATTTGCTGGATTCTTTTTACCATGATACCCTCCTGATCGGCAGCGTCCGGCGAGTCTTTCGCGTGCCTTAATCCATATACGGAGTATACATAGTGAATCTGAATGTTAGTTGAAAGGATGCTTCAGACACCAAGTGGAAACGGCTTTGCCGTCCTTTTAAAAGACGGTACCGTTTCAGCGAGAAATAGAAGGACAATTTATCATGTGAAACATATAAATTCTTATATTTGCCAAAAAACCTCCGGGTCCTCTCCAGCTGCCGCATCCATTGATGCGCTCATGCCGGATTAGCTTCCCGAAGGCTTGCTGCTTAAACTATTCTGTTCCTGTTGAATACTTGCGGGTGAATCACTTGCCAGCAACAGCACGAACCACACGAAAGCCCTGGTCATTCCCCCGGCTGCTCGGCTCGAATTTGCCCCGGAAGGATACCTCCGTATTGTTCACCCCGCCGATCCAGCCGCCGCCCTTCACCAGCCGGACCGAGCCGGTCTTGCTATTCGAATCCCCTTCCCCGTACCAGTTCCAGCACCATTCCCTTACGTTCCCTGACATATCGTATAGTCCCAGCTCATTGGGCTGCTTGAGGCCGGTATTTCTCGGCTGGCTATGGTTGTTCTCAATCGCAGGCCAGTTCCAGTCCCCGGTCAGGAATTGATCGCCGGAGTTCCTCCAGTACCAGGCTACCTCCTCCGGATTGTCGCTTCCGCTATACGGGTTGCTTGTGCTCATCTGGCCTCCGCCTGCTGCATATTCCCACTCGGCTTCTGTCGGCAGACGGTAACCATCCGCCCCTTCATTGGCCGTTACAGTCCATTTCATGAAATCCCGGTCACTTGTATTATTCGGATCGACCGTGTTCTTGTCTATATTATAATAGGGGGCCAGGCCTTCCTTCACACTCCGCTCATTGCAGTACTCCACGGCATCATACCAGGTTACGCTCTCCACAGGCAGCTTGTCTCCTTGGAACTGCGAGGGGTTACTCTTCATCACTTCCAGCCATTCTTGCTGGGTGACCTCATATTTACCGATGTAGAAGTCCGGGAGGGTCATCTCTGTCCCGTAGTAATTGGATTTCGTATCTTTAAAAGTACCGCCCTCTACCCGCACCAAACGTTCATCCGTGGCAGGCTTCTCCTGCGAGCAAGCACTGGCTATAGCCGCGATTGCTATACATAGAATCAGAATCATTAATGGTTTTCTCATGAATACCTCTCCTTTGAGCAGATGGGCAAGGTACAGGACCTAAGCGTAGTTCATTGTATAAAAATGATAAGGCCGGCAGCTTGTCCACCCGGCCGGCCTTAGCCCTGTCTACCTGAGCCCTGCCATTGCCGGAACCGGCAAGGCGCCTATCAGCTTGTCCATTACCACACGGTTACGTTGGAGGAGCCGCTGCTCTGGTATCCTTCGGTAGCCAGTACCTGGTAAGACCAGCTGCTTCCCAGATTCATGCCTTTGCTCTTCCAGGCATTCACGTGGTTGTTGAATGTGATCTGAACATTGCTGCCGATCGGTCTTTTGGATTGTCTTACACTCCAGTACTGAGGGAATGTGGCATTCCCGTCAATCGAAGGAGCATCGTAACGCATTGTGGTGTAGATATCATAGGTACCTCCATCACTGTTCACAGTACCTTTGAACTGGCCGGTAGGTCTGTAAGTCCCCCAGCTATCGACCACGTAATATTCAATAAGGGCATTCCGGGTCCATCCATAGAAGGTCAGATATCCGTTACCGGAAGGTGAGAAGACACCCGCGTTATAATTGACGACCCTGTTCGCTGTGCCGTAGGTCCAGCCTTTACCCACTACGAAGTTCCCGGTATTGTACCAGTTCACACTGTAATTCCCGCCACTGCCGTTCACCGCATTCACGGTTCCTCCGCCATCGGTCCAGTTCTGCCAATAATCCGTTGCGCCTGCAGTCGCTGCGAATGCACTGAAGCTTAGTGCCGCTGTCATTAATACCGTAAGAAGTTTCTTTTTCATTGTCGATTAATACCTCCCGATTATAATGTGTTTGCTTGCTGCTTGCTTCTCCCCGCAGGATATAACTTATCCTGAGGTTTATCCCATATATTTACTTGTCCTCCTTTCGAGAAAATTATATCTAGTAAGCGTTTACATTACTCTCTGCAAACTAAAGATTAACCCCCAATTTTTATTGATATTATGAAATAATTGGGATGAACGTGCGCAAAATGACCCTAAAAGGTGAATGATGTAACAACTTCTGCGGTTCATCCGGCTCCCTCTGAGGGCATTCGACGCATCCGGGTGCAGTAGCGCCCCATATGCTGATTCGGCTTACACGCAGTCCACGCTCTTTCGTGCACCGATTGTATTCGGTTTTCGCATACATTCAGCCCGTGTACCCGAGCGCTGTTACATGAACAAAAGCCGCCCCGATACGGGACAGCTTTGCACTGGCATTCCTAATTTCTCCTAAGCGCTTTTACAATTCTCTTAGCCCATCTTAATGACGGCCTTAACCACATCTTCCTTGTTGTCGATCACGTAATTGAACGCTTGCTGCGTCTCCTCGAAGTGGAATTCGTGAGTGACGATGCCCTTGACGTCAACCTTGCCGTCTGCGATGGCGCCGATGGCTGCCGGATACAGGTTGCGGTACCGGAAGACCGACTTGATATCGGCTTCCTTGAACATAATCTGCATGAAATCGAAGTCGATGATGTCCTTGGCTGCGAGGCCGACGAGAACGATGGTTCCGCCTCTTTTGACCAGATAAGGGGTCTGCTTCACCGTATGCTCACTGCCTGCCGTCTCAATCACCTTATCCACGCCCGCGCCATCGGTCCAAGCCGCAACGGCCTCCAGCACATCCTCCTGTCTGGCGTTGATCACCCGCGTAGCGCCCAGCTTCATTGCCGCTTCCAGCCGCTTCTCAATGATATCGACCACCACAATCTCCGTAGCCCCGTAAGCCTTGCAGGCCAGCAAGGTAACCAGCCCGATGCAGCCCGCTCCAAGAATCACCACACGGTCCCCCAGCTTAACGCCGCCCTGCGCCGCAGCATGGAGTCCCACCGCCAGCGGCTCGACCAGCGCGCCCTCCACTGAAGACACATTATCCGGCAGCTTGAAGGCCATGTTCTCAGGATAAGCGATATAGTCCATCAGGCAGCCATGGTAGGGCGGAGTCGCTAGAAACTGTACATCCGGGCACAGATTGTACTTGCCACTCTTGCAAAATTCACACTGGCCGCAGGTCACTCCCGGCTCCAGGGCCACCCGGTCTCCCACCTTCAGATGCTTCACACCAGGGCCAAGCTCCACCACTTCACCGGCACATTCATGCCCGAGAATAAAGTCGCCATCGACCACGAAGTCACCGATCCGTCCATGCTCCAGATAATGCACATCCGAGCCGCAGATACCGACTACCTCCAGCTTCACAATGACCTCGCCCTCCCGGGCTACGGGCATATCAATGTCTTTCATTTGCAACTTTTGCAAATCGGTCATATAACAAGCTCTGTTCTTCATCCGTTTCTCCTCCTCAGGAACATATAGGTACTCTTAGTATTGTAATATACTTTTATAAAACTATTTAAATAAGATTATAATCGGAATTGGAGTGAAGTCAACAAAAACTCCCCCGGAGAGGGACAAGGCCGCGATTGCAGCAACGTCCCTCTTCCGGAGGAGCGGGGAAAGCAGATATTGGATTAGAATAAAATCGACCCGGATCTAGATGCTGGCGATAAATTCAGTCACCAGCTCCAGGGCAGCGCCCACAGCGGTGGCCTCCAGCTTATATTTGCAGATCCGCAGGTAGGAGCCATCCTGCTCGAAGGTGTTCTTGCGCGCTGCCAGCGCCTGAAGTTCATCGATGTATTCCTCCATGTGAGCCCCGGCATAGCCGCCGAGAATCACATCGCAATCGTACAGCATCCGCAGGTTATTCACTGTAATCACCAGATAGCCCACATACTCCTGCCAGATGGCCTGCTGCTCCTCCTTGCCCTCTCCCAGCAGCCGGAAGAATTCCGCAATACTGCCCCCTGTACTATCCGAGAGAATTCCCGCTGAGCAATAGGCATCTACACAGCCCTTCTGTCCGCAGTAGCAGGTACGCCCTTCAGGCAAAATCGTCATATGTCCGAACTCTCCGCTACGGTGGTTCTGGCCTGCATAGATCTGGTTACCGACTATAATGGCACCGCCCACGCTATTATTAAGGGACAGATAGACCACATTGTGTATGTCCTGCTCGCCCCACAGTTCAGTAAGTCCCGCCGCATTCGCATCATTGCTCAGAACGCAGGGATAAGGGATGTATTCGGCGAACCGCCGGACACTGCCTCCCTTGAAATCTATGACCGTAGCATAGCTCACTGTCTGCCGGTCCCCGGATAGAATCGCGGGCAGTGCAATCCCTACTCCCAGAATCCGGCTGCGGTCCAGCTGGCAGGCCTCTACGAACTCCTCCACCAGCTTGCCTACCCCCTGGAAGTAGGTCTCCTCATTCGCAAACGGATAATGATTCCTGACATTCTTAATGATTCTGCCGCTCAGGTCAATGACGACAATCCCCACATGATTCAGGGTAATATCCAGTCCGACGGCATATCCCGCCACACTGTTACAGGCCATCGACTTGGCCTTACGCCCCCCGGTGGATTCATACAGCCCGGTCTCCACAATCAGCCCGCGTTCCTGCAGCTCCTTGAGATTCTGTGTCACGGTTGGAAGACTGAGACCCAGCGCCTGTGCAATCTCCTGAATGGAGGTGGATTCACGGTGATACAGGTACCGGTAAATGGCGTTCCGGTTCATCTTTTTAACTTCCATACTGTTCAAGCGATGTGTCGCCATTCCAATCCCCCTCACTTTTACAAATGTACTTTATAATTTTATACATATAATATGCAATCACATCCGTTATAGCAATCATTAGCCGCTTTTATTGTGAATAATTTCACGTAAGTGGTTTTATTGTATCAAGAATTGGAAGTCCCGTCATTAATCTTTTGGGAAGATGGCCTTAATCGGTCCCTCTTATCGCAATCATTCGCATGTTAACGCCAAGCATGACGAACCAGCCGGCGAACAGTAACTGGGAGATCAGGATGATTCCCTCACCAAGTAACCATGGATAGGAGCCGATAAGATCAAACACGCCGGTCAGAAGCCCGAGGGCTGCCGTGAATGTTCCCAGTCCGCTCTTCCAAATTACAAGGCTCAGCAGAATCGTTGCGATTCCAACGACTAATGCAACACAATGCACGCCCCCGTAATAGAAGCTGATAATCAGTCTGTAGCTCTCCGGCGTAAGCTCAATCCCATATACCGGATAGACCAGCCTCCCCAGAATAATAACCAATACGATATAGACAGGAACGCTAACCGCCAGCAGGCCGCAGCCAAACACTGTCAGGACCGGATTCACCTTCACCAGCAGCCGGTATAATGCCGCGATGGAGGGGATGAGAAGTACCGCAGCGAAGAACAAGACCTCATCTGCCATCGACAACTGGAACCGCCACTCGCTCAGCCAGGACAGCAGCGCAGCAGCTTGCAGCGGTGGAGACGGTACCGGCCTCAGGAACAGATATTGGGCCAAAAAGAGCAGGCCGGAACAAATAAACGCCATTCCGCCAAACCGGCTCAGCCGCTGACGGGTCATCATATCGCTTCATCTCGATTCTTATTTATTCTTAATGCTATAATCTAAAAAAATGAATTAAGGAGAACGCTAACGCTATGAACCCAAACCCGATAAAGATCCTTACAGACCAAAATCGAAACCAGACACTCTCCCAAGAACTGCTAGTCATCTGGGAGAACGCTGTGCGGGCTACGCACCTGTTCCTCACCCCGCAAGATATTGAAGACCTGCGCCCCTTAGTCCTGCAAGGGATTGCAGAGATCCGGCATCTGATTACATATACCGATTCTGAGGGGCATCCCCTCGGCTTCATCGGGATTCAGGATCAGAAGATTGAGATGCTGTTCGTAGACCCGGCGGTCCGGGGACTGGGTATCGGCAAAAGTCTCGTGGACTATGCCCTACACCACTTGAATGTGCATTCCGTCGATGTGAATGAAGACAATCCCCAGGCTGCCGGATTCTATGAACATCTAGGCTTCCAGGTCTACGGCCGCTCCGAACAGGATGAGCAAGGCAAGCCTTGGCCTATCCTGCATATGCGGTTATAGCATGAACAGCCGGGATTCCCTCGCCGTCCAAATATTTAGTGCCTGTGTGCGGACTGCGGGATTCGCATGATTCCTGTACTCCCGCAGACGCTCTGACGGCTCAGCGCTCCAGCGCAGCGCGCTTCCTGCTGCTTCCATCAGAGACAGTCCGAGATACGGGGCTTCATAAGACGGTTCTGCCCGCAGCACATCCACAATCTCAAGCAATGTCTCCGCTGTCCAGTATCCGGCGCTGTTCTCCAGGCTGACGGCAAGCCCGCGGTACAACTCACTCAAGAGCTGTGGTTGACGGGTTACCTCCCGTGCGATCCGCTTCACATACCCGGACGCCTCCTCAGCGTTACTCCAATCGATCACTGCGATATATAAGGTCAAGACAAGCTCTTGTAACGTCTCATCGGCGGCCAGCGTGCCGGCCAGCTCCAGGTACAACGGGGTAAGCTGTACCCTTGTACTCTTAGGCAGACCTGTTAACTGCTTGATGAGTACCTGCAGGCGCTGCCGGTGCGGCAGGTCTCTATCCGCCGCTGCATTCCATTCCTGCGTCACGGGCGTCACCGCCAGCTCCCGGCAGATACCGGCTACAACCGCGTTCACCTTGCCGTCCCGGGCGGCTTCAATCAATGTCATCATCGCGAACTCCCAGCTGGAGCTGTCCTTCAGACCCGCAACCGCCTGAGCCGCAGCCGCCGCAACGGTGCCTTCATAACCGCTTGTCCACCACTTCATGGAAATATAAGCCTGGCTGCTGACGGATTCGTCCGGGTGAGCGGCAATGGCTATAATTAAGTCCAGATACAGCGGTCTGTAAGCAAGCGGAAGCCCAGCAGGCTGCTGGGACAACAAGCTCACTGCGATATCACGCTCTGGAGAAGCAGCGATGGCACGCAGCAGCCCCCAGCTTCGTTCATCGTCCAGCAGCCCCCTGGCAGCATGCCCTATAGCAATCACCACATCCTTATGCACAGCAGGATTCGCGAATTCATTCAACAGTAGCGGAAGACTGTCCTCAATTCTATACGCACCAAGCAGGCGGATAGCTTCCTTGCGGACCGTTATCTTCAGCTTCTCACGGCTCAGCAGCTCCTTCAGCGACTGGGACAGCTGTAGCGGACTGACCCGGCGGATACACCTTGGGATGGAGTACATCGCTACACGGGCCCGGTCGCTATCCAGATTCTCCAGCAGCACGGGCAGGGATTTCTCCGGCTCTTCCAGCAGCGACAAGGCATGAAGCGCCGCCTCCGCCACAGCCGCCTCCTGGTCCCGTACCAGCTCATACAGCCGCTCCGGGTTCACATCCGGCATGCTTGCCATGATTCTGATCGCTCTGGAACGCTCAAACAGGCTGTACTTGGGACCAAAGGCAATGGTTCTTAACAGGGCAGCATACGCCTTCTGCTGGCGTGGCAGCCAGCGGTAGAATCCGTCCGCAGCCGGAACAGGATAGACCGTTTTGCCTGAGAGGAACTTGCCCTTGATCGCAGCGCCCGACAGATAAGGGTCCAGCCATTCCTGACGCTTCAGGTGCAGATGCAAGAACACCTCGTGGATGGTGATATACGATGGATCTGCATCCAGCAGCTCCTTCACCCGTTCATCGCGCGTCTGCAGCGGCTCCAGCCAGAACCGGGTTGCCCGGATCGCGATTCCTTCGGTTCTGGCCCGGGTGGCTTCCCGTAGGAGCTGCTGTAGCTTGACGATACCGTACCCCCTTTTGCCAAAAGAAGTTGCCAGGCTCAGCACCAGATTGTAATTCTCCCGCTTGCCCGCCTGCGCAGCGTAGGAATAGATACCGTCAAAGATGATCTCTTCCACGCCCCGCGGCATGTTCTTCGCAAGTGACGGCAACGAGAGCTGCCCGTCCTGCTTCGCCAGCTTCTGGAGCGTGTTCAGCGCGAACTTGAACAGCTCCCCGCCCGGCTCCGCCGCCTGATGACGCAGAATCGAGAAGGCCAATTGCTGCACAGAGTATCTCGTACCGTAGGAGGTATCTCTGGCATCAATCACACTGTCTACCAGCACAGTAAGCGCCGGGACATGGGCAGCCTCGTACACAGACGCCGGACTCTCCGACAGCTCCTTGAACACCGCCGCCCGGACAGGGTCCTGATCATTACGGATGCGGCCTAAGGTCAGCAGTGTAGCCTCCATGCCCTGCCTTGCCAGAACTGTGCTGCGGATCAGCTGCATCAGCGCCGTAGCGCGTTCATCTGCATTCGATACCCGGGTTGCCTGCTCCAGCTGCTCTCTGACCTGAATAATCGAGCGGGCGGCAGTGATGCGCAGGGTGCGATCCCGGTTCTCCCTGATCTCACGCAGACCCAGCATGCGGGCAGCCTCCCGGTCACGCAGCGCATGCGGCAATACATATAGCAGCCCCTCCGGGAAAATCCACTCCCCGCGCTTCTCCTCCTCATACACCGCATCAAAAATCTCCTGGCGCTTGGACGGCGCAAGATGCTCCAGCAGCCGCGCCACATGGTGGGGCTGGTCCGCCAGCAGCTTGGCAAGCTGCGACCATTGGTCCCTGGAGAGGAGCTTCGCCCGCTTGAGCACAGCTTCAGGCACACCATAAGTCATAAGCTCAACTCGCGTCTGCGTCCGGATCAGCAGCTCATACACCGCGCCTGGCCGCAGGCGCATCAGTGTGCCGAGATTCGCCTTAAGCGCAGGCGGCAGCATGTCTGCCGGTCCATGGTTCACCGCATAGGCCAGCACCAGATCAGGCTTGCGACTACTCAGCTGCTCCATCGCGGAGGAGAACCGTGACCAGACCATCCCCTTGGCCCTTAGCGGGGCCGCTTCCAGCTCTCCGGTGAAATACTCCGCGACCACCTCCAAATGGCGGCTGGACAGCTTTTTCCAATCCTTAATGCCGTACCCCAGCTCAGCAAGCCGCGCACGGACGGTTGCCGCAGAGCAAGCCTGCAGCACAATCGCTGCCTCTTCAGGGCCCCACCGGGCCTGTACCACTGGCAATAGCCGTTCCGCCACCTCCTGGCGGTTCATCAGGGCAACCGTACGCAGCAGCTTGCGGCGGCAGTCCTGTGACAGCTGCGGAAGCTCGCGTTCAATCTCTTCAGCTGAGGCGACTTTGGGCAGCAGGCCCGCAGCCATATTCCTGATACCCGCCATAGAATGACGGAGCGCAGAGCGGATCACAGCAGCATCCAGCGTAGCGATCGCCCCCATCAGGGCCAGCCGCGCTTCATAAGCCCCGCCCTCCAGCAGGGAGGTAAGTAACTGTGAGTATTCCGGGGACCCCAGGTGATCGCGGCCTAATCCTGTGATTGCTTTGATTCTATTGGAATACCCCTGGGCATCCAGCTCCCCCAGTAAGCGCTCTTTATTCAATGGGTCTCGTCTACGAATCATAAGTCCTCCTCTTGAAGCTGTTCTGAGTTCTTCCTTATTTTACAAAAGGCTAGTTCCCGTCCGCAACAAACAAAAGGGTAACCCCGAATCCGGTGCTTCCACCATCTTCAAGATTACCCTCTATACTGCTCACTCTATCAGTCTACTCTTTATCTTGTTTGGCTTGGACGAACACATACGTGTTCTCGTCCGACAAGGCTGCTTCATACCGGAAGTCAAATCCGCTGAAGCCTTGAATCTCCTCCACGCGGGTAATCTGCTGCTCCGCCATGAACCGGACCATCTCGCCCCTGGCCATCTTAACCAGTGTCGCCCGCTCTACCACCTTACCGCCGATCTCCTGTCCGAATACACAGCTTACCATCCGGACATCGCTCTCCAAGTAGGGAGAGATGCATTTGCTATATTCCTTGGAGGCCAGATTCACAATCGTGTCAGTCTCTGCGAGCAACTGGTCCGCTAATCTTCTGTTCCAGAACTCATAGAGGGTACTGAAGCCCGGCCCGCCGAGCTTGGCCTGCATCTCCAGCCTGTAAGGGACCACCCCGTCGAACGGCCGGACGATCCCATAGAACCCGGACAAGATCCGCAAATGCTGCTGCAGATAGTCCAGCTCCTCCGTCTGAAAAATCCCCGGCGCCATGTACTGATACTGGATACCCTCATAGGCGAAGATCGCAGGGGTCAGATTCCGGGTTAGATCCATCTCTTCAATCCGCTGCATATTGAGCGCGGCAATAGCGTCATTGCATTTCCACAACGCCTTGGCTTCTGCATAATTCAGCTTACGAAGCAAGGCCAGGAGCGTCTGTGACTCGTTTAAGAACTGCGGAGCCTGGCGGGATTCCAGGAAATCCGTGTCCGTCTTCATCTTTTTGGCAGGTGAAATGATGATTCTCATGATACGCTCTTTTCTACCCCTACGGGAAAATAAATGTACCTCTATACTATCATATTATCTCCCCGCCGGTCCCCGGCCAAGTTATTCAGCAGCAAGCGGTACGAAGACAGAGGCACAGTTCGCCTGGCGGAACCGGGCAATCACGTGCCTGCTCCAATCGCGCGTATACTCAGGGTGGGCGCTAAGGTACAGCTCCTCCAAATGATTGAACGCGGCATCGTACGGGATGCCCGGATTATCGCCATTCACCTCAAGCTGGGTAATATGCAGATAGATGCCCCCGGGCACCGTCACCTTCTCCACACTATCAGGAAGGCCATCGAAGCTGCTGACTCTTGTGCCAAAGCAGGAATTCACCTTCCCCTCTTCCCCGCTGTTCACCGGGAATCCGTAATAGTCATGCAGGTAATACCGCGCTGCCCCGGTGGCGAACACCTGATCCTGCACGCCAAAATATTTGGTAATCACAAACTCTTCATCCTCCGGCAGCGTCATGCTGCAGGCAATCTTCATCTCCGGCAGCGTCACCGGCTTGAAGCGAAGGGAACTGAACTGTTCGGCCGTATTTGCCGGAAGGATCACTGGTTCGTATTTGGTAAGAATATCACCGGACTGGTCATATGTATTGAAGCTGAGGCCGGCGGGATTATAGACATAACCCGTATCCTTGCGGAATTCACCCACGAAATATTCATCGGCGTGCATCCGTTCCTCGTAGCCGGTCCGCCCGGCGCTTTTCGATTCATTGATCAGAACCTTGGCATACCGGCAAGCGGGTACTGTCAGCGTCTCCGTATACTCCGGCAAATGCGCAGGCAGCCCCTCGAAGCCGCTCACCTCCATGCCCACAATCACTTTGTAGTTGCCATCCCCCTGAACCTCGGTGCGTACTGTGACGATCTCCCGGCCCTTAATTTGGTGCTCTATCAGACTGGAGAGCAGTGCAATCTCTCCTTCTGCCGCCAGCTTTTTCGTATAAAAGTAATCATTAATCGTACCGCCCGCCTGCCCGGAATCATAATACCCGCCATAGCCCCGGCTCTCATACGATATCGGCAGCGCAATCCCCACAACCTTCATTTCCGGCCTGTCCACAATGCTGCACAGCTCCGTAACCTGCTCTACATGAATCTCACTTAACATCTCCATCTGCTTCAGCTCCTCCACCATTCTCAGGATTACCGGCTTCACACGGGGACTATAGCCTTCAGCTGCTTGCTGCGGCATTGCTTGCTTACTCAGATTCATAGGTCAGCTCCTCTCCTGGTTAAGCTCAAGTATAGTAGCTTGCGGTTCGTAAATATTATCACTTCTTAACATCTTTCAGCTTCATCCACACGCTCATGGTTATGGCATCCGGGCGGCCCGGGGCTACTGTCTCATAGGTTGTAAAAGCAAGTGCACCCTCCCTGCTCCATCCAATCTCCTGTACCCAGCTCTCCAAAAGCGCGATAAACATTCCCCGGTCCCCATATCTGCTGCTCTCAAGCACCGCATACCTGCCTTCGGGAGCCTGCAGAATCTGAAGGCCGCTATCTCCGGCCAGCGCTATCGCTTGCCCCCGTTCCAGCCGGACTCCGCAGGTATAGCGGCCGCCGTGCTGGATGACGCAGAACATGCTTGCCGTTCTTAGTACCTCAGGATGATACCTTGCGCAATAATTCATCACAGCTGCCGCCGCCGCCTCTTCCGCCTGCTCCCCTTCACTGGACGCAGCCAGAAATTCAAAGCCTGCACTGAAGCTCACACTAATCTTGTCATAATCCGTCCGCTTCCTTACCGGCACATACAGAATCAGCTTCTTCACCTCGCAGCCCTTGCGGATGTACTCTTCCCCGTAGCGCTCCTCACTCTGCTCGAACATGCTGGTCCTCAGCCACTTCAGAACCAGATAGTCCCAGGCCAGTCCGATCTCAGCCTCATCGCTTCGGACCGCCAGCTTGGCACAGGTTAAGCTGCGTTCCGGGACAACCACAAGCTCCCGGAAGATACTTCCGGTTAAGCTGTGCAGCAAGGCTGGGTCATGCTCCACCGCAAGCTCATAACAGAACAAACCGTCCTGCGGCTGCCCGTCTCGCCCGAAGAGTCTGCCCCGGTAGGCTGGGAGAAGAACATATAGCGATTCCAGCGCTTGCTGTTCAATGCCGCCGTGCCTGGTTGAATAGAATTTCATATGTATGGTTGCAGGAAAGATCTCTGTGCTGACGGTTACCTGCCGGACGCCTTCACTGTCGAATCTGGGGAAGAAATAGCAGGCGGTACTTTTTTGATAGGCTAGCGGGGTTAAGCCTGTGGCTGATTTCACATACTTGCATAAGGCTTGCTGGGAGCTGTAGCCGCAGGCGTATGCAATCTCGGCAAGCGGACGCTGTGAGCTCCTGATCATCCCGAGCGCCACCGAGAGCCTGCGCTTGCGGATGTACTCTTTGACCGAGTGTCCGGTGTAAGTATAGAAGTCACGGTATAGCTGCATCAGCGAGGTGAATCCGGCCTGTGCAGCTTGTTCAAGCGGAATCCCCTCATGCAGGTGCTCCTCGATGAAGGCGATAGATTGTCTGAAGCGGGCGGACCCTGGCATAGGTATTCCTCCGGGAAGTACAGCATGCATTTTCACATAGATTGTCACGGCTGCGGTTGCAAAAAAAAATCCCGCCTTGGTACGCATTATGAAGAGGCGTGGCGGGATTGGTTACCATTATTATACATACTTAACTCTAAAGGTTCAACGGATCTTAGTCATTCGTTTCCCCAATCACCCGAATCACCGTATCAAAAGCTTCCAGCTCTATAACCTGCGGACCGTAGTCCGTCTCGATGGTGGTCTGCTGCGGCTGGTCGCTATTGTTAATCACAACCAGTCGCTTGCTCTGCGGATAATACGCACACTCGGTGTAGAGATTATCCGGGAGGTAGCGGTTCTCCTCCAGCTCATTGCCGGCATAGCGGATCAAATTCAGCAGCAGGCGGGTATTCTCCCAGGTGAAGGCAAAGGACGGCAGGTAGATGCCCTTCCCTTTTCCGAAGCTATTCACAGTCAGGGCCAGCTTGCCCTCTGCCTCACAGACCACCGCAGCAGCCCCGCCGGTCAGATAGACCCCGTTCTTCGGCGTGAGGCTGACGCCATCCGGCACCAAACCCTGCACCGGCTGAACCTCATAAGCCCATTTGCCATGCGCTACCCTGGCGCCGGTGTCCTCATCCACCCCGAGAACATGCGCCAGCCGGAAGTAATGATCATAGCCGTCCACGGCGGAAGGCTGATTCACCCCGATCAATGTGCCGCCCTTATACACCCACTCTGTCAAGGCGTCCACCGCCTGGCTGTCCTTCCAGTGATCCCCGCCGCTCCACGCTGAACCGGCGCTGCCTGCATTGATCACCACATCCACATCCTGCAAGGCACCCTGGCGGACATCCCCGAAGTCGATGAACTGCACCTCCACCGGCAAGCCGGACAAGGCCTCATTGATATGAATCAGATCATGCATATACGTCTCATGGAAGTGGCCGGAGAGGGTCCACGACCGCAGCTTGCCCCACGAGTGCAGAACAGCTACCTTAGTCTTGATGTGATACGGCTGCCCCTGCCGGTGCAGCTCCTTGATCTCCCTGAATTCATCCGCAATCTTCTCAATGTATGCACAGAAATCCGGGTAAGGCTCGACCAGATGCAGATAGCCGCCCAGGCCAATCCGGTCGATCGGCTCACGCAGGAGGGCACGCCGGATGTTAATCCAGTATTGCTTCGCATCGAGTGTGGGATTGCCTCCTTCCATGAAGGTGGGTGCGCCGCCCAGGCCAACCGGGAACAGATACGGATGCAGCCGGATCTCATGCGTCTCCACCTTCACCCCTGAACAGAGTCTGGCTTCATAGCCCGAGAACACGCATTTGATCATCCCGTCGAAGCCGAACTCCCCGAAGCGGTCATTGTAGGGCTCAGCGCCCACCCAGCTGTCATCATAGAAGACATAGGCCAGCTTGCCGTGCTTATGAACAATGTCAATTAACTGCTTGCCGAACCCGATGACGAAATCGTTGATAAAAGCCATATAGTCGAGCTTACGCTGCTCCGCCGGAATATGACCGACTCGGTATTTGCCGCCGTTCACGAAATCCTCTGCGCTCAGCGAATAGCCGTATTGCTCTGCGAACAGATCCAGTCCCCGGGCGCTCACCGTGAAGTCGTAGGACCCCCAGTCTGAGAACAGATGGCGGTTCCGCCCGCTGCTGCCCCAGATCCAGGCGAAATTGTAGAACAGGGAGGTGAACCGGACCACGGTCGTCGCCTGATGCTCCCCGCACCAGTCCTCCATCCAGTCCAGCAGGTACTGCCGGGTCTCCTTATACATCGGATCGATCTGCATCAGATGCTCTTTATCCCAGTGATTCGTCGTGTGGTTGTACATAGAGATCTCTTCCCAGATCCGGTAGGCCATGAAGCTGACGGTATATTTATGCCAAGGCGTAATGCCGGTTAGCACCACATTGCCGGACTCCCGGTCGTAATTCCACTGCTCCCCCGGCACCTCCTTCCCGGTTGTCCGGTCGTACACCTGCCAGTACTTGAACGCCTCACGGGAATCATTCACCCTGAATTGCTCCGCGAAGAAATCCTCCAGCAGATAAATCGATATGTAATCCTGCACAGCCACCTTCGGACTTGTAATCAGGAAGGTCTGCTGCAGCTTGTCCGGGTTCCTCGACGCCCAAGCGTTATGGTCGCGGATGATACACAGGGTCGAATAGATGCCGTAACCGGCACTGATAATCTCTTCCGACAGCTGTGTACCGTCACTGTCACGAATGACATCGGCCCCCCAGCGTTCGGCAAGCTTCAGGGTCAGTGCTTCATAACCGGCTTCCCCCGGCAGGGTAAAAGCTCCTGTGGAGCCTGTAGATAGTGTCGGCAACGTAAATTCCTCCTATTTGAGCAGATCCGACAGGAACGCAAGCGCGAGGCCCTGGCCCCAGCCCTGAGTCCAGTCCTTGGGAATATGGCGGTACCCTTCACGGTCCTTCATGACGGCGGTGCCACCCGATACGTTCAATACACGTCCGTCTTCCGTGATGTTCTCCAGAATGCCCTTCAGGGCCTTTTGCACATATTTGGTATGCAGCGGATTGCCGTTATTCACCATGGCCGCCGCGATCCCGCAGGACGCCGACACCTCTTCATAGGACTCCTCATCGTCCAGCAGCGTGCGCCACAGGCCGTTCTCCGTCTGCACCAGCTTCAGCGCCGCCAGCTGATCCCGCAGCGAGCACTCCACATCCATACACTGCGGGTACAGATACCACTCCTTAAGCAGCGGCTTCACCTGCGACATGGTATAGGCTCCCCAGGCGTTCGCCCGGCCCCAGTACAGCCCGGACATATGGTCCTGCTTCACATGGTTATAGCCGTGGAACCAGAGGCCGGCGCTTGGGTCCTGCAAGTATTTGATATGCCAGTAATACTGGTTAAGCGCGTCCTGGATCAGCTCCTGATCCTCCAGCTTGCTGCCCACACGCAGCAGGAAGAACGCCGCCATGAACAGCGTATCCGCCCAGGCCTGCTCCGGGAAGTCATTGGATACCGAAACTGTATGCTGCAGCACCTGATCCCCGAACCGCAGCGCGCTCCCCCGGATATAGCCGATTTTACTCAACACAATATCCCAGTACTTCTGGTCCCCCGTCTCCTCATACAATGTGATCAGCATATGGCCCATCGCACAGGTGTTGACCGTAAAGGCGGGCAGTCCCAGCTCAATATATTCATCTACCCACTTCACCAGCTGGTCCAGGTAGTCCTGGTTCCCCGTCGTCTGGTAGGCTCTGGACACCCCGTAATACGCAACACCGCAAGGCCACTCCCACGTTAAATCCATCGCCAGTGTCTTCCTTGCAACCTTATCGATTACGCTTAAGATTTCTTCCCGGTTATATTGAACTTGAAGCATGTGTATTCCCCTCTCCTGTTCCCTGCGTCTCTGAAGGCAGCTATCATCCGTCCATCCGCTTGCAAGCGCTTTACAGAATCTATTGTAAGCAGTAAAATGTTCTACATCTAAGCACATTCACATCAAAACTGCGCAATTTCGACCCTTTATTCTTCATTCCTATTCTAACGCAAGAAGGACAGGAGCTGCTGAAGATGCCCAGAAAAAAGAAGCCTGTCATTGAGTACCGCCACTACAGCCTGCCGATCCATTTCCCTGTCCTGCTGCTCAGCGGCGAACGCTGGAGGATCTCCGATATCAAGAGCGAGCACCTGCATTTCCACAACCACCTGGAGATCGGGATCTGCTATTCAGATAGCGGGATTATGGAGATTAAGGGCGAGAACGTGCCTTTTGCCGCCGGGGATGTGACCTTCCTGCCGCGGTATCTGCCCCACACGACATACAGCTCTCCGGGAGAGGCCAGTCTGTGGTCCTATCTGTTTTTCTCGCCGGAGGATCTGTTTCAGCATTCCTTCAAGAGCGCCTACGCCGGCTTCGAGCCGAATCTCTGGGCAGTGCAGGGCGCGAACTGTATTCTGAGCAGGGACAAGCACCCCCTCGTCTATACGCTGGCTACCTCCATCGTCCTCGAATTGCAGCAGCAGAAGCCTTATTATCAGGAGAGTGCGTACGGCTTATTGCTGTCCCTGTACATTGAGCTGGTTCGTATCCATTCTACGAACGAAGCCTTGAGCGGCCAGGAGGCCGGGCATAGCCTGAAGGGCGATTTCGTGATCTCCCCTGCGCTGGAGTATATCACCAGGAACTATATGACGCCGATGACCATTAATGATCTGGCCGAGCTATGCCACTTAAGCACCACCCACTTCCGCCGCAAATTCCATGACATCATGGGCACCGCCCCCCTCGATTTCCTGAGCAGCACCCGGATTGAGGAAGCCTGCAAGCAGCTGAAGAGCACCGAGGATTCCATTCTGGAGATCTCGGAGAAGGTCGGCTTTCACTCCATCTCCAGCTTCAACCGCTGCTTCTCCAAGCTGATGGGCGTCTCCCCCAAGGACTGGCGCAAGGGCGCGCAGTCGGAGGCGCAGTCGGCGAAGGCGAGTATTCTGGAGTTCACGGGGTGGGTGTGAGCCCCATACTGAACGTAACTAGGAGGTCTTTCCCATGAAGAACGCAGATCGAAGGTATGATTCGACAGAGCCGGTGTCATCAACTGATGAGGAGCTTGCCCGCCTGCAAGAGCGCCTGCCTGAGCACCCGCTGTCCAAGTCACTGCGGTTCCAGTTCATTGAAGATCACCGCTCCGAGTTCCCTGTAGAGAAGATGTGTAAGGTGCTTGAAGTCTCACGAAGCGGATTCTACAAATGGAGAAACGCCGAGGTCAGCAACCAGGCGAAGCGCAAGGCCCTGCTGCTGACACGGATCACCGCCCTTTTCGAAGCTAACCAGGGCCAATTCGGCAGTCCCAGAATCACCCTTCTCTTAAGAGAAGAAGGCTACATTATCAGCGAACGGACCATAGGCAAGTTCATGAAGGAGCTTGGTTTACGCTCGTCCTACTCCCCCCTGGCGAATCGACCTGCCGAGGACTGACGGTGAAGAAAGATGGTGAAGAGGACTGGCGCTAGGAGGGACTTACTTTCTTGGGGGGCCAGCCTCCTGCCGCTCCGTTCAACCAGCAAGTGGACAAACGTATCTTAATTTATCGCTTTCCGGGGATTGTACGCAAACAGGTGGATAAACAGCAACTAATTCTTGGGATTGTGCCAATTTCGCTGAATAGTGATCCATTAAGTATCATTTATCCAACTACTGTCCCTGTAGTACTCATCCGCTCTGCAGCAAGTGTATAAAATCCAACTGCTTCCGCCCGCCATCCTGCTATCTCCCTCCCCACAGGTTATCCAAGGTCCAGATCGATCCTTATCCTAATTGGCTATACGCCAAACCCTAAACTTCATCGGTCAAAAAAAGCGAATTCAGCTCAATGCCTGAATCCGCTTTTTCTGATTCGAGTATCTTAGTCTAATCCGTTAGTCAATCAGCTTCGACTTCTGGAGCAGACGCTGAATCAGCACCGCCACTTCTGCGCGGGTGACGTTAGCCTGTGCCTCCAGCTTATTGCCGCCGCGGCCGGTGATTAAGCCGGCGGAGGCTGCGAGCGCCAGGCTGTCCTTCGCCCAGGCTCCCGTGCGGCTTGCATCCGTGAAGCCTGCAAGCACGCCTGCGGTGTTCACTGTGCCGGTCTGTTCTGCGAGACCGGTCAGCTTCATCGCCTTGGCGAGGATGTTCATGGCCTGCTCACGTGTGATCCGGTCTCCGGGACGGAAGGTTCCATCCTCGAAGCCGGTAATCAGCCCCGCCCCGGACGCTGTCCCAACTGCTGCTGCATACCAGCTATTCGCCGGAACATCTGCGAACTTCGCAGCTTCCTCTCCAAGCTTCAGGCCCAGACCGCGTACAATGATTGCTGCGAATTCTGCCCGGGTGATGTCAGCGTTCGGGTTGAACGTGGATTCGTTCACCCCGTTAATGACCAGACGGGAGCCCATGTCATTCACTGCATTCTTCGCCCAATGCTTCTCCACATCCGCGAACGTCAGCGGATGCCAGACCACCGAATAGGTGCTGTTCGTCAGACTGTGGATCTCTGTGTAATATTTACCATCCTTCTGAATGATTCTGGTCGGTACATGACGCACCGTTCCATCCGGATCGACAACGATACCCGTGGTAAGCCGATTCGGGTTCACCCCCTGCGGAAGCGCCACGGTCCGCGATACATAAGCATTGAACCGGTTCAACTCTACTGTTGTGGCCCCGGAAGAAGCAGTAACTGTGAAATCCAGGATAGGCGCTGCAAGGGTGAGACCGCCTCTGCCTGCCGCAGCGCTAACTACCTGGTTCATGGCGGCCGAAGCCTCACCAATGGTAATTCTCAGTGTAATATCCTCAAGCTTAACCCCGTTGCCTAATCTTGCGGCCAATGCGCCGATGTTAATCTCGGATGCAGGCAACGTATAGCTTCCCTTGCTGGTCTGAAGCACCAGGGTAGCCGCCACATTCTCCATATTCTTGATCATCTGGCCGCTCAATTCGCCGACAATCACATTCGAATCCAGCATCATCGGAATAGTTACTACAGCCCCATTCCCCTCAGCATCCAGCTTGGCCTGCAATCTGGCCGGATCTACCGCGATGGTCGTCGTTCTAACGTTACCGGAGGTCGTGGTCGTTGCTTTGCCCGCGTTCTCCTCCTTGCCATTCACAAGGACAATCACATCGGTAACCGTACTGGCCGGATTCCCGGAAGGGGTCCCGCTGCCCGGGCTGACCGGATCGGGAGTTGGTGTTACCGGAGTAGTCATCGCAACTACTGCAATGACGCTGCCGTATTTTACCACCTTGCCGTCAGCATCTACCTCAGCAATCCCAAGCGTATCCCCATCGGCTGCCGGAATCAGCCCTTCACTGCCTACAAGCGTGTATCCGGTCAGGAGCTCTCCCACATTCGGCACGATGATGCTGCCAGCACCAAAATTCTTAGACAGCAGCTTATGTCCATCCGCCGGTGCAGGCGTAACCTTGATTTGTGTATAGCCGTTCCTCTCTGCACCGCTCGGATCACTGGCACTCACAGCCAAGTCCCCGGCAGGGATCAAGACATTTGTTGTAAAAGTCAGCGTAGTTGCCGGTCCTGCCGGAACTGATCCGCTGGCCGCAACCCGTACCTTCACAGTATGCTCGCCGCTGAGGTCCGGCAGGTTCGTTCCGTCATAACGTACGAAAGGTCCCTCATCCACGGAGAATTCCATGCTGGTGTTCAGGCCCGCAATCGTATTGTTCAGATCATCCGCCACCACTTCTGGAGCCGCCGGGATCATGGCATCCGAGTCATGCACCATCACCTGAGCAATAGCAGAAGCAAAGTCCGTTGACGTAGCCTTCACCCGCACATAGTACGTGCCTGGTGCAAGACCGGTAATTGTAGTGTCTGTTACTTCTGTCCAAGCGTCTGCGTCCCCAATCCGGTATTCCATCTGGACGGTCAAATTCTGCAGTGTTCCGTCATTGGCTCCGTTATAGGTCACATCCGTTACACTCACTCCGACTGGAGCGGCCTGACGCACGGGAACACTTATTACTTGCGCAGCACTATCGGTGGTAGTTACCCCGTTACCCGTCTTCACGATATTCAGCACACTTCCCAGCCAGCTGCTGTCTATAACCAGCGCCCCGTCTGCTGTCGTCGTTATCGCCGAGCCGTTCACGGTGTATAAAGCGTTCGGTATCAGTCCCGTTAGTAGCTCAGCGGCATAATCAATGATACCAATAGGCGTCACTTCCGCCGTTGCCGCGAATGACGTTACCGTCAATGGCGCCGAAGCTGAGGTGAAGGCAGTTGCTGTCGCCTTCGTGCGGACTTCATAGACGCCTGGTGCAAGGTCTGTGACGGTGGTGCCTGTAACATCTGTCCATGCGCCTGCTGTAGCTTTTCTGTATTCCATCGCAGTAGTCACATTCGTGAGCGTGCCGTCCTTCGCTTGAATCGCGGTCTCATCCGTTGCCGCTACACCCGCAGGCGCTGCCGGGCGGGACGGAACATTCAGCGTCTGCGCCACGCTGTCTGTAGTCGCTGAACCGTCTCCCTTTTTCACGATGCTTAAGGGTGTTCCCAGCCAGCTGCCAGCTATAGCCAGCTTACCGCTGCTGTCTGCCGTTACAGGCTGACCGTTCACGGTATACGCACCGCCTGGTGTCAGGCCAGTCAGTTGCTCAGCAGTATAGTCAATGACAGCTGCCGGGGTTGCTTCCGGCGTTGCCCCCACTCCACTGTCCAGTACAATTCTTGTATTGTCGTTACCTACAATATAGAATTTATCATTCTGGAACCTAACCTGGTTTAATCCCTTTCCGCTGACTCCCAGCGCCTGCTCATCATATTGGGTCCAGGTAACCAGGTCTTTGGAAGAATAAACCACATGGGAATCCTGATCGTTGTACACTATACCCGCAGCAACATAATACCCGTTACCATAATCTATGGAATGCAGCTCCGTCCAGGCCGAGTCTGGATCAATCCCGTGCTTCGTCCAGACAGAGCTGCCGCTTAACACACCGCTTGTCTCCAGCAGCTGCGGGGTTCCATCATTGCCATTCGTAGCCATAACGGCATATTTTCCATTTGCATAAGTAATATCATAGAAAGCGAAGTCGCTGGAGGGCTCGTAATCCTTCAATGAGTCAAGTGAGCTCCAGCTTGTTCCATTCGTAGAAGCCCAGATCCCCCCATCACCAAAAGCCACATAAACCCCGTTCACAACCTTCACATGATTGAATGAAGCTCCGCTTAAGGTTGCTACAACAGCCCATGAGACTCCATCAGCAGATTGGAGAACATTATTGGAAGTCACAGCAACAAAACCATTAGTGCCATAAGCTAATCCTTTTACAAGACCGGCAGCTCCGGCTGGAAGAGCGGTAACCGTCCAATTCTCTCCATCTCCAGAGATACCCAGCATCCTCCCCGCTGCAACGAAAACATTGTTTCCATAGGCAATTTCAGCGAATCCCAGCTTAGGCAGCAGGTGGTTAGACACACTCAACTGATCCCAGCCGCTTGAAGAGGACATGAATATACTATCCTGAACCTCCGAACCCGCGTTTGAAAGAACGTTTCCAACAATCTCCCACTTGCTTCCATTATACGCGCTTCCTTGTAAGTTCCCGCCGAACCTGACCCAGTGGGTCTGATCAGACGTCACGACAAGACTATGTGATGACTTGGTTATCAGAACCATTCCTGGACCGTTCGAAGCGGCCGATATAATGGTATGATTCGTTACGGACTCCGCCGCTGTCCACGCCCCTCCACTATTGGACGAAGTATACATTTTACCTTCCCTGCCATATCGGTAGAGTAATGATCCCGTCTGCACAACGCCAAGCATATTATCATAAGAAGAG
The DNA here is from genome assembly GCF_038002225.1 of Paenibacillus sp. FSL R7-0204. NCBI lineage: Bacteria > Bacillati > Bacillota > Bacilli > Caryophanales > Paenibacillaceae > Paenibacillus > Paenibacillus sp. FSL R7-0204. Next base: position 6,972,709 of record NZ_JBBOCA010000001.1, read on the forward strand.
TCTGCGGCAAAGGTCATTCCATCGCTGCTTACATAACCGTTCTCCCAGTTTTTCGATACATAGAGCTTACCGTTGTACACAGCTAATGCATCCAGTCCAAACGTTCCGCCCAAGAATGCAGAAGTCCAGCTTGACCCGTCACCCGAGTGGGCATAAGAGGCGAATACATTGCCCGTAATCACATATTTTCCATTGAAAGTAATAATGTCTGTTAGGAAAAAAGGACTACTGGTGGTCGATTGGGCTGGCCAGAGCGCCGGAACCGTACTCCACTGGCTCCAATTCTGTCCGTCTGCAGAAGAATAGATAACGCCCAGGTCTTGCGCCCGATTAGTGGCACTCCATCTGCCGCCGGCTGCATAAAATGTTCCGTTGATGTAACGCACCTTTTGCAGGATATCAGCATTTACAGATGAGGATTTATCACTCCAGGTTCCGCCTCCGTCCGTAGAGACAATGACCTTAGCCTTTGCAGTGGAGTTTGAATAATCTACACCTACCGCTACATAAGTACTTGAAGTAAATGCAATACTCCTCCAAGAAATCTTGGCATTAGATGACGGGGTGCTAATCTTGCTCCAGCTCATCCCATCTGCCGATTGTACAATTCTCCCGCCCTCTCCTACTGCGGTATAAGTTCCGCCCGCATAGATAACACTGTTCAGATTCGTATCCAGGTTCTCTGCCACCGCCGATGCAACAGTCAAAGTATCCGCCGAAGCCTGTGCTCCGGCAATGCTCATATTCGGGAATATCAGCAATAATATAAGAATGAAAATCGAGCTTTTTTCCATAACAACGGTCTTTTCATACACAGGTCCCCTTATGTCCACTAAATGTGCCGTCCAATTTATCCGTTAATCAGCCTTCAACCCGTTAGTAAAAGTGCCCTCCTATGAGCAGAATGTAATTCTCCACATTGGATTCGACAAAATTCGCCATAAACCCTCAAAAACACTATACTAAAATTTAAAATATATCATTATATTTTTTAGCTGGATTTGGATGCGTTACCATACGCGCAAAAAAGCCCGCTCTGCCGATTGAACAGAACGGGCTGATAAATCTCCTCTACATTTCTTCCACATACCGCTTGGCTTCACCAAGGGACATATCGGTATGCTGGCGGACCAGCTTGATGGCTAGAATGAGCTGTCCATCCTTTTTTAACTGCCGGACATGCTCCTGGACCTCTTCGGGAACGACCTTCAGTGTAGTGCTTGCTGCTTCCCGGCGCTTCAGTTCAGCCGCTACCCGCTGCTCCATCTCCGGCGTCAACGTCTCGTCTACAGCCGCGGCAGGCTCCGGCCAGCGCTCCGGCTTACTCCCCCGGACTGCTGCGAGCAAAGTACCTACAAGCGAATAGAGCACCATATACTGGGCCAAACGGTACAGGTATAACCATATGGTACTTAACGTGACCACCTTCCCACCTGGCTTCAGAACGGCGAGGTTATCCGAAATGACGTACTGGCCTGGCGCATAATTATTAACATCTTGGTTCAGCTGCAATTGACCTATAGGTGAGACGATCCATTCCAGCGGCTTGTTGGTTACGGGGTTCCCGGCGGTGTCGATCATCATGCCCAAGAACGAGAAGAGGGCGACAGCAAAGACTAAATAAGCGGACCAATTCAACCTTTTGACTAACACTATAATACTGAACACAACCAGCAACGTCAGACTTCTTATGTAATCGTTATGTAGAAAAAATTGAAAAACTACCGGCAGCCCCCATCCAAACAGCAGCACCATCACAGCCGCAAACCCAAAGAAAAACAATAGAATCTTAACATTCTTCATCACTACCTGCATTCTCCTTTCCTGTCTCCTATCCTATATTTACCCAGAATGAAGTCATTTGAGGCGATCCTGTTTATAGTACAGTTATAGCTGTCAGCCGACATGTTATAAATGCAGTCTCTAATTAACCCAGGTGAAGGAGGATTTACTTACTATGAATGAATTGTTAAATATGAAGGAATTGTTCACGCAGATCATCAAGCAGGACGTCAAACCTTTTTTCTCCGCACAGGGCTATCGTACAAAGGATCTGAATTTCTACAAAACAGAAGGCCAGCTCAGCTATAAAATCAATATCCAGAAATACAAGTACAATACACACAAGGAGCTCAGCTTCTATGTGAATTACAGTATTAATTCCGAAGAGCTTGCGCAATATAGGCCTGCTAAGTCTCTGGGCTTGGCTCACTTCTATACCCGGATCGGGAACATCGTCCCCGCCGCCCCGGAACGCTACTTCCTGACGCCGGAGGTAGATGTGGACAAGTTCACGGCAGACCTGCTGCTCCACTTGGATCAGGGTCTCCAATTCATGTACACCCTAACCGATGCCAGGGCCATTATTGAATACTATATGCCGCGGATAGCACTGCATTTAAGTGAGGAGACCTTCGGGTTCCTGCTGGATACAGGGGATACAGAGACTGCGGAGCAATATCTGAAGCAGCTCCAAGCGAAATACGGCGCTGAGAAGCGCTGGGCGATCTTGGAGAAGAAGTATGCAGCGGTCTGGGAGAAATACGGAAGCCCTTCCTAGCGCACCCACCCTACACCTTCACAAAAAAGGGCTTCCCGCTCTCGTAAGGAGACATCGGGATAGCCCTTTTTCAATATACATCTGTTCAGGTTAGGATAAGTTCTCCGTCAGCAGCGTGAAGCCTTCGATCACCGCATCCTCATCAATCTCAATCATGATGCAGCGCTTGCCCTGGTAATTCACCTGCCGTACATATCTCAGGTCCTGCGGGCTGATCGTGATGGAAGCGACCTTCGTATCGATCTTGATCGACTTGGAGGTGAACTTCGGGATGACACTGCTGGCCTTCAGCTCATAGTGCTTATTGTCCACAATGGTCTCGAACGCGCGCTCCACCTTCTCCGCCGTCACATCCTCCACGCCGCTGGCCTTCAGCACACGCTCCACATCTCGGTAATCAAGTCTCGGCGGCTCTTCCTCTTCCGCGTTGTCCTCAATCACTTGATGAATCTCCTCGTACACCTGGGCAATGGTCGCCACATCGATCTGTTCGCCCGCCACTTCCTTCACGATGTCCTCAAAAATAGACCGTTCCTCCAGCGCCGTCACCGACCGCTCCGCATTGAGAACCTGCTCGATAAATTGCGCATTCGGGTTATTCGAACTCCCTGTGCAATAGAGCACACGGTTGATATCCGAATAGTTGTCCGTCACACTCGGGTAGAAGAAGCCCTGCTCCGGCGTGCTGAGCTTGATGATGGGATCAACCATGATATTATATTTGAATTCCCGCTCCACATAATCGAACAGAAGCGTCTTGCGCTGCTGCTCCGTGGAATTCACGCTGCACAGAATGAACGGATGCGCGAATACCTCGTCCTTGCCGGTCTCCTCAGCTTCGTCATTACGCGCCTTGGTCGGCCGGAAGTATTGCCCCCGCACGAACGTGACTACGGCATCCTTCTCATACTTGGCATCCACCAGCATTTTGTCCACCAGCATGAGCATCAGGTCCTGCCACTCCTCCGGGTCACCGGTTATCAGCCCCTGGTGCAGCATCACCTGCGACGGCTCCTCCGCTTCCTCCAGGAACTTCAGCTCGAACAGCTTCTGGTCCAGCTCGCCCGTCAGCAGCTTGCGGAAGTTGCTCATATACAGCTCCTGCTTCTCGCGTTCCAGCATGGCGAACGGCTGGCGCTCGAAGTGGTAGATTTCGTTCGTTTCTTTCATAATATAGACATTCAGAATATCGTACAGATTCAGCTGATCATGGTCCATCTTGAACTGCTTGCGTATATGTGCGGCTTCTTTCTTGATCATGGGTTGTGACACAGCTCCTAAGTAATTGATTGGTTAGGCAGTAGCCTCCTTAATTATAGCACGTACGTTCTCCATGCAGTAAAAATTCCGATTTTTCTCCTCACCTCAATGAAGGTGAATTCTCAACGTTGGTGATAATAAACCCCCTTCCGGCGAAGGGGTTTCATTTATCAGTTCTATTCATTTTTTGTAGGCGGCTTCAAGGTCCAGTAGATTCTTATCCGAGATTACCTGGTAATTACCAGCCTGTTGGGGAAATTCCAGACTTGCCATAACTTCAGCTTTGAACAATCCATTCTCACTCTCTACTGTCTTGTCTGTTCCTGAAGATATCTTAATTAAGACCCATCCGGTGCGATAATTTTCCTCCTTGCGGATAATGCTGATCCATGAATCTTCAACATCGGCAGGCTGTATCTGCGGGTCTCCGTAGAGGTAGTTCCAGTAGAAGCGTTCCCCGGATTTCTTAGTGTTTCCTCCTTTGCTAAGGCTTTCAAGCTTCCCCCCAGCATCAACACATAAGTAAGCAGTATCTCCAGATAATTCATAGATAACATCATCACTGCCACGCAGCTCAAACAGAATACCTGGAGTTACGCTGATTGCTGGCGACCACCCAGCATTCCAGGATATATCAACTATTTCGTCAGCAGGCACATCAACAGCATTCAGTTCCTTCACTTTTTCCTCCGTATTGAGCGAGCACCCGGTACCAATCAGTGCCAGAGTAAGGACTACGCAGATAAATCCCCACCTTAATCTGCCACCTTTGATTTTGTTAAATCTTATATTCAGCACCTCCTCTATTCAATTTAGAAAATTAAGATCAGATTGCAGGCTCCATCTTGTTAGGCTGGGGCCCAGGACCGTTTTTTGCCCAATAAATAATATAATAAATAGAGCTATCGTATGTTATGTTCCCTGGGTTACTTATATTATTTACAGAATATTCATTTGTCCAGGTGGTATATCCTGGGGACGAATAATTCCATCTTAAAGGATTTAGCAACTACTTTTTGATAATTAGCTAGTGGCGAAGGTTTAGTGGTTGTTTTATAACCCCAATATCCAAGAGTATTCAAATCATCAACTACTAAATCCGCCATACTAGCTATAGGTAAACTCATACTGAAACCCTGACCTGAATGATAGCCTGGATTTTGGAATACATGCACACCAATAGAATATCCATAACAATTATATCCGGTATAGCTGTTTGACCATGATCCTATCACTGTGCTATTTATTAATGAATAGCTGGCTTTAGCAGAGCTTTTTGAGGAAGAGACATCGAGAATCCTCCTAGCCAACTCCGCTAGTTCTGTATAATTATATGGGATGTGGTCCTCATTTACTACTCCCCGCACAATGTCCGAAACGATTGTTTTCACAGCATTCTCAGTGTATTCATTCTGTTCTACTCCCTCAGGCAAGATCAGCCCGTTATCAACGAGGGTATCCAGTAATTTATCGCTGCTTAATAATTCACACAAAAATTCCATGTTTTTATTTTCTGCGAATGCTAAAAAGCCTTTTCTGCCATTGAACAGAAAAGGCCACTCCGACATCAAAACATATCTACTACACAATAACCATATCCAACTATCGCCTGTTAATCCGAATGCAGCGGGGTGCTCTCGATATCAAGGACCCTTGCCTTATCAGACAGGAATTGCCGCACAGTCTCCTCAATTAAATCCTTCCCCCCGCCAATCTCAAATCTCATGATTTCCCTCCGTCTCTCCCCGCTTGATCGCATACATCCGCTTGTCGGCTTGGCGCAAAAGAGCATCCGGAGCCGTTCCGTCCTGCGGATACAAGCTGATGCCGATGCTCATATCGATCTTCAGCTCTTCGCCTTCATAATCCAGCGTGACCTGTGCAGCCGACGTCAGCAGCCGGTGCTCCAGCTCTGCGGCGGTCAGCCCGTCCCCACCCACGGGGCAGAACAGCACGAATTCGTCGCCGCCGAAGCGGGCCGCCAGCCCGTCCGGCTGAACCAGCTGATGGATCATGCCCGCTACCTTGCATAACATCTGGTCTCCGGCCTCATGACCCCAGCGGTCGTTCACCTGCTTGAACCGGTCGAGGTCGAGCAGCAGGATGGCTACTTCTCCGCCACTGCGCTCTGCTTCCGCAAGAATCTCCTCCAATTTGTCGTAGAACTGCCTGCGGTTCGGCAGCCCTGTAAGCGGATCATGATAGGCCATGAAGGCAATCTGCCGCACATGCTGATTGCGCAGCCGGATGTCCCGGATGAGCAGCACAGCATGGATCTCATGATCCACGGTCACGTAATCTCCGTTAATCATCACCTCAACCGGACTATCCCCGTTACGAAGCACCATCTCCAGCTCACCGATATCGTCCTGCGCCTTAAGCTTCGCCACAATCTCTGCACCGCCCAGATCGGTAAGGTTAGCCTTCCCCAGGGTCAGACGGCCAAACATCTTACCGGCACTCGGATTCGCTTCCTTAATGCTGCCTGACAACGAGACGAGCAGCGCCGCCTGTGAATTGATTTGGAACATTTTCTTGTAGCGCTGTCCCGCATGATTAAGGAACTCATACCTCTGCATGGACAGGCGCAGCACGAAGCACCAGATCAGTCCTCCGTAGATATACGTATAAGGCGGCAGCACTTCATTGAAGCGGAAATAGCCGAACACAGCGACCCAGAGGAACGTCACCCAGGAGCCGTGCTCCAGCAGCTTGAAGATACCGCCATGCTCCTGATAATCAGGATCGGCGGCACTCCACTTGCGCCTACTTCGCAGCATGACGATGGGGATGAAGCTAAGCAGCAGACTTGCCGTTAAGGTCCCGTAGTAGGCTGCATTGGCTATCGGCCATTTCCAGACCCCGGATACCATGAACAGTTGGACGGAGGTATAGGAACGTTGACCAATGAGTCCCGCCGGGATCGCCAGCGTTAGGATATGGAACAGATAGGGGTACCACGGCCGGGACATCCGCTTATGTAGGCCAATCAACCGTGCAATCAGATGGAAGCCAAGCCCTGGAATGAGGATACCGACATTGGCGAACCAGACCGCAGCCAACACCGGACTATATTCAATCGGCAGCATATACCGGATGTACTCCTCCAGGAACAGCAGGAAATAGCACAGAATTGTAGCGCTTACCAGACGATGTTCAATCTTCCGCGGGTTGCGCAGCAGCACATCCATTCCCATGTAGAAAAAGAAGAGCATCGGCAGCCAATAAAATACGACAGGTATCCACACATGGGTCGGGCTCATTTCTCTTCTCCTCTACAGTCTGTCACGGACATAGTTAATCTTAATTTTAATATATTACCGGGCGGAGACGCCGTCAATGAACAAGTTCTGTGGTATGGGTTAAGGCGGCGTATTGGCTGCGGAACAGCAGATCATAGGCTTCATTCCGGCCACGCAGGTTAGCATGGGTATCGCAGGCTGCCACCTTACCGGCTTGCAGAACCAGCACCTTGTCACAGTCTTGAATTGTAGAGAGGCGGTGCGCGATCGAGATCATGGTTGTGCCGGCAGACAGACGCTTCAGCTCATTCCTAATGCCGCTCTCATTCTCAGGGTCCAGGGCGCTTGTACTTTCATCGAAAATAATAATGTCCCGCTTCTGCAGCAGCGCCCGCGCAATCGACAGCCGCTGCTTCTGGCCCCCGGAGAGCTTCATCCCCTTCTCCCCGATAACCGTATCCAGTCCTTGCTCGAGCGATGTAATGAAGTCAAAGATATTGGCGCTGCGGCAGCAGGCTATCAGCTCTGCTTCCGTTGCCCCGTCTCCCGCCAGCAGCAGGTTCTCCCGGATCGTCATATTGAACAGAACAGGCTCCTGCACCACGATGCTTACCTTGGCGGCCACACTCCCGCTGTTCACCTCATGCAGATCCGTGCCGCCGATGCGGACGCTCCCGCCCTGGGGCTTCATCTGTCCGGTCAGCAGCCTGGCAAGCGTTGACTTGCCGCTTCCGCTCTGCCCTACAATGGCTAGATGCTCCCCCTTCCCCACCGAGAACGAAATTCCCTCCAGTGCGAAGGCCTTCGTCCCCTCATAGCGGAACTGCAAATTCTGAACCTCAATCTCCTGTCCGCTTATGCCCTTGTAAGGCCGCTGGTCCGCTTCTGCACGCAACAATCCGATCACTTTACTGATATTCACCGAATCATTCTTGTAATTCATCAGGCCATTGCTGATGGTCTCGATGAACCCGAAGAACTGCCCGTAGAAGCTGATGAACACCAGCAACACACCGACCTCCGAGTAGCCTTTAATTACGAAGAGTCCGCCAATGAAGTAGATGAACAGTTGGGTAATGAAGTTCTTGGTGAAGAACGAATAAGTAACGCCCAAATGCTGATAGAGCTGGCTGCGGAACCACACCGGACGGATAGCTGCATAATGCCCGTTCAATTCCTCCAGCTGGGCCTCCTCCAGATTATTGGTCTTAATATCCTTCCAGTTCTGCAGACTTCCATATAAAAAAGATTCGTACCCGTTCTGCAGCCTCCATAGCTCCTCCCCCGCCTTCCTCGTCTTCTCGCCCAGGAGATTCACCGTCAGCAGGGAGACCGGAACGAAGACGAAGCTTAGGAGGGCAATCCGCCAGTCATAGCTTACAAGAATCCCAGCCAGCGCAGCAGCATACAGGACAGCATAGCTGAAATCTAACAGATGAACCGTAAAGAACCGTCCGGCTGCAGCTGAATCTTGCTCGATCCGGCTTTTTAGATCACCAACACTGTACCTGCTATACTCCTCATAATCCAGGCTGCTCACTCTATTCAGCAGCTTGCGCTTAAGCCTGAGGTCATACTTCAGGAGCAGCTGGTTGGAGTAGCGCTTGCTGACCGCAATCCCGGCCGTCGTAAGCAGGAATACTCCCAGATACCCCGCGATAACCGGCCATAGCACATCCATATGCGCCTCTACCAGCACACGATTGACGAGCAGGGAGTACAGGAATAACGGAAGAAGTCCGCAGACCAGATTCCACAGCTTGAACAGCGCGAGCGCCAGCAGCGGCTTATGGACACCTTCAATCCCCTGAGTCAGCGCCTTATAGGCGGCCCATCTTGTCATGGTCATACCGCTTCGCCTCCTGCAGACTGTTCGCTAAATAGATCTATGTACGTTTTGTTGCTTCTGATCAATACATCGTGAGTATCGTAGCCTGTGACCCGGCCATCCTCCAGCACTGCAATCCGGTCACAGCCTCTAAGCGTGGACAACCGATGGGCGATGATGATCAGCGTCCGGTCTTGAGCAAGCTCACTGGTCATCTGCCGGATCAACGCCTCATTCTTGCTGTCGAGGGACGAAGTCGCTTCATCGAAGACCAGAATTTTCGGATTCTTGACCAGGATTCGCGCAATAGCCAGACGCTGCTTTTGGCCACCCGATAATTCCTGCCCGGAAGTCCCCAGCACCGTGTCCAGCCCGTCCGGGAGATTCAGGACCAGCTCATGCAGCGCAGCTCTCTTAAGTGCTTCGAGTAGCAGACTGTCCTGATCACGATTATTCGTAAAAGAGAGATTATACCGCAGCGTGTTATCGTACAGAACCGTTTCCTGATGAACCACGCCCACCTGACTCCGCAAGCTGTGCAGGTTATATTCGTTCACGTTGCGGCCATCGATCAGAAGCTCACCGCCGTCAATGGGATAGAGGCTACAGAGCAGGCTTCCGAGCGTTGTTTTCCCGGCTCCGCTCCTTCCGGCAATGCCCACAGTGCTCCCTCCCTCCACACGGAGATTGAACCCGTCCAGCACCCGTCTCTCCTCCGTATATCCGAAGCTGACATTGCAAAATTCAATCGTCCCCTCTGTAATCAGTGTGGGCAGAAGGCCTTCTCTATAGTCCTCTTCCTCTTCATTCAGAAGCTCCGCAACACGCTGCAAAGATACATTTTGGCCCCAGGTATCGCTAATCTTGCTATTGATCGAGCTGAAGTAAGTCACCGCCATATTGAAATAGCTGGCGGCAGCCACAAAAACACCTAACTGCATCTGCCCCTTCACGATCAACCGGGCGCAGATGATGAACAGCAGCAGCTGTGCGGCAAGCGTGATGAATGCGTTCACCCGCTCGGTGGTTACCTCGATTCTTCCATTGTCCACATTCTTGTGATGGATAGAGACTGTCCGCCTAAGATAGGTACGGGTTACCAGCCTTCCGGCATTCAGCAGCTTGATCTCCCGCATATTGGCCACAATTTCAAATAAGTACGAGGACAGCCTCCCCTGCTCCTCTGCCAGATCCCGGTTAACTCTAAGCGCCCGTTGCTTAAAGTATTTCGAGGCCAAGAACACGACAGGCACCAGCACCACCGTGAACACTCCCAGCAGGACATGATAATAGAACATGAAGCCCACGGCGAACACGATATGCAGCAGATTGGAATACCCCCACAGTCCGCTCCAGAAGAGGAGATTCATAATGTCCTTGGCATCGCGGTTTATCCGGCTGATCAGGTCGCCGCTGTACATCCCCGAGAGGTCCTTCCCCTTTTGATGCAGAATTTTGCGGAATAGCGCCCGCCGGATATCGAACACGAACCCCGTCATCATCTGGGAGGAGATCAGATTGTTCAGCGTCGCCACAATAAACTGATTGAACAGGAGAATTCCGGCATAGATCAGGCATAGCTTCAGGAAAGCATTCAGATCCTGTTCATAAAAAGCGATATCAATCAGCCGTCCGCCCAGGAACGGATACATCAGGTTCACCAGAGTCATTAAAGTAGTCACAAAGAAACCGCATACAAACACCAGCTTGTGCATCCGTATGAACGTCATCACCCAGCGTCTTGCAGTCACCGCTCCACCCCCTTCCATATATTCACAAGGAATATTGTAGCACGGATGTTCGTATATGGGGAGTGACCAACTCTCCATTTATCTAATAGTGGAAAGTTAACTTTACATTTGGATCATCATGCGATACACTCTCCATGTAAAGTTAACTTTCCATGAAGAGAGTGATTCCATGAACAACCATTTGGAAGAGTTACGCAAGCAGCGCGGAATCAGGCAGGAGGAATTAGCAGCGGCGCTTGAGGTGTCCAGGCAAACGATTGGTTCACTGGAGAACGGCCGCTATAATCCGTCCATCCTGCTGGCGTTCAAGATCGCCCGGTATTTCGGGCTGAGCATTGAGGAGATTTTTATTTATGAGGAGGAAGAGAATTGATGAAGAAATCCGCCACCGCTTATCTTCTGGTTATTGCAGGTGTAGTCCTGCTGGCAGGCAGTCTGTACCTTATTAGAACCAATTCAGACCCGGAGGGGTTAATGCGGACACTGCCCTATGTCTGTATCGGGCTTGCTTCCGGCATGTTCGGAAGTGGCATGGGAGAGCTCATGAGCCGGCAAGCGATGAAGAGTAACCCTGCCGCAGCCAAGCAGGTTGAGATTAACAAGCACGATGAACGCAATATCGCCATTGCAACCCGGGCGAAGGCGAAGGCCTATGACATGATGGTTTTTGTATTCGGGGCTTTAATGCTGGCTCTTGCCTTAATGGAAACTGAACTCACCGTTGTGCTGTTACTGGTATTCGCCTACCTGTTCACGATTGGATACGGCATCTATTACCGGTTCAAGTATGATCGGGAGATGTGAGCGGCGACCGTTCTGACTGTCGTGATCCGCTCAAGCCAGCAACGCCCGGGCGACCTGATCCACGATACAATTGATGCCTGTAGGTCCATAGCAGCCGATCCAGGTAGCCGCATCTACCGGGTATATACGCTGCTGGTCTGTACCCAGCATGCCTCTCACGCTTTGTTCTGTCATTGATATTCCTCCCTGCATTCTCTCGTTGCTAAGCAAAAAGTAGTAGTTAGCATGCACAGCCGGAAGTCTGTCCACGGAAATATGATAGGCCGTGTCGGAGGCGGTGTCCGCCACAAATAACGGGGCAGGCAGACCAAGGTCGCGGTACAGTACAGCACCTGTGCGGTGAGAAGCCGTGTGTACCCGGACGATGGACTCGCGCGGACGGATCAGCGCCACGCTTTTACCCGCGAGTACCGGAGCAAGCTCTGCGGACAGCAGTTCCGTACGGCGCAGGTAATCGGCAATAATGCGATCTGCCTCCGCCTGCTTGCCTGTCAGTTCGCCGAATAGCTTCAGAATGGTCTGCCAGCTCTCATTGCGCTTGAACATGATCGCCGGCGCCACCCGGCTTAAGCGTTCATAGTGCGGAGCATGCACCTCGGTGCAGATAATCAGATCCGGGCGCAGCCGTTCTACAGCCAGCAGGTCCGGGTACTCATAGGTGCCGAGCATTTCCGTTGCCATCAATCTCTCCCGGAAATACGGAGGGAAATTCAGCGCCCCGCTTCCGAAGCCTACACTTCCTGCGGGGGATATCCCCAGCGCATGCAAATGGTCAGCATATTGGACGTCAAGCACGGCGATCCGCCGCGGAGCAGCGGTGACACGATATTCGCCCCGCAGATGGCGGATCACCGGACCCTGTGGTGATCCGTGCGGGAAGGCCAAACGATCCGGCAATTCCGCAGGAACGGTAACCGCACCGGAATCTAAAGCGGCAGTACGCCTGAAGAGCTGCGGAGGGACTCCATAATGCTTCTTGAATGCCCTGCTGAAATAATACATGTCGCGGTAGCCTGTCCGCTCAGCGATCTCCCCGATGGGAGCATCCGTATAACGCAGCATCCGCTCTGCATTCTCCATCCGCAGCCGGATTACGTATTCCATCGGGCCGAGCCGCTTCTCCTGCTTGAACCGCCGCTGGAGCTGCCGCACGCCGCATCCGGCCAGCGCGGCCAGCTCCTTAAGCCCCAGCTCCTGACGATAATGCCCCTCGATATAGGCGGCAACAACCTCCACCATATCCGGCTCTCTGCCGCCCTGACCGCGTTCATGCTCCATAATAAGCTCGTAGAGCATGCCTTGTAGCAGCGCATTGGCATGGAAGCGTTCCAGCCCTTCTCCCCGGCTCCATTTGGCGGCAATTCTCTCCGCCGCCATATGCAGCTCCGCCGGGGGCGCGGAATGATACACAAACGAAGTGCGCAGCGGGTGATTGCGCTGCGGGAAGAGCACATGTGCTGCTCCCGCCACAGGAATGGCCTTGTAGCTAATAGCTGTATAATGAATGTTGTCTGATCCCGCACTCAGAGTATAGGCTGATCCCTTGGCAGCATGACAGGCAAAAGAGGCCTGGACATGGCAGCCTTCACCATTCATCACAAGCCCTCCCTGCCCGCCAATGGCCAGCAGCAGCTGATTTGCCGCCAGTTCCGTTTCGCTCAGCACACCGCCGGGCGGCACAGTACCACTGCGCACATCAAGCGTCTTGACTGCTGTATCACTCCATAGACTTGCCTGTTCTTGTTGCGGCATTTCTCTCATCTCCTGACAACAGTATCCTTTGCTAAACGGATAGACCTGCTGTCATTTTAATTGAGATTCATTCTCAATGTCAATCTTCGGACACTTTCTGCAATATTCCCCGGACATCCGGTAGTAGAAACAGCACGTAATGCGCTTGCTCTTCGCAACCGGAGCCTCGTCATTCCCCCCGGTGAACCGGGTGAACGGGTTGCGTCTTGAGCCGAACAATGTGCCGGGAGCCGTCCGGGTCAGAAACGCAAAATCCTCTTGCATCCGCAGCCTTTCTTCACCGGATAGGTCTGCTCTAGGCGCATACAACGGGGCAATACGCACCATAATATTCTCCCACAGCACGGCCATGGAGACGGGTCCAACGTTGGCAAGCATCTGCAGCAGCGGCGCAAGCCGTGCCGCAAAATTCTCCTCAATAACAGCTTCGCGCCACACGGCCCTATCCTTCTGTGGTGAGGCTGACTGAAGCCCGTCCAGCGCCAGGAATGGGAATGTCGTCTCTTCTGTAGAAGCCGGATGATAGAGGAAGCTTCTGTCCAGCGGGAAGAAGACTTCATGATTATGAACGGTCATGGCGGTCAGTATTGGCGCGATCCACAGATAGCCGATCCTTTTGGCCAGCATGGAGGCAGCAACCTGCATGTCCGGCGCACCGATATAATCCTTAAGCCAGCTGATATATTCGCGGCATACCGCTTCATCTTGCAGCTCACTCAGAGCGATGGTGCGGACGCTGTCCGCAGGCGGCTCCCCCAGCCTCATCCGGTAATCCTCCGCCAGTTCCCTCCAGCGGGCCGACGACAAATAGCGGTCCATCTCAGTTGGCTCCAAGCAGCGCTTCCGAGGCCTGATCTACAATAATATTGATCGCCAGGGGACCATAATACGCGATCCAGAGCGTTGAATTCACATCATAGGCCCGGTTATTCTTCACTGCATCAAGGGATTTCCAGATCGGACTGCTGGCCAGAGCCTCTGCCTCTTTGGCGAACAGATCATCTGAGAGCAGGAAATAGCGGTCTGCCCCGATATCAGAGACAGTCTCCATCGATATTTCGACCGAGGTGTCATCCTTGATGGCTTGAACGAACGCAGGTGCCTTTAATCCCAGATCCTCATACAGAATGCTTCCTGTCCGGTGCTCGGGACCATGTACCCGAATCCCTTCCGGTCTTGGACGAATCAGCGCCACCGTCTCGTCGCCCAGCTTCGCCGACAGTTGCTCACGCAGTCCGGTGATTTTGTCCTCGTAGGCCTTCTTCACTACTTCAGCCTCTGCCTGCTTCCCTGTTATTGTACCGATGGTAGCCAGCGTATCCCGCCAATCCTCATAGAAGTCCAGGACGATTGTAGGCGCGATTTTACTGACACTCTCATAAGCTTCTTCCTGAAAATCAGTCATCAAGATCAGATCCGGGTTCAGCGCCACAATGGCTTCCAGATTGGGCTCATCGCGTGTACCCAGGACCTTCACCCCGTCCATTTGAGCACTCAGATATTCCGGGAACTCGTCCTTGGTTCCGGCAACTACGCTGCCTGCCGGCTTCTCTCCAAGCGCGATCAGCTGATCGGCGAATTTCACGTCAAGCACAGCGATCACCTTCGGCTTCTCCGTAAGCGTATATTCGCCCTTGATATGTTTGAAGGTAACCGGGTAGGCTGCTGTAGCCTGTGCTTCCGGTGATGCCTGCGCCTGTACTTCAGGCGACGGGGACGGCTCAGCTGAAGCTGAAGGCTGTGCGGCTGTGCCAGCATTAGCTCCCCCTCCAGACCCGCAAGCTGTCAGTACCAGTACCAGCGCCAGCATCCATACCATGAATAATCCTGATTGCCGGGCGGCAAATTTCTTCCTGCCGGCCTCTTGTTTCTGTGTTGCTCTGTTCACGCTGACTCCCCCTGTTATGTATTATGTGATAATGATTTTCATTATCATAATTGTTACAGCGAGTATAGCCGATCTGCCGCCTCTGTTTCCATGTACTTTTGCGACATTGCAGCCGGATAAATGCGACATGGGTTGCTATTAGCGTGTGTTTCCAGCCGGTTCCATAGTCGGATACAGCAACAAGCCCGCATCCTGTTGCCAGATGCGGGCTTGCTTTTATGAACAGCTGCTACCTATTAATGAAGTTAAGCCCAATATTGCCGGGCAATCTCTTGCCCCTGTCTAATCTTCGCCCATTGCTCCGCTTCCGTCAGCTCATTCCCCCCGTCACAGGAGGCGAAGCCGCATTGGTGGGAGAGCAGTAATCTCTCCTTCGGAATGATCGTGGACGCTTCATCCAGCATGCGGAGGACACGGGTCTCATCGTCCAGCGTACTGGTTTTGGAAGACAGCAGGCCAAGTACAATTTCCGTCTCCGGTCTATCCTTGAACACGGCAAGTGCCTCCAGCGAGCCCGCGCGTTCGTCGTCCCACTCCAGGAAGAAGCGGTCGTACTTCAGCTGCTTCAGGAACAAGTTGGCAATCTTCACATAAGAGCCGCCGCCCATATTCCGGGAATCGTAATTGCCGCGGCAGTTATGGGTCCACATAAGCAGCCCCAGGCTATGTCCGTAATCAATAATGGTGTTGTTAATATCGATGAACTCTGTCGCGAGACTCTGTACTTCCTCGTGGTTGATTGCCTCACCGGTAAATGGCGAATTTGGATTATCGTCCGCGAACAGCTCCCAGAGGCAGTCGTCGAATTGCAGAATCTTACCGCCAGCAGCCGCGAATTCCCCTACAAAATCCTTATAAGCCGTCACCAGACCGGCCTTCAGCTCATCACGGTTCTGGTACACTGCCCCCTCGCCGCCAAGGTTATCCGACCAGGACAGCTCTCCGAAGATATGGGACGGTGAAGGCACGCACAGCTTCGTCTCCCGGTCTCCGGCATGCTCCTGAAGCTGGCGGTACGCCTGAAGGAAGTGGTGATTCTTCCCGCCCAGCTCGCCTGTGATGCGCAGACCGATGTCTTTGCGCGTCTCGTATTTGGAGGTGCCGTCAATGTCTCTGAAGAAATACCCGTGAGGCGCAATATAGCGCTGAATTCCCTGGAAGCCCCACGCGAAGTCCAAATGCCACATCGACTTAGAGTACTCCCCGTCCGTCAGAACCGTCAGCCCATTCTCGCTCGCTTGCTCGACTACCGACTGAATCGCCTTCGCCTCACACTGCTCATAGCCCTGGAAATCCCCGTAAAAGGGATACTGAATATCGTCCCGGTGTTCAATCTGCTGCTTATATTCTAATAGCTCCGCCGGACGCAGCAGGCTGCCTACAATCTGAAATCTATCACACATGATTAGTCCTCCTCTAATTCCACTGTTCTGTCTTTGTGTATAAATTCTAGCATGGAGTACGGCCTTAGACGTAACACTTATAACTGATATCTGGCTATAGGGAGAAGTTATACGCTCACTCCGCTGCCGTAATACAATCGTAAGGTTTCGCTTAGAGAATCGTAAGCTCTGCCGCTTATGCTGTTCCATGTAACCACTACAAAGAAATGGAGCGTGATTAGCATGGGTAACAGCAAAGCAGGCAAACGGTTCATGATGGCGGCAGTATTGGTACTTTCTCTGGCGGTGTCCGGCATCTCCGGCGCAGCGGCAGGCATCAAGACGATGAAGAAAGACGGCATGGAGTTAATGAACCTTAGACAGGCCGCCATGATGTACGGCTACAGCATTGAATGGAACAGCAAAGACCGCTCCGTCTCGCTGATGTACATGGACAAGATGATGGATGACGGCAAGATGATGGACAACGATAAGATGACGGACGACGGCAAGATGATGGATGATGGTATGATGCCGGCGGCCAAGATGATCAAGATCATGATCGGGTCGAAAAAAATGATGGTCGATGGTAAAACGGTCAATCTGAGCATGGCTCCGGCCCTGTACGATGGCAGTACTTATGTGGCGGATACGGTAGTGACCATGTACATGAAGCCTGCCAAGGCCATGAAATAAGACGGGATGAGCGATGAACTCACCCTGTGATATGATGGAATCAAATGGATTTTTCCGGATATGGGGTGGGTTAGGATGAATGAACGAGTGCTGGTCGCGGATGATGATCCGAATATTACCGATGTGTGCCGCAGGTATCTGGAACGGGAGGGGTATCTGGTCACCACCGCCAAGGACGGCTTGGAGGCGCTAGAGCTATGGCGCAGCCAGCCGCCCAGCCTAATGGTGCTAGATCTGATGATGCCGCATAAGAACGGCTGGGAGGTGTGCAGTGAGATCCGGCAGACCGAAGATCTCCCGATCATTATGCTGACAGCGCGCGGCGAGGAGCAGGATCGCTTGATGGGGCTGACGATGGGAGCGGATGATTATCTGACCAAGCCCTTCAGTCCAAGGGAGCTCGTCCTGCGGGTGCAGGCGATTCTGCGCAGAATGAGATATGTCCAGGTATCGCCGGTTACTGCCACTGAGCACACGATCAAATACGAAGGGCTGACCCTCGATGTCGGCAAGCGTACGGTAGAGATCAACGGGCAGGCGATTGACTTGACGGTGACCGAATTCGAAATGCTGTATCTGCTGGCGAGCCATCCGGGGCAGGTGTTCTCCCGGACGCAGATGCTGAGCAAGATCTGGGATTTCAGCTATGAAGGAGATACGACTACCGTTACGGTGCATATAAGAAGATTACGCGAGAAGATCGAACAGACCCCCTCCGACCCGAAATACATCAAGACGGTCTGGGGAATCGGCTATAAGTTTGCAGGTGATGGCATCTGATGAAGCTGCGTACCTATCTGCTATTGTCCAGTCTCACGGGGATCGGCGTATTGTTGATCTGTCTATTCGTCAGTTATTCCCGGATGCTGCTGACCATCGATCAGCTATATTATCTGTCCGGTATCACAGCCGGGATCGGCGTGTTCTCCTTCATCGTCCAGCATCTGCTGACACGGCCGGTGGAGAAGTCCATTGCCCGGATTACCGAGCAGACGGTACGGATTGCCGAGGGGGATTTCCACACCGAAGTCCCCACGATCGGCCCGCACGAGTTCAAGCTGCTGGCCCGGCAATTCAATGAGATGAGCAGTAAGTTAAAAGAGAGCTTCGACCATCTCCACCAGTCCGAGTCCGCCCGGCGGGAGCTGATCGCGAATGTCTCCCACGATCTGCGGACCCCTCTTGCCTCCATTCAGTCATTCGTGGAAGCACTGGAGGATGATGTGATCAAGGAAGAAGAGACCTTCCAGCGGTATCTGAATACGATCCGGCTGGAGACGAAGCGGCTGGCGGGGCTGATCCAGGACCTCTTTGAACTATCCAGCCTGGAGGCCAGCGGCGGAACCTTCGACCCGCAGCCGTGCCATGCAGATGAACTGCTGATCAGCACGCTGGAGAGCTTCTCCTTCCATCTGGCGGAGAAGCGGCTGAAGGTCGAAATTGAGCTGCCGGATAAGCTGCCCGCGGCCCTGATGATGCCCACGCAGATTAAGCGGGTACTGTCCAATCTTGTGCAGAATGCGATTCAACATTCCCCTGAAGAAGGCAACATCGTGCTGTCCGCCGCCGAGGAAGGCCCGTTCCTGCGAATCGCTGTTAGCGATGAGGGGCAGGGAATTGAAGCGGCGGAGACCGCACGGATCTTCGAACGGTTCTACCGGATAGATAAATCACGCAATAAGAATAGCGGAGGCGCCGGACTGGGTCTTGCCATCGCCCAATCCATTGTGGAGCTGCATGGCGGCAAGATTGGTGTAGAGAGCACTAAGGGTTCCGGAAGCTGCTTCTGGTTCACGGTCCCCATCTACACCAGCCGGTAAGCCTTAGTATTAGAGAAGTGTATTCATATAGGTGGTGACAGAGATGGCTGGTGATTTTGTATTCCTGTTCTGCGTCTTCGGCGCAGGGGTATTATCGTTTTTTGCACCCTGTATTCTGCCGCTGCTTCCGGTCTATGTCTCGTATCTGTCTGGAAGTATGGCGGGCAGTGTGAATCAGGGCGGGGTGGACACAGGCTCCATGCGGTTCCGTTCGGTATTCATGCTGCGAACGCTAATCTTCGTGCTTGGGCTATCTGTGGTCTTCATTACCCTGGGCTTCGGCTCCGGTATCCTTGGCAGTGTCATTTCAAGCTCCAGGTTCATTGCCGTCTGCGGAGCGATTGTCATCTTATTCGGGATCTACCAGACCGGGCTGATCAAGATCCCCTGGCTCGAACGGGAAAAAAAGCTGTCCAGTCCCCGCGCTGCACGCGGCGGCTATATCGGGGCCTTCCTGCTCGGCCTGACGTTCAGCTTCGGGTGGACGCCGTGCATCGGCCCGGTACTCGCGGGCATTCTCAGTATCGCTGCCGGGGAAGGCTCCCCTGCTTACGGAGGATTCCTCATGCTGCTGTATACGCTGGGTCTGGCGATTCCTTTTCTCGTACTATCCATCTTCTCGGAGGTTCTGGTGCAGCGGATTCGCCGCTTG
This sequence comes from Paenibacillus sp. FSL R7-0204, assembly GCF_038002225.1. NCBI lineage: Bacteria > Bacillati > Bacillota > Bacilli > Caryophanales > Paenibacillaceae > Paenibacillus > Paenibacillus sp. FSL R7-0204. The sequence continues at coordinate 6,992,344 of NZ_JBBOCA010000001.1, forward strand.
TACCGGTTCATGGGAGGGATCAAGATCGCCTCCGGCTGTATGCTGATCGCCATGGGGCTGCTGCTAATGACAGACCAGCTGAATACGATTGTGAGCTGGATTCAATAACGGGAGGAGGAATCAGGCATGAAAAAGATATGGAAGTGGATGGGATATATGCTGGTGATTGGCGGCCTGCTGTCGATCCTGGCCGCATGCGGCGCGAAGCCCGATACAGCATCCGGCAAGACGGTCTCCCCGGCAGCGATGAACAAGGGGAAGCCTGCACCTGCATTCGCATTAAATGATCTGAAGGGCAACCCTATGAAGCTCGAGGATCTGAAGGGCAAGAAGGTCTATGTGAAATACTGGGCCTCCTGGTGCTCCATCTGTCTTGCCGGTCTGGAGGAACTGAACACGCTGGCCGGACAGGAGAAGGACTTCGAGGTAGTATCAATTGTAACTCCCGGCTACAAGGGCGAGAAATCCGCCAAGGAGTTCACGGAATGGTTCAACAAGCAATCCTACGGCAACTTAACCGTGCTGCTGGATGAAGATGGGACATGGGCCAAGGAGTTTCAGGTACGGGCATATCCCAGCTCTTTTTATATCGATGAAGAAGGGTTGCTGGTAAAGTCCCTCCCGGGTCATGCCTCCAACGAGCAGATTAAGGACACCTTCGCGGGAATGAGCTCCGCCTCAGCGGCCGCTCCGGTGCCAGCGGTCAAGACCGCAGCTATAGCCGATAAGGATCTGCGTGACCTGTACCTGGCGGGCGGTTGCTTCTGGGGTGTGGAAGCATATATGGCCCGCATTCAGGGCGTTCAGGATGTCACCTCAGGCTATGCCAACGGGAAAGGCGAGAATCCTTCTTACGAGGATGTCATTCGCGGGGACCGGGGGTTCGCGGAGACTGTGCATGTGAAATATGATCCGAAGCAGGTCACCCTGAAGCAGCTCCTGGAAGCTTACTTCAAGGTCGTTGACCCGACCAGCCTCAACAAGCAAGGCAATGACCGGGGCGTTCAATACCGGACAGGAATCTACTATTCGTCCCCGGAGGATGCAGCCGTTATCCAGCAGGCTGTAGCGCAGGAGCAAACCAAGTATGACAAGAAGATCGTAACGGAAGTCCTTCCTCTGGAGAACTACTATCTGGCGGAGGAATATCATCAGGACTACTTGGCGAAGAACCCGAACGGGTACTGCCACATCGACTTAAGCATCCTGGATGAGCAAGAGCCGGTCATCGATCCGGCCCAATACCCGCGCCCTTCCGACGCAGAACTGAAGCAGCAATTAACCGCCGACCAATACGCAGTAGCCGTCAATAATGACACGGAGCGTGCCTTCAGTAACGACTATTGGGATAACTACGAATCCGGCCTGTATGTCGATATCGCCACAGGTCAGCCCCTCTTCTCCAGCAAGGATAAATACGACTCCGGCTGCGGCTGGCCCAGCTTCACGAAGCCCATTGCCCCGCAGGTCGTCACCTATGATACGGATACCAGCTTCGGTATGGAACGCACCGAGGTCCGCAGCCAATCCGGTGACATCCATCTGGGCCATGTCTTCGACGACGGCCCCGCAGATCGCGGCGGCAAGCGCTACTGCATCAACAGCGCCTCTATCCGCTTCATCCCTCTGGACCAGATGGAGAGCGAGCATTACGGGTATTTGATGGGGCTGGTGCAGTAGATTAAGCGGAACCGTACAGATGAAGGAGCCCCTCATACAGCAAGAATCGCCCTCCACTAGCTCATAAGCTGAGCCGTATGGAGGGCGATTCTTGTCTATTTACTTGCGCCGATCAGTGAGCTTAGCCGCTCCAGCAGATCGCCGCCGCCCGTAACCGAGATGGAGCCAATCCGGTCGCAGATTTTCTCCAGGAACTCCAGCTCCTTGAGCCGGAACAGTGTCTGGTTCTCATCCATCAGCTTCGCTGTATTCAGCAGGCTGCGCGTTGAGGCTGTCTCTTCCCGTCGGGTGAGCAGGTTGGCCTGGGCTTTTTTCTCAGCGAGCAGCACGGTGTTCAATATGTCCTTCATGTCCCCCGGCAGAATGACATCCTTCACGCCCGCCCCAAGGAAACGCACCCCGAACTCCCCCTCCTTCTCCCGG